>MFXT01000021.1 GCA_001788955.1 Candidatus Peribacteria bacterium RIFCSPHIGHO2_02_FULL_49_16 | reverse complement strand
TACTGGAGGAATTACGTGAAGCTCTCGGAGAAAGAACGAATAGAATGCATTGCTCCGCACAATGCATAGGGACCCCCTCCCCTAACCCCTCCCCTTTGGGAGGGGAACCTTGCGAGGAGTTTCATTCTCTCGTCATGAAAACACCTCCCCCGTAGGGAGAGGGTATGGAGGGGGGATTCAGTCACTTCTATTATTGGTAGAAGAACATTCAGTGGAAAGTATTCTTCAAAACCCTCCCCTGCACCCCTCCCTAAAGGGAGGGGTGCACTGAACCACTTCCTAGTCTTCAAGGGAAAATCACCAAAGAATATATGATAATACCGTCCCATTTTAATGAGACGGTATTGGGAAGGTCTTTCAAAAATAGACAGAATACGATACCTTCTTTGCATACTATTAGCCTATGCCAGCCGATTCCCTTGATACCATCGTCTCCCTTTGCAAACGCCGGGGATTTATCTTCCAAGGATCGGAGATTTACGGCGGACTTGCCAATACTTGGGACTACGGGCCACTCGGTACCGAACTCAAGAACAGAATCAAAAAGGAATGGTGGAAAACATTTGTCCATAAACGCCCCGACATGATTGGCCTTGATTCTGCAAATTTGATGAATCCCAAAATCTGGGAAGCAAGTGGACATGTAAGTTCTTTTACCGACCCCCTCGTGGATTGTAAAAAATGTAAACAACGATTTCGTGGTGATAAGCTTATAGAAGAAAGGATAAGTGTTCCTTATCCTGAACTATTAGTTCACATAATTAATCTAGTACAGACGGGACAATTTGATCATGGGAGTCCGACTATCTGGTATGAATTAGGTGAATTGTATAGAAAATCGCAAAGAAATTTTTCGATGGATACATTGCCTATATTGCTTAAGTATAACTTACATGTTTTAAGTAATGGTTTAAAAAATATTGGTGTTGATATTGGTTTGAGGGGAGAGGAAAAAACGAAGAATGGTCCAGTACTTTGCCCAAGTTGTGGAGCACACGACTGGACCGAACCTCGACAATTCAATCTCATGTTCAAGACCCAACAAGGCGTCATAGAAGGAGAAGGAAATACTATTTACCTGCGGCCGGAAACGGCCCAAGGAATTTTTGTCAATTTCAAAAACATCCTCGATACCATGCGGCCTCATCTGCCATTTGGAGTCGCCCAGATCGGCAAGGCATTCCGTAACGAGATCACTCCGGGAAACTTCACCTTCCGGACGCGGGAATTCGAGCAAATGGAAATTGAATACTTTATTCAACCTGGAACAGAAACCGAACACTTCGACGCATGGCAACAAGAAGTATGGAGTTGGTATACCGGCCTTGGCATTTCAAAAAATCATTTACGCGTCCGCGAGCACGGCAAAGATGAACTCTCTCATTACAGCAGCAAGACCATTGATATCGAATACCAATTCCCCTGGGGGTGGGGAGAGCTCTTTGGACTCGCCAATCGCGGAGACTTTGACCTATCCCAGCACGAAAAATTTAGCGGGCAGGATCTCAAATACACCGATTCGGAAGATCCTACAAAAAAGTTTTTACCGCACGTCATCGAACCATCCTTCGGTTGTGATCGGTCCATCCTGACCTTTCTATTGGAAGCCTACACCGAAGAAAAAGTGAAGGATGACACCCGTATTGTCATGAAATTTGATCCCCGCCTCGCCCCCGTTGACGTTGCAATCCTTCCACTATCAAAGAAAGAAAACCTTATTACAAAGGCAAAAGAACTGTATAAAAAAATTGTCCATGAAACAGATCTTGTATGCGAATTCGATGTAACGGGCAGTATCGGCAAGCGCTACCGACGCCAAGATGAAATCGGAACTCCCAAATGCATCACCATCGACTTTGGAACGATCGGAGAAGACAGCGAACAAGGAGAGAAAGATACGGTGACGATTCGGGATCGGGATACGTTGAAACAGGAGAGAGTGGAAATTGGGAAGATTATGGATTTACTGGGTTATTGAATCAGTAACCCGCAATTTCTTCTTGCAGAAGCCTTTTTGATCCCTTATTCTTCCCTCATATTCCTTTTCAACTGATCGCTGCGGGTCCTCCCATTCGGGTTTACCGCACCAGGCGAGATGACGCTGAAAAGCAGTTCCAAGGATTCTTGCACCGTCTTCATTATCAATTCTCAATGATCTTCCTATGCCTTTTCCCACAGAAAAAGACTTACTGATGGCCGTCTGTCACTTCGGACATGCAAAGAGTAAATGGAATCCAAAAATGTCACCGTATATCTATGGAGTGCGCAAAGGGATTCATATTTTTGATCTGATGCAGACGCATGAAAAACTGAAAGAAGTCTGTGCAGCATTGAAAGAATTACATGACGCCGGAAAAGTGATTTTGTTTGCTTCCACAAAACAGCAGAGTATTACCTCCGTGGAATCTCTCGGCAAAAGACTCAATCAACCCATTGTGACGTCAAAGTGGATGCCAGGACTGCTTACCAACTGGAACACCATCAAAAAACGTCTGCAGTATTACAAAGATCTTCAGGAATCATTTCGTACGGGAGAAATTGCCAAGTACACCAAGAAAGAACAGACGATGCTTAGAAAGAAACTGACAAAATTAGATACCGCACTTTCGGGAGTCGCTCACATGACTTCCGTCCCTGACGCACTCTTTGTTGTGGATGCCGTGCACAATCACGTTGCCGTGTGCGAAGCCCTGACCCTCAAGATCCCCGTTTATGGTATTTGCGACAGTAATGCCAATCCCGACGAATTCACCAACTTCGTTCCGGCAAACGACGATGCCGTAAAATCGATCGAGTTGATTCTCAAGACCATTGAAGAAGAGTTATTAATGGGAAAAGGGAAAGAATCGCAGCAAATAGATGAACAAAAAGTTCCGACAGAAGCAACGGAAGAGATGGTTGGTTTCTAGTGTTCAATTTTCCATTACCAATTTTCAATTTTCCTCCATGCCAGTATCCGCCTCCGCCGTCTCCTCTCTCCGTGCCCGCACGGGCATCTCGATCCTCGCCTGTAAAGAAGCTCTTGAACAAGCCGGTGGCGACGAAGAAAAAGCGATTGATATTCTGAAAAAACGCGGCATGACGCAAGCGGTCAAAAAGGCTGGGCGTGCGCAAACAGAGGGTTTGATTTTTGGTGCACAGGAGGGAAATAAGGCCGCCATTTTGCTGCTTGGCTGCGAAACAGATTTCGTTGCAAAAGAAGATGCCTTTCGCGATGCCGGACAGAAGCTCGTCAACCTCTGGTTGCATGAAGGAGAAAAAAAAGCACACGGGCACGCGAATGAACAGATTCCTGAACTCGTGAATACGCTCGGCGAAAATATTTCGCTCGTCGAAGCACAGATGGTTGAAGCACCTGTTGTAGGTATGTACATCCATTCTCATGCAAAAATTGGCGTTCTTATCGGTCTGGACAGTGGAACAGAAAAAATCGCCCGTGACATTGCCATGCACGCCGCTGCCATGAATCCACTGTATGTCTCTCCTCTTGAGGCGCCCACAGACATGATTCAGAAAGAAAAGGAAATTTGGACAGAGCAACTTAAACAAGAAGGGAAGCCAGACACTCTCATCGGCAATATCCTTGAAGGCAAAACGAAGAAACTACGCGAAGAGCACGCTCTCATCACCCAACCTTTTGCAAAAGACCCGAGCAAGAAGGTGAAAGATATTCTTGAAGGAGCGACAGTGGTGAATTATGTGCGTTTGTCAGTTCATTGACACTTATGCGCCGATGCGCCGCAGTATTTCTCGATCCACAAAATCTTTCTGCCGTCCGTATTTCAGTCGCGAGAGCTGAATATATGCTTCGGCTGCCTGTTCATCTTTCGGATACATCTTCTCTTCCCATGCCCGTGGCACCTCGAGCGTAAAAGGCCGTGAGGATTGTCCTTCGATGCAAAGCTTCATACATGCACGCAGGAATCCCATGTTCAGAAGATCCTGTTCACCGAATACCGGCGCCATTTCTTTCGCACACACTTCGACATCCTGCGCACCGATTCGATAGAAAATTTTCGTTCCAACGTTTCCAAAGATTGCCCCCTTGAGGCTCACAGAACCAGAGAGCTTGTCTTCTTTTTCCAATTGATCGAGATATTGATGCGCCAAAACAAGACCGAGCCGGTACTTGCGCGCTTCGGAAAGAATCGACTCAATGGATTGTGTAACGAAGTTCTGAAATTCATCAATGTACAAGAAGAAGTCCTTGCGCGTTTCTGTGCTTTGCTTCTCGCGTCGCATCGCGGCCACTTGAATCTTATTCACCGCAATGAGTCCAAGAAGGTTTGAATTAATATCTCCAATGAGTCCTTTGCTCAAATTCATCAGAAGGATTTTTCCATGAGCCATGCAATCACCAACATCGAAAGCGCTCTTGCTTTGCCCGACGATATTACGAATGAGAGTATTGGTCGTAAACTGACCGAACTTCGCCGCAAAGTATGGGATCATTTCCTGCTTCTCTCGTGCGCCGGTCTGCGCCATTTGGTGTTCCCAAAATGAACGAACAATGGGGTTTTTTACCTTGGATATTTTATATTTCTGCCATTCATCATCAGTGAAAAGACGCACGATATCCGTAATTGCCCCTCCTTCTTCCTCGTCTTCCATGAGTGTGAGACAGCCATTGCGGAAGTAATCCTGAATTCGGGGACCGAACACTTCGTTCCCGAACATCTTCACCATCATATTCATCGACTCAAGAGCCACAAAATCTTTTTCCTCCGGCGTCTTTGCCTCCAGCATATTCAGACCCATCGGCCGGTCGATATCTGCGGGATTAAAATAGATCACATCATCCGCACGTTCACGGGGAATGTAGGGAAGAAGATCGGCAATCAGCGATCCATGCGGATCGATGACACACACTCCTTTTCCATTATGAAAATCCTGTCGTGCCATCACTTGCAGGATATTGGATTTCCCTGTTCCCGTCTGACCGATGATATAGAAATGGCGAAAACGATCTTCTTCATCGATGAAGATTTTTTTCTTCTCTCCGCGATACGTATTCCATCCCAGAAACATGCCATCCTCGGGCATACCTTGAGGAGCGGGAGCTACTTTAAACATCTGCCATTTAATAGTGTCAATCCGGTTGTACTTGATATTTGGAAAATGATAGAAGCTCGCAAGTTCCATTGTACCAAGCAGAAGACGCTTAAACCGGAACCATTCGCGGGAGCTTCTTCGCGGACTACGATGAATAAATCGCTTCACGACATCACGCGTACTCTCCAGCGATGACCGCGTGAAAGAATTTCCCCGCGTATCATTGAATTGTGCAAAACTCGCGGAAATGGTATCGAGTATCGATTGTGCCCTCGGAAAAGAATTGGCAGATGCTACAACACGAATCACCACATGAAATCCCGGATAGGCCGCTTTTTCCTCAAGCTGTTTGCTATATTCCTCCACTGCCTGTGAAACGCGTTCGCCCGTCGGTGAATCATCTTTCGGGCCGACGTTCGCCTGATTGGGCGAAAAGAGATCCATCAACGCCCACAGCCATGTGATCGGATTGAAAATCGATATGCCTTTCTTCTTTGGGTTCAGAAGTCCCGCTGCATATGTCTGTATATTTTTCTGCCAACCATTCCGTGCCGGCCGAAGGATGATCTGCAGTGCCGCACCCTCTTCCTGATCCAGCTTGGAAAATGCATTCACAACGGCATTCAATGGATCACTTTTTAACTGTTGATACGTCTTAAATGTGGAAACGTGGTTCTTATCCGAAATAAGCGATCGCCCGACAACGATGGATTTCGGCGTGAATATATTGTAATCCTCCACCTCATCGAGAATGGCATCGGGATAATAGGACGTAATCTGTTTCTCGAGAAACTGTATGTGTTCATGCGGAGCGACGACAAAAAAGAGGATTTCTTTTGCAAGTGCGGCATATTCCACCGAAAAGAATGGCTGCCCGTGCAGAATACGCCTGAATGTCCCATCATACATGCCATGGAGGGACTGGTAGAGGTGATCCATGACTCCGATGACCTCCTTAAAATCCCGTCCTTTCTCTTCGGTCTCCACTTCTTTTTCATCACGGGATTCCTTCTTTGGCAAGACAACTTGCAAAAATACCAATCTCTCCTCCCGTCGTCTATCATGCATCCGGCGCATCCAGAGCACAAGAATCCAAAGGACAAAAATTCCGCCGAGAATCAGCACAATTATTGGAAGGTAGTCCACGAATGGCATTGTAACAGTATAGCCCTATCATCTCTATCCACTTTCCTGCATGTCTCTCTTCTCACTTCGCGGGCTCAAGGCACTTTTTCGCAGCACGTTGAGTCAAACCCGGGAATTCGAATATGTAGCATACCTCCACGCACAACGCACGCTCTTTCGTATACGCCTCAATATCGCCATCCATGCGCAGGATGCAAGCCGACTATTGCAGAAACGAGCAATAAAAATCTTCGTGGGTGGCGACAGTGCATTTTCTCATATCGAGCAACTTCTCTATCAGGCACGACACACCGTTATTATCCAGATGTTCATCTGGAAAGATGATACGACGGGCCGGCGTATGGCCTCTGTTTTGCTGGATATTGCCAATCGAGGCGTAAAGGTGATCGTGCGCAAAGACGCCGTGGGAGATTTCTTTGAGTACGATCATGATTTTTTGGGAACACGACATTCAAAGGAAACATTCTGGAAACACTTCTGGCACCATTCCCATATCACCATCGAACATGAAAAGCGGAACAATCATGCCAAAGTCTATGTTATCGATGGCCATACGCTTCTGATCACAGGTATGAACATCGCCGACGAATACCGGTATGCATGGCATGATTATCTCGTAGAACTCCAAGGAACGCATTTTGCAGAAAGTTTCCTGACCGAAAATCCCACTCTGTGTCCAGAGGATGCAAAGATCATTATGAATACCGCAACGAATAAACCCATGCGAGAGGTCTTTATGACACTCATCCAAAAAGCACAGGAGTCGATCGTTCTTGAACATGCATATTTTTGTGATATGGATACCGTGGATCTCCTTGCAAAACGGTGCAACGAAGGCGTACGCGTGACCATCATCATTCCCGGAAACGCCGATTTTCAACACCACGGAAATATGATCGCTGTCGGGCAACTTCTCACACAGACACTGGGGAAAGCCCAAGTTTTCCTCTATCCGGGCATGTTCCATGGAAAGCTGCTCCTCGTGGACCATAAAACACTTTTTATCGGATCAACAAATATTCTTCCTTCCTCTCTCGATTCGATGGGCGAAGTGAATGTTCTTCTTCGCGGAAAATTTACAAGCGTTCTGCGGAAAGTTCGAGAAACGCTCCGCAGTAATATTCTTAAAAGCACATCCCTTAGCAGTCCTCCGCAATTTTGGTGGGTAGGGAGACTTTTAGCCTTTCTTAGGCTATAAATAGCGTGAAGAACTATATCCAAATGTCTACAATTGTGGTATAATAAAAAGAATGCATAAAACGACGATTCTTGCAGGGCTGGTTAGGAATGGCGCAATCCTTTGCATTGCATTTTATACGGCGGTACTGGCAGCACAATATGCCCGCATCTCTTTCTTGGCAGAGGTAGACACCATCACCATTTGCCATGTCCCCAGTAACAATACTATGGACATCCCGTTTCTCGCACTCGAGGAACACATGGCCCATGGTGATTACCTTGGGAGTTGTGAACATGAAGGAAAAGAAAAAGTAACTATTTGTCACGTTTCCAATCACACAACAATGGATCTCCCATCACCCGCGCTCGAGGAACATATGGCCCATGGTGATTATCTTGGAATCTGTACAAACGTGACACCGGAAGAACCCGTCACAACTGGTACGGATATTGCACAGCCGTCAGCAGACACGCCGGGAATACATCGCGGGCGAGGACTCGGGGAACATGCCGCAGTGATCCACCGTGTATTCCAGAACTATGGACTCCATGAGAATGCCCCATACCAATATACCTTCCACCACGAAAACATTCGTCCTGCTGCCTTTGTATCGGCCGCAACATCGGCAGAATGGACGCTCAAACTGCACGCGGCCTGTTGCAGTATGTTCCGATATCTCAAACGACTCCAAACTATTCGTCCGTCGATCCGTCCCGGATACATCGATTGGATGACCGAACAAGTGGCAACGGCCGTCGGAGAAGATCCGACCCCGATCAAAGCCGCGCTCCTCGGATTTGCCCATACCCATCCCAACGCGAGTGAATTCATCCGCAGCATCACGGAAGAAGGATGTGCGGCCAACCCCTATGTATCGGGCGTCAGTGCGACAAATCTTACTCGTGAACAAATCAGACAAGATGCATTTCGTGAATCCAAGGAACATATTCATGCCGAACCTGCAATATCCTCCCCATTAACGATTAAACCACATAATGAAACCGGTGCAAAAATTGCCTTCACCGTCATGGACGATGAACATGTCTTCACCGACTACGGCATAAGCCACACCAAAGAACTTCATCTCCTCGTTGTCCGTGATGATTTACGACACTTCAGCCACATCCATCCTCATCGTGATACAGCCGGTATGTGGCATGTTCCATTCACTCCCCCTGCCGGTGGGATGTATTGGATCTATGCCGACTTCGTCGATAAGGACGGTCAAGGTCATACGATCAAATTTGAACGAAACTACGCCAGCGATACCGGCCCATACGGGACAGTAAAAACGAACATACGGACAAAAAGACTGGGAGAACTTTTTATTACTCTTATGATCGAACCATATAAAGAAGGATCACTGTTTACCTACAACATACGGGATGCGTACGGAAACACCCCGGAATTACAGCCGTATCTTGGTGCCATGGGGCATGGCATCCTCCTCTCCTCCGAAGGAGATTTTGTCCATACCCACCCCTCCCCTGCCGGCGATACTCTCATCTTTCATACCCCTGTTCCAACAAAGGCTTTTTACCGCATCTTTACGCAGTTCCAGATTGCGGATGAGATAAAAACCATCGACTTTGACTGGCAACATACTTCTGAATAAATCTGCTGACTTGGGCTCGCCAAAGCTTGGCGTACATCCCGTTACATGCGAGAGAGATCGAGAAGTTCCATCTCCAGCAATGGCTCCAGTGGTACAACTACCACAAGATTCATTTGGGGCTTGGAATGAACCGTAGAACCCCTGCAGAAGTGGTGTTTCAGGGGCTCCTAGAAAAAGCCTCTTGTGTAAACCTAATGCTGCAACCTAACAATTTTTGACAAAGAAAAAATATTGCTCTTAAATATCTTTTCTATGTATGAACATCTTGACCCGAAGGCCGATATTTCCGAAGTGATTGATCAGGGACACATTGCCATAGACAAACCGTCTCTTGCACCAAAAGTCAGTTTTTCTCTACCAGGTCCAAAAGTGCAGGAATGTCTTGCACGCGAAGAACGCTATGGACCGCGATGTAATGATCGACCGTATCCATTTATTGCAGATCGTCGAATCGGACGCTATATCTATGATTTGGACGATAATTACTTTCTCGATTTCTCTGCGGGACTCGGCGCGGATTCCATGGGAAATGATCCTCGCATACAGCAGATCATCGTGGAACAGGCGGGAAAAATCATTCACTCAACCGGACTCGATCACGGTCATGAATATTATGGCGCTCTTTGTGAAAAACTTTCAGAGATCAGTCCAGGGAACGGTACACGGCGAACATTCTTCAGTAACTCCGGAACGGAAGCCATTGAATGTGCGGCAAAAATCGCCACCTATCATACAGGGCGGCAACGATTTCTTGCTTTCTACCGCGGATTTCATGGACGAAGTACCGGCTCTCTCTCTTTTACTGCAAGCCATCCAAAGCAACAGGAAGGATTTTGCACAAGCTACGATGTAACCCATATCGCCTATCCGGACACCTATCGCAATACAGGATTAGATTCACTCGAAAAACTGGAACAGGAACTTTTTTGCCAACACGCTCCATCAGCCTACGCCGGCATCGTTTTCGAACCAATGCAAGGAGAAGGAGGATACCGTGTTCCGCCAACCTGGTTCATGCGGCAAATGGAGAGTCTTTGCAAAAATCACGGGATACTGCTTATTGCAGATGAAGTGCAAACGGGTATGGGGCGCACAGGAAAAATATTCTGTTCAGATCATTACAACATCAATCCGGATATCATCATTACTGCAAAAGGCCTTGGCAACGGCACAGCGCTCGGCGCAACTATTATGAAAGAAGAGGTGGCAAGCTGGAGCGATGGATCACACGGATCCACGAATGGCGGCAATCCCATTGCCTGCCGCATGGCTCTCGAATTGATCGATCGCTTGCAAAACCACGGACTCCTGAATCATATTAATTCCGTGGGAAATCACATCCAGAAACGTATGAGAGAACTTCAGGCATGTCACTCTTCCATCGGCGATGTGCGTGGAAAAGGACTCATGATTGGTATAGAACTCGTAAAAGATAAACATACCAAAGCAGTCGCACAAGAACTGCGTGACCGCTTCGTTTATCGCGCATTTGAAAATGGCCTTCTTCTTTTCCCTTGCGGTCCGAGTACATTTCGGATTCTTCCTCCACTCACTATTACAAAAGACGAAGCCGATGTGGGACTTGATATCATCGACCACACCCTGACAGAGGTGGAAAAGGAACTGTAATGTTCTTCTACAAAGAGCGGGGCACCGGACGGGCGCGGACGAGGTAGCGTTGGCTCACAGAATCCGGAGGCCAGCATGTGTAGAGAATAAGTTCTTCATCGGCGCCATCCTGCAGACTATGTATATCATACGCAGGGATGGTTTCTTTTTCAGTTACCTGATATTCGTACACGCCGGCGTCATACGTCACATAAATCATGTCTCCCTTGTTCAAGCGATTCACCTGTCGAAAGATGTGCGTGTACTGCGACACATCCCACGGATAGCCGCTGCTATGCGCATAAATAAGGATATTCCCTCCCCGTCCTGGATAGGAGAAGAGATGCCCCACCCCCATGCGAAGCGGCTCAATAAGCCCTTCATGCGTCAAAGGATCATTCGGATGTGTGACCGCAAGATCGTAGATACCGAGAGTTGGCATCGCGATGGCAAAGGATTTGGAAGAACGGAAAGGATGAGTAGAAAATTCGCGCAAACCGAGAAGCATTTGAAACTCATTCCATGTAATCGGTTGCCCCATACGAAGTGTCGGCAAAGGAATCCCCTGCTGCTTTGCACGTTCAAGAAGTTGATGAAAAGAAACACTGTCTCTGCTGTCTCCACGAAGATGAAACCAATTTCTTGTAAAAGAACTGCGATCTCCATGTAACCGAAGCACAAGGGCGAGGGCGGATTCGGTAAGGAGAGGTTGATCGGGATACAAAAGACGATCCGCCACTCCCGGGAGGAGACCATATTCAAAAGTCGCTTCTACATGTGCAGCGAAGGTCGCATTCTGTGATACGTCACGAAAAAGTGAAACAGGCGGCAGATTCTCTGCATGAAAGACTGCGCGCTTGCGCAGCAGAGAAGATGATTCCACAATGAAATACAGAGCTTCTGCACGCGAAACATGTTGATTCGGCATTTCGGCCAGAGCAGGAATACTCCCCCCGCAAAGGAAAATGAGACAAAGCAGAAGAGCAGAAATACGATTCATAAAGAATGAAAATCTACATATTTTTAAATTTTTATCAATTTTTGTCAATTTTTAAAGAATATCCCCGAAATGAACATACATATCAATTAATCAATTAATTGATGTTCAAATTTTGTATTCAAATATTTTAGCAACACATAGTTAAATTACATTCCACTTCTTTTACCAATATCTCTTGTGTCATTCACTGTTCATTCCTATGTTATAGAACACTGGTGATGCAAGCATGTCCTGTATCCTTCTATTCTATGACTCTTAAAATTGGCATTGTCGGCCTCCCAAACGTCGGAAAATCCACACTCTTTAATGCCCTCACTCGCACACGGGGCGCAGAGGTGGCAAATTATCCTTTCTGTACGATTGATCCGAATGTGGGTATCGTCGAAGTGCCGGATGAGAGACTCCTAAACCTGGCACATATTGTCCATCCGGAAAAAGTAATCCCGGCAACCGTGGAATTCGTAGACATTGCCGGTCTTATTCGCGGTGCACATAAAGGAGAAGGACTCGGCAATCAATTTTTAAGCCATATTCGGGAAGTACATGCAATTTGTCATGTTGTGCGGCTTTTTGATCATTCTGACGTCATACATACCGAAGGAACACTGGATGCCAGACGCGATCGCGAAACAATTGAGATGGAACTTGCACTTGCAGATCTTGCCGTACTCCAAAATCAGATGCAAAAACTCGAAGGAGCCGCACGCACCAAAGACAAAGAGAAACAGAAAGAACTGAATGTGGCAAAGAAGATCCTCGCAACGGTGGAGGAAGGAAAACCCGCTTCGACGGTCTTTCTGGAAGAGGATGACACACAGATTGCAAATCATTGGAGCCTTCTCTCACAAAAACCCATGCTTTATGCGATAAATTGCAGTGAACAACAACTTATGCAACTTTCCATTCATGACATACAAGAACGTTTACAGCTTTCAGCTTCCAGTTTTATTCTCCCCTTCTCTGCCAAACTCGAAGAGGAACTCAATGAACTTCCTGAAGAAGAAGCGATGCAACTCCTTCGCGAACTCCATCTCACATCATCCGGCCTCGATCGCCTCATTACTGCTGCGTACCGATTGCTTGGGTATATCACATTTTTTACTGCAGGTCCGAAGGAAGTACGTGCATGGACAGTTGTTCATGGCACAAAAGCACCGCAGGCTGCAGGCAGTATTCATACGGATTTTGAAAAAGGTTTCATCCGTGCAGAGACCATCGGGTATGAGGACTACATTGCTTTTGGCGGCGAGCAGGGAGCACGAGAAAAGGGAAAACTGCGGACTGAAGGAAAAGAATATATGGTGCAGGATGGCGATGTGATGCACTTCCGCTTCAATGTATGACCTTCATTCCCCGCCAGGAAGAATTTATCTGCGAACAGTGCGGTGCCACTGTCACTCCTCTTTCTCACGACAGTTATCGAAATCATTGTCCAAAGTGTCTACATTCAAAGCATGTCGATAGCAGTGGCCCCGGTAGCCGCGACGCCACTTGCCTCGGACTTATGGAGCCAATCGGCATCGACGGTCAGGCTGGATCGGGATTTATCATTCTCCACCAATGCACACAATGTGGGAAAAAGGAGAAAAATAAGGCTGCGTCAGACGATGCTCTGACACAAGCCATTTCCTCTTTATTCCATTGAATAAATTTTGTGAACTGTTTTATATTTGTGTTCACTTTATACGGCTTAGGCAAGTCCTTTTTAATAATATGCTCTTGAAAAGATTTCCCATGTTGAACTAGGATTGTGTTCACGATGCGTTTGTTTCTCTTCGTCTGTACCTTCGGCTTGCTGTTCATCGCCTTCTAAACTCCCCTCTCTTAACTGCAACCAGATGTGGCTCCACAATCCACGCAGATTTCACAAGAGCCGTTTCTTTTCATGCGCATGCTTCCGCAACTACCACACATCGAACCGGTAAAGCCCTGCAACCTTGCTTTGCGTATTTCAATATCCTCTACAGGATCTTCCGCAGAGACACCCATCATCATCCGTGGCATACTGCTGCTTCCTCCCTCATCAACGACCGGTACACGCATCACAAAAGCATCTTTGCTCTTACTTCCATCCTGATATGCACGATCCACGAGTTGTGCATTATGAAACCGCTTTGCCGTATCTTTCGGTAGGAACTTGAGCGCCAACCAGCGCGCCAAATAATCCATGATACTTTTGACCATCGGAATCTCGGGATTGCCCGTCATACCCATCGGTTCGAAACGCTTGTGGATGAGTTTCTCACACAAGACCTCCAACGGCACGCCGTATTGAAGATTGAGAGACAGGCTTAACGCCAATGTATCCATTACGCCAGACAACGTGGATCCATCCTTGCTCATCGTAATAAAAATCTCTCCCGGAGACCCGTCTTCATACATGCCTACATGAATATATCCTTTGAGACCGGATATCATAAACTTGTGCGCAAGCGTCATGCGTTCATTGGGGAGTTTTTTCCTCCGTGGCCGCTCTTTATAAATCACCTTCTCCACAATTTCCTTCTCGCTCATCTCTTTGAACTCTTTGGTTTCCTTGATTTCTTTTTCATTCAACTCCTCGCTTGCCGTCGTGTTCAACGCCTGACTCATTTTACATCCATCACGGTAGAGTGCATTCGCCTTGAGCCCCAGCTTCCAGCTTAAAAAGTATGCATTCTTGATGTCTTCCACCGTCGCCTCTTTGGGCAGATTGATGGTTTTACTGATAGCACCACAGATGAAGGGTTGTGCAGCAGCCATCATTCTGATGTGCCCTTCAGTCTGAATGAATCGCTTGCTGTACTTTCCACATTTGTTCGCGCAATCGAAAACGGCAAGATGCTCCGGAGTGATATGCGGCGCTCCTTCCACAGTCATACGCCCACAAATCACTTCATTTGCTTTATCAATCTGTTCTCCTTCGAAGCCAAGAAATTCCAAAAAATTAAAAGTGACGTCATTCAACTGTTCGCTGCTCACTCCCACACGCCTCATTGTTTCTTCACCAAGAACCCACTTATTCATCGCAAATGATAATTCGAAGACCTGTGGCAATTGTTCTTCAATCTTCGCAATGTCGATATCAGTGAAATTTTTCCTACGTAAGCTCTCACGATTGATATGTGGTGCATTTTCCAAAGAAAGCGTCCCCATCACATATTGCTTTATTTCCTCTACCTGCCGCTCGCTGTAGCCGATCTTTTTCAATGCGGGTACAACGGATTGATTCGTAATCTTCATATATCCTCCACCAGCGAGCTTTTTAAACTTCACAAGCGCAAAGTCCGGTTCAATGCCTGTCGTATCGCAATCCATAAGAAGGGCGATCGTTCCTGTCGGTGCAATCACCGTGACCTGTGCATTGCGATATCCATGGCATTCCCCAAGGAGAAGCGCACGATCGAAGCATTCTTTTGCCGCCTCCAAAAGATCATCCGGACACAGCTCCTGATCAATACCTTTCGGAAAAACCCGAAGCTTTTCATACTCTTTGGTCGGAGCATCCTCTACGGCACGACGATGGTTGCGCACCACGCGCAACATGTGTTCCTTATTGCGTTTGTAGCCGGGAAATGGCCCCAGTTCACTCGCCAATTCCGCCGACGTCGCATACGATTCTCCCGTGAGAATCGCAGTGAGTGCAGCACAGATCGTACGTCCTTTCTCCGAGTCATAGGGGATTCCCATACGCATCAGAAGTGCACCCAAGTTTGCATATCCAAGACCAAGTGTGCGGAACATGTAACTTAAACGCGCAATTTCGGAGCTGGGAAACTGCGCCATCAGCACAGAGATTTCCAGAACGATCGTCCAGAGTCGAACCGCATGCTTATAGTTCTCAATAGTAAATGTGCCATGTTCTTCGTTGTAGAATTTCAGAAGATTAAGAGAGGCCAGATTGCATGCCGTATTATCGATGAACATGTATTCGCTGCACGGATTACTCGCTCGAATCGGTCCGTCCTCTGGACACGTATGCCAATCATTGATCGTCGTATCGTACTGCACACCGGGATCCGCGCACGCCCATGCCGCAAATCCGATCTTGTCCCACAGATCTTTGGCATCCAAAGTCTTACAAGGCTTCGGCTCTCGATTTTCCTTCTCTGCGGCGCGTAATTCCGTTCGCCAGTAAATATTCCAAGATCCTCCATGCTCCACTGCCTCGAAGAATTCATGCGGTGCGCGAATCGAATTATTGGAATTCTGCCCGGAGACAGTCTGGTATGCCTCTCCGTTGAAATCACGTTCGTATCCGGACTGTATGAGAGCAGCGACCTTTTTCTCTTCATTCATTTTCCAATCAATGAACTCCTCAATATCCGGATGATCGAGATCGAGACATACCATTTTTGCGGCACGTCGTGTCGTGCCGCCCGATTTAATTGCACCAGCCGCCCGATCGCCGATCTTGAGAAAACTCATCAGACCTGAACTTTTTCCTCCGCCAGATAACGGTTCGTTGATGCCACGAAGGCTGCTGAAATTTGTTCCCGTCCCGGAACCATATTTGAAAATGCGAGCCTCGCGTATCCAAAGATCCATAATTCCCCCCTCATTTACCAGATCATCTTTAATGGACTGAATAAAACATGCGTGCGGTTGCGGGTGCGTGTAGGCATCCTCACTTTCTTTCACTGCTCCGGTCTGTGGATCACAGTAATAATGCCCCTGTGCAGGTCCGGTGATGCCATAGGCATACTGAAGACCTGTATTGAACCATTGCGGACTATTGGGCGCAGCCATCTGGTGAACCAGCATGTAGCTGATTTCATCCTCGAATGCCTGTGCATCCTGCGCTGTTGCAAAATAACCGTACTGTTGTCCCCAATGCCGCCAGCAACCTGCGAGACGTCGGATAACTTGCTTTACGCTGCGTTCCGGCCCGCGTATGACCTCTCCTTTTTCATCACGCATGATATTTCCCTTCTCATCGTACTGCGGCACACCTGCCTTACGAAAATATTTACTCACAACAATATCGGTTGCTACCTGTGTCCACTCTGACGGCACTTCCACTCCTTTCATCTCGAACACCACGGACCCATCGGGATTCACGATACGGCTTACACGCTTCTCGTAAACAATCTCTTCAAGAGGATCACTTCCCGGTGTTGTGAAACAGCGCGGAATAGAAAGCCCACCGCTCTTCTTTGTTTCTGTATTCCCTTGTCCCTGTGTTTTCTTGTCCCTGTGCTCCTCTGCATTCCTCTTCTGCACGGATTGTGTAACACCTTCCTGTAACGCATTGACACGCGTGGCAGCGGAAACTTGAGGATGCATAGGAATAAAGGAATAATGTTAAGAATACTGTATCTTGTGTTTCACAATAACAGCACGACACAATATATTCCCTCTTTCTAAAAAGAGCAAGGATACGATGGTGCACATCGGACGGAAGAAACCGGTCTATCAATCAACGGATGTATGAGGGAAAAAGCGATCATGTATACTGGAGTCATGATAGCATCGCAACATAGAATAAAGAGCAAAGTAAAGGGAAATTTTGTAACACCGCACATCCTCGTCATCGTTTCCGGCACGAATATCCCGAGTAATTGTGAAACATTGGCGGATGCGTTTATGGAAGGAATACAGGAACGCACAGAACAGGAAATCCACTGCACAAAGATCTGTCTTCGTGATCTTTCTATTCAGCATTTCTCTCTGGAGAATTACCATACCGCATGTATCTCTCATGATGATTTCTGTCGCGTGCAAGAGTTGATGCAAAAATCTCACGGCATCATCTTTGCAACCCCCATCTGGAACTTTTCCGTTCCCGCACATCTTAAAAACCTCATTGATCGCATCGGTGCGTTCGGTCTCGATGAAGAGACACATTCCAAAGGACAACTGAAAGGCATGCCGGTCACATTCATCTATACCGGCGGCGCTTCAGTGATCGCCTGGAAAGTTCTTTTACATCTGACAACCATGCATCTCTCCGAAGCGATGAAGTATTTTGGAGCAACAGTCATCGGGCGACACTTTGAGGCAAAGTGCATGGAAGAAAAAGGAAAATTCGGACTTGTCGTGGATAAGCGGTCGGAGAGTCTTGAAAACATGCGCAGACGCGGAAAACAATTCTCCCACATTGTCCGCCGCTTCGCAAAGACGGGAAGATTGCCGCGTCTCTTACAACTGCGCCACGACGCTTTCACGTGGGCATACAGAATCGGAAACAGAATCATGTATCCGGTGAGTCAGCAGCAATAAAGGAATGCGAAGGATACGAAAGTACAAAGGTGGAATGTTTCCACCTTTGTACTTCTTTCGCCATGTATACCCTTTATTATGCGTATTAAAGGTCGAGTTCCATTACTCGTATGAGGACCGTCATGAGTTCTGCACGATTGAGCGTATCAAATGGACGGAAAAGTTCGTCCTTCCCCGTCATGATCCCCTCTCTTTGCACCGCAAGGATGGCAGAGCGCATGTCCGGTGAAACGTTTTGAAGATCATTGAATACGCCTTCTGATCCTTCAGATGCCACAGGAAGATCGAGCAGTTCCATAAGCAATCTTGCTACTTGTCCACGAGAAACGCCATCCGCAGCAGCACTCGCGCCGAAGATAGCATCGAGATTCACTTCATCTTCAAGTACGGAAGCTCCGGATTGAGCCCAATCAGGAAGATTCTGCCCAATAGATGATTCGGGCGTCCCCGAGGGAACTGTGTCTTCATCAGAAAGACGCGCAAACATCATGATCGCTTCGGCAACATTCGTTTCCCGTCCCGGTTCGACTTTGCGACCGTCAGACTCTCCTGTTCCCGATACAAGCCCAAGATCGGACGCATGACGCGCAGGCAACGTATACCATTCTCCCACGGGGGTATCGGCAAACGGAATCACCCCGTCACGACGCAATTCCTCGCCGCCTTCGTCCTTAAGAACACTCAATTTTTGTTCCGCCTCTGCACGCGTGAGATTGGGGAGTTCTTCTTCAATGAATTCCCTCGCTTTCTCTGCCGTCTTCTTGCCGAACGTATATCCCTTTACCTGCTCAACAATATCGGCAAGTTCTGCACGCAGCGTCGTCATCGTTTTCTTTATTTCTTCAATTTCCTTAAGAAGGGTGTTCTTCGTCTCAAGAAGTTTCTGTACTTCTGTTACGGCAAGACCAAGATCTGTCGCGCCTTGAATAATGTCAGAACCCTGCGAACCCTGTTGAGATTTGAAGTAGTCTTTTATAAGATCTTCCGGCAGACGTTGCGCAATTGCAATGTGATTTTGACCATACTTGCGATCTTTCAGATAGTTAGCAAAGTCTTTGGGGTCAATATCGAAACCGGACTCGAATTTCTGATAAAAATCCGCATATTGATTATCGTAATTCACGAATCCACCACCCCCTCCTCCATACAGACGATCAAACTGATCGGAAATGTCATAATGCAGACGGTCAACGATATCCATGGCTCCCCGACAATCATCTGCTTTGACGGCCGCATATCCTTTTGCCACAAGGTTCGTTGCCTTCAGTAAAAGTTGATCTAACATTGCCGCACGCGCGGGATCTCGTACACGCATTTCTGCAACCATCTGCGGTGCTTCACCGGTGATGGCATTCTCCGCATCAGTCAGATTTCGTCCCACATCACTACATGCCTGAAGATTCCGGTGACTTTCGGTAATCAGATAGAATTCATTCCACAAATCATCAATCGCAAAATTAAAGTCTTCCCAAACCCATTGCACAGGATCATTTCCGGCAGCGAGCTTTTTCTTCGCGTCTTCTGCCAAAGAATGACAATTCTGAATGAGTCCGCGCAGCTCTCCTTCAATATTCATAGGAGACAGGGCAAGAAGCTGACCCAGATAACGGGGATCATTCCCGCTGCGCTCCATATCTTTCTTCGTGCGTGCAACTTCTTTTTCAAACTCCTGACAGCGACGCGCGAGTTCATTTTGAAATTTCGCGATGTCCTGTTTTTCGCGAAGACCTTCCAATCCATCCCGAATCCTCTGCTGCATGTCATTCATACTCCATTGAAGATCCTGACAACCCTTCATGGAATCAAAATTCTTTGCGCCAACGTAGCAGGAACGCACCTTCTTAATAAGTTCGGAAAATTCATCGACTTTCACACTCGCTTGTGATCCCTTCAGTCCCTGTTCGGCAAGCTGCTGACGCAATTGTTTTACATCTCTCTCACGGTATTCCACTTCACGTATTCCCTCCTCCTTCCGTCGAGTAAATTCCTGATCGCCATTCCCGCCATAATCGTAACCGCCATAGCCGCCGCCACGACACTGATTCTTACATTCCTCAACGGACTGCGTACACCATTGCGGAGGATAGGAACCGGTACATGCAGGGTCTGTCTTTCGGGATCCCGCCATTTGCTCGCATCCTTTCTCACATTCACCGCCGCCGCTTACACAGGGTGCAAATCCGCCATGCCCATCGCTGCAATCGCCCATCCCGCCATATCCTCCTCCATATGAACAATATTTGTCCCGGCATTGGTTGTACTTGGGATCGTTACTGGAAACTCCACGACTGCAGGATGCAAATCCATTCGAATCGCGGCAATCGCCCATCCCTCCATATCCACCGCCGTCACTAAAACAGTACTGCCTGTCACATTCATTCATACTTTTCCCCCCTCCGATACATTGGTTGTATCCTGTCCAATCACGACAGCCTTCAGATGTTCCTCCCCCGCCTCCACCGCATCTCCATGCATTACTCTCACACTGACACTGCTGACCGAATTCCCACTTCGTTTGACCGCTGTTACACGCTGTAGGACTGCCGCTGTTGCAGAATTCCTCACATGCCGTGCCGCTCCAAGCTTTACTATTTTTAAAATCACACACGCGTCGTTTCCCATCCGAAAGCGTCGAAGAGCTGCACATTCCCGGAGTGGTTGCCACGCAATCCGCAACACATGTGGCATTGCCGTCACCAGTCCCGCTTCCTCCTGTTCCACCCTCATAGCACGAATTGGGAGCACCGAGGGCACTGATGTCAGAAGAAGGTATCGGGTCTCCATTCTGTGTATACATGTGACAATCGGATATATCGCCTTCCGGGCATGCGATGCTTCCCCCGAAAAATCCACTACGCTTTGTTGCATTCGAATAGAAGCACCACCGACGACCACCTCCCGTACTCCCGCCCGTATAGCCGGAACATGACGGACAAGTCAGTTGCGTACCCCCTGCAGTGATACAGGCCTGACACGCCGTATCATCGGCGCCGCCACTCCCTGCCATCGGCGCATCGATCTGTTTTGGAGGAACGATGCCATATCCCTTACACGTTTCCGTAGCGGCCTTGGTCCATGTCCACTGGGGATACTTATTATTCATGTCCCAATCATCCGACTTGTACATGAAAGCATACTGCCGACTTCCTCCGCTTTTCGGAGATCCATACCAACAAATCGGTGCTCTGGGAACGGCATCTTTGTAAATATAATCACTTGTACACACACTTTCGCTCTCCTGCTTCCATCCTGTCTTATCCCATTCGCCTGTCAGTACAAGCTTGCGTACGTATGTCGTTTCATGTGTGAAACACGCATAGGTCGACGCCGTTGTTGTTCCCGTCGTTCCCGTCGTTCCCGTTGTTCCCGTTGTTCCCGTTGTTCCTCCACCGCTGCCATCAGCGCACTCCGTCGACATGGACGCGTTCGGCCACATGGTCCATGCGCTACATGCGGTGGAACCTCCTCCACTGCCGGCGGTTCCCCAACTTTCACAGGAAGACGGAGCGCCGAGCATAAGCCCCTCCATAGATACCGTTGCTCCTGACGGCTCTCCCTGATGACAATTCACATAATCACTTTCGCACCATATTGTATATCCGGGCGCCGCTCCATTTATCGTCGCATTCGGATAGAAGCACTTCATGTCGCCCGTCGTTCCAGTCGTCGTCGTACTGCCACCTTCGGTGCACATTACGCCACCGGTGGGATTATAGAGGGTACATGATGAACCCGGCGGACACGTGCGATAACCAAGAAGCGTACCATTGGAATCTTTATAGACATCCTTCCATGTCGTACAGGACGTTGTAGCAGTCCCTCCTCCACTACTCGATTCTTTCCATACTCCACTGTCACACCAAGATGTGCTGGTCGGAGGTGATCCGGAACAATACGTCCCTCCGCTTGTTTCAGACGAATCTCTCCATGTCCCTGTCGAATAGTCGCACCATGCATTCGCAGGAGGATCGCCCGGACAACTTGTCGTTGACGTATTCATCTGCGTGCATGTCCAGGTACCACTTTGGCATTCGGCGGCCGCACAGTCCGGCCAGGTTGTGCCTGCCGGATTCGCATCGCTGCAGCTTGTTTGAGCCGTGAAATTATTGGACACAAGCGAATTCATGCTGGTCATGAGCATCAGTCCGCCAACGACAAACGTGCCGACTGCAAGAAAACGCATCGAACGAGTATAATCTTCCATAGTAAAAGAGGGAGAAATAATTACACAAATCATAATCTGAAATTTATCTCCAGAACAAAAAATCACAGTAGCGGAGTTCATCAAATGTTTTCTTACTCCTTCCTTTTTCTTTTCCCCTCACCCACACCTTCTCTCCTTGATAATTTCTTCTGCCACATTCTTTGGAACCTTATCGTAATGACTTGGTTCCATTGAAAAGCTGGCACGACCTTGGGTCATGGATCGGATATCTGTGGCGTAGCCGAACATTTGGGCAAGCGGAACTTGTGCATGAATGACTTTTGCCATGCCGCGATCTTCCGTTCCCGAAATAATGCCGCGACGGGAACTCAAATCCCCCATCACCTCCCCCAGGAATTCCTCGGGAGTCACAGCTTCCACCTTCATAATCGGTTCCAGAATCACGGGATCGGCTTTTCGCGCCGCATCCTGCAGTCCTATGCTCGCCGCCATTTTGAACGCCATTTCCGATGAATCCACATCGTGATACGACCCGTCGTACAAATCGACTTTGATATCCACGAGCGGGAAGCCTGCAAGGATACCGCGACTCATTCCCTCCTGGAATCCTTTGTCACAGGGATTAATATATTCACGCGGAATACGTCCGCTGACGACGCTATTGACAAATTCGTATCCCTTCCCCGGCTCTTGAGGAATGAGCTTAAACAGCACGTGACCATACTGTCCGCGACCGCCGGTCTGCTTGATGTACTTCTCTTCATGATCGACTTCCTTCTGAATCGTTTCGCGGTAGGCTACCTGCGGCTTCCCGACATTCGTCTCCACTTTGAACTCCCGTCGCATGCGATCTACGAGAATATCGAGGTGCAGTTCTCCCATGCCGGAAATAATCGTCTGACCGGTCTCCTCATTACTGTGCACGCGAAATGTTGGATCTTCTTCAGAAAGCTTTTGAAGCGCTGTTCCCATCTTTTCCTGATCCGCCTTGGTCTTGGGTTCGACTGCAATCGAGATCACCGGTTCTGCAAACGTGATGGATTCGAGTTCAATCGGATCCTTTTCATCACAAAGCGTGTCTCCCGTACGCACGTCTTTGAGACCGATCACCGCACCGATGTCCCCCGCTTGGATTTCAGAAATTTCTTCACGGCTGTTGGCATGGAGTCGAACAAGACGACCAATGCGTTCTTTATTGTCGCTACGCGTATTCAGCACGGCTGTCCCGGACTTCAGTATGCCGGAATACACACGAACAAAGGTCAGCTTTCCTACATAAGGATCTGTTGCGATCTTGAAAGCAATCGCCGACATCGGTTCATGATTATCGGCTTTCCGTTCCATCTCTTCTTCACTGTCGGGTTTATGTCCTTTCACTGCCGCAACATCCAAGGGAGACGGGAGGTATGCCACAACAGCATCAAGCATGAGCTGCACTCCCATATTTTTGAGTGATGAACCGCAGAGCACCGGACAGATTTTGCCACAGATCGTCGCTTTGCGAATTCCCATGAATAACTCTTCATACGAAAGCGCGCCATTTTCAAGAAACGTATCAATCAAATCATCACAATTTTCGGCAACTTTTTCCATAAGGACGGCTCTGTATTCGGAAACCTGCGGCTTCATGTCTTCGGGAATCGGAATTTCCTTACGCGTTTCGCCGTGCTCCCCTTCGAATGTATAGGCTTTCTGTTGTACGATATCCACAACGCCTCTGAAGTCCGACTCGGATCCGATCGGAAGCTGGATGGCAACCGCTGCTTTGTTGAGACGATCGTGAATCGATCCAAGTGACATGAAGAAATCACCTCCGGTCTTGTCCATTTTGTTCACAAATGCAATACGCGGAACACCGTATTTATCCGCCTGCCGCCAGACGGTCTCACTTTGCGGCTCCACACCCTGCGATCCATCAAAGAGCACCACGCCACCATCGAGCACACGTAAACTGCGTTCGACTTCCGCCGTAAAGTCTACATGTCCGGGAGTATCGATAATATTTACGGTGATATCCTGCTCATCCTTTTGCTCGGGAACAATGCCTTTCCAGTGACACTGTGTGGCAGCGGCAGTGATCGTGATACCGCGCTCGCGCTCCTGTTCCATCCAATCCATCGTCGCCTCTCCCTCGTGAACTTCTCCGATTTTGTAACTCTTTCCGGTGTAAAAAAGCACGCGCTCGGTCGTGGTCGTCTTTCCCGCATCAATGTGGGCGATGATACCGATGTTGCGAACGTTTCTTAAACTCATACAGTATACGGAAAACTGCACTCTCTAGGCAAAAGTGCGAAGGAACTATAAGGAAAAGGTGGGAGGGATGCAACTGAAGCAATATAAGAGAACACGCCCCCGAGTACTCGGGGGCGTATCTGGAGCATCTCTGTAAAAAGAGATGCTCCTTATTCCGTTTCTTCTTTGATCTGCGGACCCGTCTGGATCGACTTTTGCTGGTGCTCGGCTGGGATGGCGACGACAAAGCCGATCACATTGCCATCCCCGTCTTTTTTGTCCAGGACATAGAATTCCGTTTCCGTCGGCAGGAGTTCTGGATCGTCCAATGTCAATTTGACCGAGCACGGGTCATTAAGCCCATCCCACCAGCTCAAGCAGTACCTATTATTATCTCCTGGTCGCTGAAGAAACTGTTTTCCCGTGGCCCAGATGGGCTTTGCTCTGGGCAAATCATGGAGATTGATCGGAGCGCCAGCCGTACTGCTCGATCCCTCGGGCTTCGTCTTCTCGAGCATCTCATCCATGCTTCGCATGATCTCTTCGTTCAGGCGCTTGGTGTACCCAAGGATACCACCAGCGATGAAGAAGGAAATGGCAAGAAACCCGCACACCCAATAACTCTTCCACGATTGAATCATATCACTCCTCCTTAATAAAGATTGTGAAGAAACGAACGAAACCTCATGATCTGCTTCACAAGATGCAGTTAGGTATAGTTACAGTAATATTTTAAATAATTTTGTCAAATCTTTCTCTCGGCGAACAGTAGCGTCCCATACACATTCTTCAGTACAACTCTGTATGTACAGCACCCCTCCCTCCTGCCCCTCGTAGCTTTAGCGAAGTGGGGTTAGGGAGGGGATGAAGGGGAGGGTGTGGTAATCCTGCAGAGAAAAAATGCAAAACATTGATAGTGTTCTCGAACGAATACGACTATTTCTGGGATAGAAGGACGAGTAAGAACATTCTTTTGAACCCTCCCCCTGCCCCCTCCCTAAAGGGAGGGGTGCCTTGCGCATGAGCCTTCGTGAGGATAGGAAGGTCGGATACGTGCAAGAATGCCATCGATATTGTGTATGGAATATGTTTATTTCGACGCCAAATGTGCGAAGGCTTTGTTTGCCTGTGCCATGCGAAGGACATCTTCTTTTTTCTTGAATGCCGCGCCCTGTTCATTGCCGGCATCGAGAAATTCCAACGCAAGCTTCTGACTCATCGGCATGCCTTTGCGATCACGAGCAGCTGTAATGATCCATCGCATGGAAAGCGATTGCTGGCGCTTTGGCGTCACTTCGGTCGGCACCTGATAGACCGCTCCACCCATACGCTTCGGGCGGACTTCTATTAAAGGTGTTACGTTCAGAAGCGCTTTTTGAAAGACATCAAGCGGATCGTCTTTCGTACGCGTCTTCATCATATGCAAAGCATCCCAAAAAATGCGACGCGCAATACTCTTCTTCCCCTGCATCATGAGACAGTTGATGAACTTCTCAATCACAGGATTCGAGTTGGCCGGAATATAGGGTTTAGCAAGAGACATATAATGAAAAATCTTATTTCTTCGACTTGCGGGCACCATATCGACTTCTTCCTTTCTTTCTGTCACGCACACCTTCGGTATCAAGCACTCCACGAACAATATGATATCGCACACCCGGCAAATCCTTCACACGTCCTCCACGCACGAGTACAACGGAGTGTTCCTGTAGATTATGCCCTTCTCCCATGATATAAGCCTTCACTTCGTGACCGTTCGTCAAACGCACACGGGCGATTTTTCGCAGAGCCGAATTAGGCTTCTTCGGCGTCATCGTCGTCACTTTCAGACAGACGCCACGCCTGAATGGAGACCCTTTGGGCAAAGGCACCGAATGCATATTCAAAGCATTCCATGTGTATTGAAGCGCACGAGACTTACTCTTTCTGCGCTTCATGCGGCGTGGCCGGCGGATGAGCTGATTAATGGTAGGCATAGGATAGGTTGCAGATGACAATAGATTATAGGTTATGTCTTCTTTCCTGCAAGCTCGTCGGCAAATCGTTCTTTGAAGATATCTCCGGTCGGAATCAGGCGTCCGATAATCACATTCTCTTTCAGGCCCTGGAGGGTATCGATCTTGCGAATAACAGCGGCCTCGACAAGGACACGGATCGTCTCTTGGAAAGATGCTCCTGCGAGCCACGAATTCGTGGCGAGTGCCGCTCGGGTGATGCCAAGAAGGAGTTGCTCGTATGTTGCCGGCGTCTTCTTTTCATCTTCCATCGATACATTCAATTTTTCCACATCCGCCCGCTCCGCGACTTCACCGGCAAAGTACTGCGTGTCACCACCATCGATAATACGCACCTTCGAGAACATCTTGCGCACGATAATTTCCAAATGTTTGTCGTTAATCGTCTGTCCCTGTGACGCATAAATATGCTGCACTTCTTGGACGATGTATTTCTGCACATAGTACACGCTCTTTTTTTCCAGAAGTTCGGTGAGATTGAAGTGTCCCATATTCAGCGGATCTCCCATCTGCACATGCGATCCTGTTTTTACAAGGAGAGATTCACGCGGACCGAACGTATATTCGCGCTCCTGTCTTTCCAGATGTTTTACATAAATCTTCGCATTTTCGATGCGTGATATTTTTCCGGGCGTCATCGCGCGAATGACGGATTTATCATGTTGGGAACGAGCGAGGATCGTCTTCTCTTTGACGGTCTTTCCTGTTTCGGCGCTTACGGTGAACCCGGGAGGAACCGCATACATATCTTCAGTCCCCTCCTCTCCGCTGATATGTACCAGCAACTTTCCTCCATGGCGGGACATGTGAATTTTACCGGAAATATCTGCCAAAGTGGCCGCGGTATGAGGATTGCGCGCTTCAAAAAGTTCCTCCACGCGGGTGAGGCCCTGCGTGATATCGGATCCTTCGGCGACGCCTCCCATATGGAACGTTCGCATCGTCAGCTGTGTCCCCGGTTCACCAATGGCTTGCGCTGCAATGATACCCACCGGCGTACCGATATTCACGGTTTTATTGTTTCCAAGGTCGCGCCCGTAACATTTTTGACAGATTCCTCCTTCGGTCTGGCAGGTCATGACCGAGCGCACCTTCGCCTCACTGACATTGTATTTTTCGACGAATGCCAACACACCGGCATCAATCTCATCGTTTCTCTTCGCGATGATCTCACCGTCAACAATCATATCTTCCGAGAGCGTCCGACCAAACAGGCGATTTTCCATCTTTTCGCCAATGGAATCGGATTCTTCACGCGTAATGGTATGACCGATCATGCATCCGCAATCCAGTTCGCGGATAAGCACATCCTGCACCGCATCAACCAAACGCCGTGTGAGGTAGC
Source organism: Candidatus Peribacteria bacterium RIFCSPHIGHO2_02_FULL_49_16 (assembly GCA_001788955.1). Classification (GTDB taxonomy): domain Bacteria; phylum Patescibacteriota; class Gracilibacteria; order Peribacterales; family Peribacteraceae; genus 2-02-FULL-49-16. The sequence goes on along the minus strand of MFXT01000021.1, from coordinate 23,698 downwards.
CGGCTTCGGCAGTCTTGAGGGCCGTATCAGATTTGCCTTTCCGTCCGCCGTGTGTCGCGATAAAGTATTCCAGAACGGAAAAACCTCCTTTCAAATTGCTCTGAATGGGGAGTTCAATCGTGCGACCGGACGGATTTGCCACAAGCCCCTTCATGCCGGACAACTGCGTCACCTGCCCCCAGTTACCGCGAGCGCCGGAGTTCACCTGATATGTAACATTGTTTTCGAGATCCTTCTCAAAGGTATCACTCATGAATTTCCCGATGACATTCTTGGTTTCACTCCAGAGTTTGATCGCGTTCATATATCGCTCATCGGCGGTAATGAATCCTTTCCAATAGAAATTATTTAATCGACGGATTTTCTCGTTCGCCTCTTTCAGCAACATTTCACGCTCTTTGGGAACAAGGAGATCCGACGCAGCAAAAGAAAGACCGGATACAGTTGCATATTTGAATCCGAGATCCTTGATGCGATCTGCAAAAAGTACGGTCTCCTTCTCCCCCAAAACCTCAAGCGTGTGTGCGAGGATCGAGCGCAGTTTTTTCTTCGTCATTGCATCATTGATCCAACCAAGTTTTTTGGGAACGACTTCCTGGAAGAACAGTCGACCAATGGACGTATCGATGATCTCGACACTTTCCTCGGTGAGCTTTGACACTCGGACCTTGATTTTCGCCTGTAGATCGACAATACCATGATCGTATGCGAGAAACGCCTCATCGGGAGAACTGAAAACCATTCCCTCACCCTTCTTTCCATCAAACACCACCGTGAGGAAATAGCATCCAAGCACCATATCCTGTTCCGGATTAATGATCGGCTCACCGGCAGAGGGCTTGAGCACATTTGTGGACGCTGCCATCAATGTGCGTGCCTCCTCTTGCGCTTTTTCGGAAAGCGGAACGTGTACGGCCATCTGATCCCCGTCAAAGTCTGCATTGAATGCGCTGCAAGAAAGTGGGTGGAGTTGAATCGCAAGTCCCTCAATCAGCGTCGGTTTATAGGCCTGAATTCCAAGACGGTGCAGCGTCGGTGCGCGGTTCAAGAGGACGTATTTATCTTGAATGACTTCTTCGAGAATATCCCACACTTCTTTGGCGCCTTCTTGCACAAGTCGCTCCGCCGCCTTCACATTATGCGCAAGTTCGCGCCGAATAATCTCACCGATCACAAAGGGCTTGAACAGTTTCATCGCCATGTCTTTGGGCAGGCCGCATTGATCAAGTTTCAGGTGCGGACCCACGACAATCACCGATCGACCGGAATAATCCACGCGCTTGCCAAGAAGGTTTTGACGAAAACGCCCCTGCTTCCCTTTCAACATATCCGAAAGACTTCGGAGTTTCCGTCGATCCCCCGCTGTGAAGAGCGTCTTTCCCGCACGAGCGGAATTATTAAGAAGTGTATCCACAGATTCCTGCAACATGCGCTTTTCGTTGCGGCAGATCACCTCCGGCGCGCCGATACTCATGAGTTTTTTCAGACGCGAATTGCGGTTGATGACGCGGCGGTAGAGATCATTTAAGTCGGATGCGGCAAATCGCCCGCCGTCAAGTTGCACCATCGGACGCAAATCGGGCGGGATCACCGGCAAGCGTGTCAAAATAGTCCATTCTGGTTTGATGTCCGCCTGTACAAGCGCATTGATGAACTTCATGCGCTTCATGATTTTTTTCAATTTCTGACCGCTGCTTTTTTCCCGTTCCTTCTGCAACTCGCCGCCAAGCGCTTGAAGATCAATATTCATAATGACGTCACGCAATGCCTCTGCTCCTGTGCCCGCACGGAAGACGTGACCGAATTTCATGTTCATTTCACGAAATTTAAGCTCCGAAAGCACCCCTCCTCTGTGAAGATTCTGCAAATCTTCCAGCGCGCCTTCATGGTTTTTCTTGAGGGAATCCAGACGCTGTGCCACCTCCTCATCCAATGCACCAAGTTGTTCCCGCGTCGCTTTGCTTTCTTTCAGCTTCTTTTTAGATTCCTCATATTGATGCTGCACCTGCTTTTTCTGTTGATCCATAGTGCTGCTCAAGTCCTTTTCCGCCTCGCTGCGTAATTCATCATTCACATCAATCACAATATATGCCGCGAAATACACGATCTGTTCGAGTGTTTTAATGGGAAGATCGAGGATAAGCCCGAGTCGCGATGGAGTGCTACGCAAAAACCAGATATGTGTCACCGGCACGGCCAGATTGATGTGACCCATGCGTTCACGACGCACAATGGAACGCGTCACTTCGACCCCGCACTTTTCACAGACGACCCCTTTGTAGCGAATTCCCTTATATTTTCCGCAAAAACACTGAAAGTTTTTTGTCGGACCAAAAATGCGCTCACAGAACAGGCCGTCAGGTTCAGCCCTTTGAGTGCGGTAATTAATTGTTTCAGCCTTCGTTATCTCTCCATGCGACCACGAGAGCATGTCTTCAGGACTGGCGATCGACAGCGCGACGGCATCGAAGGTATCTGTGTTGGCAATGGAATGGGGCATAGTATTGAGGGAGGAGATCAAAGACCCGGTGAGTTTTACATACTAAAATGCGCAGTTCTGCCCATAAATCGTCTATATTTACGGCAGGAACTTCGTAGATGTAAAGGAAGTATATGCGAGAGAGGATCAGATGCAAGAGAATTTTTCATTTTTCTTCCTCAATCTCTTCCTTTCACCCCCTGCTCTATGAGTTCCTTTCCTTCCTGAATCAATTCCACTCCTGTTTGCACATCATCAATGCGTTGCTTTGTTTCGTTTGTCAGACGCTCATATTCGCGATGTGTTTCTTTGGAAAAATCCACAAAATCCTTCCAGAATCCCAGAAGGCTCGCCGGACCTTTATCAAGAAATGTAGAAGGTTCCGTTATAGAAGGCTCCGTCATTCTCTGCACAATGGGAGAAATCAAGGAGATAAAACCAATCGCAAGAGCGGCCGCGAAGAGAAGACGAAACATCGGTACATATTCTACCACAAACTCTTTCTCAATTACTTCTGTGCATCCTCTTGCTGTTTCAGATCACCAAAGAGTGTATCAAAAGAACCGCCTGCTTCGGCAATGGCGTCAACCATATTTTCCACATGGGCCTGTTCTGTACTCATTGTGGATGATGCATTCAGAAGAAGATACTTTTCGGTATCCGGATCCACTGCTTTTATACCCTGCAATGAGGCATGCAGCACAATATAGGCATCGCATGTTTCACAGCGAATACGCAGCAAAACAAAATCATTGCCGGTGACTTCGACAGAATTAAAATCGACAGGAACCTCTTTTCCGCATTGCGGACAGCGCATCTGCTGCTCGATCTTCTTAATGATCTGATGGAGGGTGTGGGGATCAAAATCCATCTCCAGTCAGTATAGCAAATCATGTGTTTTACTGCAAGAAGAATGGAATGTAAAGGATGGTAGACATGACGCGGGAAGCAACCCTTCGGCCACAAGCTTACCCTGATCTGCTACCGTGCCTTCATGGCATCCAGAAAATCCCTTTTCGGCCCTCTTTTTGCCCTCATGTTTTTTAGCGCGCTTGTGGTGCTTCCATTGGAATTTTCGTCATCGCCGTCTGGAAAAGACTCCGGACAAGAGCAACCAACAATTGTTTTGGAACATACAGAAGCGCATCGTGCAAACATCAGTATTCAGAGCGTACGGGGAAATACACTGATCGAAATTGGCAACAGTGATGATCGTGTTCTTAAAATCAGCGTTCCCTTGCTCTGGAAACAGTGGGAAATCCGTGGAGCGGATATCACAGAACTCGTCTCTGAAGAGCCTGGACTCGGGTATGTCACATGGCACATTCCACCGCACTCAATCGTATCATTCATTACGGAAAATCTCTCTTCCCCGATCACTCTTCACCATCCTGTTTCCGCACTCCTTACACTGTCTGTTACACGAATCAATCTGGATAGGGGAACATCGGAAAAGAATGTCTATTTGTTGCAGAAAGAAAGAAAAATAATCGATTAGTACAGTGGTTCAGAGAGATGTTTCCCTTTATGATCTTTTTTTATTTCTGTCCAGTAGCGTCCCATACACATTCTTCAGTACAACTCTGTATGTACAGCACCCCTCCCTTTAGGGAGGGGTGCATGCCACTACATGTTCTTTTTGTTCGTTTTTCCTTGCTTTAATCGCTTTGTGAGGGCGTCTCCAAAATAGTCATCGGCGATAAGACGCAAGGTTCCTTTTCCGAGAGCCCCATCAACAGTTTTGGCAAGGTCGCGAAGGGATCCCAAAAAATATGCTCCGTAAAAGATCGCCTTCATCTCCTGTTCGGTTTTACCTGTGCTCTTGCAAAGAGCGTCGATAATTTTGTGGAACCGTTTGCGCTCTTTTGGGTAGCTTTGTCCAAATATATTTTCGTCAATATTGAAGGGGTATCCGGATTGTGCGATGCGATCGGTGATTTCGGAATGGGAGAATACTCCATTGTTGTGAAGTTCTTTTGCTTTTTCTTTAACGAGGAGAGTTCGGGCGGTTTTAAGGCGAGTCCGTGCAAGAAGAGCGTGGATTTGATCACGGATCGCACTGTGGAATTGTTCGGGATGCGCGGTGAGATGGCGTTCGTTACTTCGATTGCGAGGTCTTCGGTGATTGCTTCATTGAGATTTTCGAGTCTCTGATCAGGTGTTCGCGTTTCATTTTCTGCCCATGGAGCAATGCTGATGCCGATGCGTTGGTACCTAAGTGTATGTTTATGTTCTGAACCAGGTTTATTTTTATATATTTGCAATCGTCGGAAACTTAACACATGGAGGAGTTCGTGTACATTGTTATGCAAAATTTCTTCGTTCCGTTCATTCCTTTTTCTGCTTTTGGGCAGGTACATCAAAAATGCGTGAACTACGGGTTTATATACTGCTCTTGTAGTGACCAATTCGCGGGTATTAAGTTCTTTGTCGAGTGCGTATTTATAAAAATCCTTTCGATCGAGAAAGAATATTTTGGGGAGAGGTCTTTGAGAAAAATTAATATTGGTGATGCCATAGGTGGCAAGAATACGTGGTATTTCTTGTATCGCTTCCTTAACGAGCTGTTCTTGTTCTGGGGTAGGTTTGATGGGATGGGCATTTGCATGAAATTCGTCAAAGTATTTTCGGCAAAATGTATCGTATGTTCGTTGAACCGTTTCCGGAGTTTCCTCGGGGAGGCGAAAACGGTGGATCTGCTCTGCATCCAGAGGCGTCTCTTGATCTTCGATAGACATATGTTTTTATATTATACCATAATATTTTGATGCTTTACAAGCATCCCCGTGGCGCGCCATGCCTTCCCGTGTTGTTCCCATCGCTCCTCTGATCCATCCTCCAGCGCACGAAGGATCGTACGCTGGACTCACCATCCCTCAACTCGGAAAAGAATGTCTATTTGTTGCAGAAAGAAAGAAAAATAATCGATTAGTACAGTAACATCCCCTCATAATCCTTATAGACCGCCGACCGATGGGCAATAACGAGAATTTTTACAATGTCTTTATCAATACGAAAGATAACCCGATACGCGCCAACACGAAGACTACGATATCCTTTCAGAGAGAACCGTAACGGTTTGCCGAATACTTCAGGATGTATGATCAGTTTCTCTTCGATTGCTTTCTTGATTTTCCGTAAATGAACTTTCGGAAACCGAGCGATATCCTTTGGATTGAGTAATCCAGAGTACTGAATCACATAGCTCATAGTGCTTTCTTCCAGAAGACCTCATGGGAGATGAAACGAGTATGTGATTTGTCATGATTTTCCGCCGCCACGCTGAAGTAGGCATCCTCTTCGATTTCCAAAGCACATTCCAAAAGTTCTGCTGCCTTTGTTGCCTGCGGTACATCATCGCGCAGAGCGATCTGTTCCAAAAAAACAGCCAAATGATCAGGAAGTGTGATGTTGATGCGTTTCTTGTTCGTAGGCATAGAAAGTGGATAGAGGAAATAGATATTAAGTGTATCAAAAGTGTATCACTTATGCAAGTGGCTGTATGTAACCCATACAAGTACTGGATGCGAAGATGTGCATCCGCTAGTCTCTTATAAACATGGCTACACTTTTTCTTCAGGATGGTACGACGTTTGAAGGAGAATCCTTCGGCGCCGAAGTGGACTGCAGTGGGGAAGTTGTTTTTAACACGGGAATGGTGGGATACCCGGAGAGTCTTACGGATCCCAGTTATCGTGGGCAAATCCTTGTTTTCACATATCCTTTGATTGGCAATTACGGTGTGCCAAGTGAAGAACTCAATGAGTGGGGTTTTTCAAAGTATCTGGAGAGTGAAGCACTTCATGTGCGTGGCGTCATCGTTGCACAGGCGAGCGATCACTATAGCCATCATACTGCTACGAGCTCACTTCATCGATGGCTTTTGAAATACAATATTCCAGGGATCACCGGAGTCGATACGCGGGCGTTGACGAAGAGATTGCGGGAGGAAGGAGTGATGCTTGGCCGCATTGTTCAGATCGCAAGTAATACGGAATTGAACATTGACGATCCAAACGAGCGAAATCTCGTAGAAGAAGTGAGTTGCAAAGAAGTGATCGTCTACGAGCCTCTTTTGGGCAGAGAGACAACAATTCTTGCCTATGACTGTGGTATGAAACGTAACATCATTCGTAGTTTTCTCAAGCGCGGCGTGCGGGTCGTGCGCGTCCCATGGAATTTTGATATGGATTCGTATGATGGAGAAATTGATGGAGTATGTATCAGCAACGGTCCTGGTGATCCAAAAATGTGTACAGAAACGATAAAAAATATCAGTTTAGCCCTAGAGAAAGATATTCCTACATTTGGTATTTGTCTTGGAATACAACTGATGGCTCTGGCGATTGGGGGGGATACGTACAAATTAAAATACGGCCATCGAGGAGCGAATCAGCCGTGTCTATGTGTGGGTGGTCTGCCTTCACAGCAAAGTTGTATCATAACGAGTCAGAATCACGGATTTGCTGTCGATGAACATTCTCTTCCTGCAGACTGGCATGTTTTTTTTCGTAATGCCAATGATGAAACCGTGGAAGGTATTTCTCATACATCGGGAAGATTTTTTGCCGTCCAGTTTCATCCCGAAGCAACGCCGGGTCCAGAAGACGCAAATTATTTATTTGATGAATTTTTGAGTGCTATCACCTGTCACCTATCACCTAAAACCTCTCATCTATCACCTATATATACCCCTCCACGTGCAAATCCTCTTTTTGCACATTCCACTCCTCCAAGCACATCTTCTTGAGCTCTGTCGTCATATCGGGATTGCCGCAGATGTAGACGTTTTTATGGGAAAAATCCTGCACAATTTGGGGAATGAGCGTTTGCACATGGCCACGATGTCCTTTCCAGTTCTCTGAAGGATTGCTTAAAGCGAGATGGAGAAAGAAGTTGTTATAGTTCTTCGTATATTCTTCAAGTTCCTTCTGCCAAAAGAGATCCTCTTCGCTGCGTACGCCGAAGATGAGATCTATACGGCGTGTGTCTCCTTCACGTAGTGCAGTGATGATCTGGGAACGAAATGGGCTAATGCCTGCTCCTGTACAAATGAAGAGATAATTCTTTGGCGTGTTTTGATCAAGTAAAAAGAATCCGAACGGTCCCTGAAACTGCATCTCGATTCCTTCTCGCAATACCTCTTCGATCCATCGACTGGAACGTCCTTTGGGTTTTAAGCTCATGACAAAGAGCAAATGCTCCTCATCGGGGGTTGATGCCAGCGAATACGCGCGCGGCTGAACATCGCTGCGATCATCCACAAGAGGAACCTGAAAGAGTACAAACTGCCCAGGGATGAACGTAAATCCTTGCGGCTTTTCAAAGAGCATCTCATACACATTGTTGGCAACACGTTCGTTTTTAAGACACCGGGTGGTAAAAGTGGGGGTGGACATAGAATATGCAGAACATTCCCTTCATCATCCTCCATCCGACCCCATTTCACTCTCGTGTACAGAATGCAAATTCTCGATTTCGAGTCTATGGAGAATATTGTCGTGAATGAGTTGTTTGAGCACTTTGATCAGTGCATCTTTCGGTCCTTCGAAGCGGATTTTATCTCCTCGCGCTTCTTTTTCCGACATCACCAATCCTTCTTCATCCAGAATATCTTGTACATGTTTTATGCGCGTTTCCAGAGTGTCTGTTGCATCTTTTAATGTCTGTGGATGAAGGATTTCGATGATGCCGTATGTCATTGTCATATCTTGATGAGAAGAAAAAATCTTTTACATTCTCATTGTATCAGTACGGCCATGTTGAAGCGCACTTGACTCTTCTTAAAAATGGTATACGACTGGACTATTTTTTGGTTCAAAGAACAAGGAAATTTAAAAGAATGTGGCGAAGGCAGGCTTTGCCTGGCTGTAGCCACTCTTCGAAGGAAGGGGTTCACAGGGAAACCTTGGTTTCCCTGTGAACTTCACATCCATTTAATCAATCGCCAAAGACTATCCAAACCGACAATAAAGAGAAATGAGAGCACTGTAAACTCCCACTCGAAAAGAACGGTGTCTTCCTGATGTTCTTTCTTTTCAAAAGACATCACTCCTTCCAGTTGATTCAGAGTCACATCATGCGAAATATTCCCCGAAAGCCGATTTCTGTAACGCGAACGAAAAGGGGTCTGATTATACGTGATAGCGAATGAAGATGAAGATGAAGATGAAAAAGAGGAAGAAGAAGAGGAGGAAGAAGAGGAGGAGGAGGAAGAAGAGGAGGAAGAAGAGGAGGAGGAAGAAGAGGAGGAAGAAGAGGAGGAAGAGGAGGAAGAGGAGGAAGAGGAGGAAGAGGAAGAAGAGGAAGAAGAGGAAGAAACATTGGCCTCCTTGTTTATCACTTTGGGCGATCCGCTTTCTCTGGCACCCTGCAGTTTTTTACTTGTTCCCTTCCCGCTCACCTCTTCATATTCCTGTGCTCTTAAAAAAGAAAACTTCGTGTAGACTTCTGCCAATCCTTCTTCCAGAAGAATTTTTCCCACATCTTTTCCATCAATATGGACATACGCAAGAATTCTACCGTATATATCATACATATTTGTATCAAATAATAGTTCAACATTTTTATTTTCTAAAAGGGCTGTAAGGAAATTCTTTGCATATATTCCTTCAGAATTTTCGATACCGGATCGGTTTTTCATTTCCGCAGCATCAATTCCAATAAGTCGAATGGGCAGTGTATATTCATGGAGTGTTCCTTCAAGAGTATCTCCATCAATGATCCTCGTGACTGTTACTGTGTTTCCCACGTCGGCAAATGCGAAAATCGCCACATATACCTGATCTTTTTTTGCGCCACGGTACTGTATTTTTCCATACACCGTCGGTCCCGAAAATCTCTGTGGAGCCAAAAGGCGAACTTCATCACTGTCATTATTGAGAGCAATATGTGTTTGCTGACTTTTGAATACGCGCTTTTCCTGTGGAAATAAGGTAAATCCATCGAGGGAAAAAGGTGTACTTCCTCCTTCACTATCATCTAGAAACCAACCACATACATCTGCAGGAACGTTCATCATATTCTGCACCTCAATCCATTCTTCCTGATATTGATTACCACTTGGATTCGGCAAAAATCTGGTGATAATAATCCCGGAAAAAACGGACGGCGTACATGCCGTGCTCCCTCCGCTATTCTGTACTGTTTCACTCGCACTCGATGAGGATCCTTTTTCTCCATGCACAATAACATCAAGCGTTCGTATGAGTACTTTACCACACTGATCCGTTATGGTGAGAACAATCTCGTATTGGCCAATCTTGTGAAATGTATGTGAATGGGGATTGCAGCTGGTACTGTTATACCCATCACCATAATCCCAACTGCATGATGCCGAGGATAATGACCCTTCTTCAATAATTGCCTGAAGATTTATCGTCACCTTTTCCTCTCCTTCCGGCTCTCCGGATTGAATGTGAATCTTCGCCTCTGGTGAAGTGCAAGAAGATAAGGAGGAAGATGATAAGAAAGAAGAAGAAGATGATGATGATGAGGAAGATGAAGAAGAAGAAGAGGAAGAGGAGGAGGAGGAGGAAGAAGAAGAAGATGAGGAGGAGGAGGAAGAAGAGGAGGAAGAAGATGATGAGGAAGAAGATGAGGAGGAGGAGGAAGATGAAGAGGAGGAGGAAGATGAAGAGGAGGAGGAAGATGAAGATGAAGACGAGAACAAGAAGCCCGGCGTTCCCATTATCGGCGCACCATCATCAAATCCCCTGCTTACTTCTGCAGTTTTCCAATGATCTTTGATATTTCCGGCACCAGACAAATCAATGCGTTCCATGCTCGCTTTTATTCCCGTATCACCGCTCTCATTACGTCCTGCAAACGGCACGCCGACACCATCATCCACTTCATCCACAAGATTGCCATCTGCATCATAGAACCGCACAAGCAATTTCGTATTGGGAAGCAAAACGGATGTCGTCACAAAATCCGGCTCTTCGGCAAGCCGAGACTCACTCGCCCCGTAATTACTCACAACGAGAACATCTCCGGGTGCAATTGTGGTTTCCATTGGAAAAACGATCATATCCGCCTCCTCACCGCTTCCGTTGTGTGTGGTAACTTTCCATCCGCCGATATTCATAAGCTCGCTTCCTGTATTTGCCAATTCAAACCATTCATCCGCCGTCGAAAGATCGGACCCCATCCACAGAAGCTCGCTGATCACAACAGTTGATGCATTTGCCCAAACAATCTGTGGGAAAAGACAAAAAACAACAAAGGAATATGTATACAACATAAAAGGTTCAGCACCTTATCATGCACCTTTCTTCCGAGAAGGTTTCTGGAAAACACCTTTTATTATTTGGCAAGTCATTTTCGCCTTATGATCACAATATTTTGTGTTTTGGACCAAAGAAATATTCAATCTCGATTCTTTCGCAGGAGTGGAGTATGCTTCTCCCGCACGTATGATATGCATGTTCCGCCAATGGCCTTCTGTGCTCTGTATCACAATGCAGGCTCTTTTGAATGCTGGTTCCTTTACTATCGATTCTCCCCTTCTCTCCCATGTCTCCATTTCTCCTTATCGCCATCGGTTGCGCAGTCGGCCTTCTCGCCGGTTACGCTCTCTTCGCATCAAAGAAACGTATTCCAAAATCGCTTCAGGAAGAAATCCGAAAGCAGGAAGGATTTCTTGAGAAGCTCAATATTCAGATCGCCGAAGGGCAAGGCAAAATCAAAGCTGCCGAAATAGAAGCGCGCGCGAGTGCGAAAGAAATTTTGTCGGAAGCAAAATTGCAGGCGAATGAGTTGACTGCAAAACTCTTTAATCAGGAAGCACGCCTCGAAGAAAAAGAGCGTTCGCTCGATGAAAAAACACAGGAACTCGAAACGCAGCGTAATAAGGTGACACAGATGCAGGAAGAGATGAGAGAAATGAAACAGGAGCTATCGGAGGCACGGCAAAAGCATCGTGAAGCACTGCAGAAAGTCGCGGGTTTAAGCGCGGAGGAAGCGAAGGAAGAAATTTGGAAAGAACTGAAAGAGGAATTCTCGCCCCATTTTGCCAAACAAATCGACCTTCTCAAGACCACGATGGAAGAAGAAGCAGAGGATCGCGCACGTGATCTGATGACGCAAGCGATGCAACGATATGCATCCGAAGTCGCATCAGAATCCACGGCAACCATCGTGGAACTGCCATCGGATGATGTGAAGGGAAAAATCATCGGAAAAGAGGGACGCAACATCAATGCGTTTGAACAAGCAACGGGTATCGACGTGATCATCGATGACACACCCGGTGCAATCGTCCTCTCCGGTTTTGATCTTGCGCGCCGATATGTTGCAAAGCTCGCAATGGAAAAACTGATTCAGGATGGACGCATACAACCCGCACGCATTGAAGAAGTCGTGAAGAAAATGAAAGAACATGTGGGAAAGATGATGCTGGAATTTGGAAAACGCGCGACGGATGAGCTTGGGATCACGGGATATTCCCAGGATTTCCTCAAGATTATCGGTCGACTGCGATTCCGCACGAGTTACGGACAGAACATCCTCAAGCACTCGGTGGAAATGGCGCATCTTGGCCGTATGATTGCCGAAGAAATCGGCGCCGATGTGATGACAGTTGTCGAAGGTTGTCTCTTGCATGATGTCGGAAAAGCGCTTGACCACGAAGTCGCGGGTACACACGTCGATATCGGCGTGCAAATCTGTAAGCGCTTTAAAATTCGCCCCGAAGTCATTCACTGTGTTGCCGCGCATCACGAAAATATTCCCATCGAAACCCCCGAAGCTTTCGTCGTCGCCGCCGCCGATGCGATTTCCGGAGCGCGTCCGGGCGCTCGCCGCGAATCTATCGAGGATTATTTCCGTCGACTGAAGGAATTGGAAGATCTTGCGAGGAGCTTTGAAGGCGTCGAACGTGCGTTTGCCGTCTCCGCCGGTCGCGAAATTCGCGTCTATGTGAATACCGAAGCGATTGATGATCTGAAACAACGTACGCTTGCCAAAGATATCGCCAAAGGGATCGAGGAGAAACTGACCTATCCTGGTGTGATTAAGGTCAACGTGATTCGGGAGAAGCGTGTGGAAGAAATGGCGAAGTAGAGGTATGATTCCCGTTATGAAAAATATCGTCGGCATAACCCATATTTTTGCCGTATGTGTTCTTTTTGCCGTCATCAGCATCGCTCTTGTTTCTCACAAACGATCATCTCTACAGGCAAGCGCACTCCCCTATTCCGATGTAGACTGGTTGTCGCAGGAAGGCATTGCCATTCACTTTCTTGCATCCCGCGGAATCATCAACGGATTTCCTGATGGAACATTTCGCGGATATGAACAGGTCAATCGGGTACAAGCGGTAAAAATGATGATTCTCGCGGGATTCATCCCTGTGACACACACGATGAATAACGGCATGTTCACGGACATCGCTGAAGGGGAATGGTACACACCGTATGTTGTTACCGCCGCATTTCGCAAAATCGTTCGCGGAACGTACAGCAGTCAAACCGAGGCGCGATTTGAACCGCGAAAACACGTGAACACCGCCGAGTTTCTCGCGATGCTCGGTCGAACATTTCATCTGGAAAAAAACTGGCTCCACGGCTATCACGATATACCGCAAAGTGCATGGTATAAAGAATATGCAGGCAGCGCATGGCACTATGATCTCTTTCCCAATCGTCTTCCCTATCTCGAACCACATCGTCCACTTTCACGAAATGAATTTGCCGTCGCACTCTATACACTCTTCCACCAACCGGACCAAAAAAGAGGCCTGCCTTGGTGGAAACCTCCAGAGCTTCCTGACCTCGTCAAAATTCCTCACGAACCCGCATCGAAGAACGTGATTCTCCATGCTGCTTCGGGAAATATCATCGTTCCGACTGGAAGTACGACCGGCACGGGAAGCATACACACTGGAACAGGGAGCGGCACGGGAAGCACGAATACTGAAACAGGAAGTATCGGCACCGGAGAAATACTATAAGTCAGCGCCGTCCCATACACATTCTTCAGTACAACTCTGCGCATACGGCAGTAGGCGGAGAGGCACCCCTCCCTCCAGCCGTCTCTAAAGCTTCACACTTCGCCAAGGCTACGAGGGACAAGATGGCCGGCAAGCAAGGGAGCGGTGCCTTGCGAGGGAAGGGGTGCCGCCGCAGGGTTCTGTCAGGAAATTTTAATAGGACGGTACTGAATGTAATTTTTTATTATGTGTTGCTAAAATATTTGAATACAAAATTTGAACATCAATTAATTGATTAATTGATGTGTACGTTCATTTTTACACATTGTACATACGGTGATCATGGTGTGTTCTCCTGTAAGCTTTTTTTCGATGCAGAGCGGTTTAGGTATGATGTGTCTCGATGTACGTATGATGCAGAGCGGTTTACGTCTACAGAGTGTACGTCTACAGAAAAAACTTTCCGTGCCTCTGCATCAAAAGCCGATCTTTCTTCAAAGACGTCAATCGATCATGCAGCCACGTTTTTTGTTCTACAGTAGAGCACCAATCGATACAAATTTCCTTTCCGATCTGTCCGAGAGTGAGTCCATTTTCGCAATCCCGAAGCATTTCGACAATCCGTCCGCGAAAAATGCGATTTGGGACATGTCGCGAGCCAACAAGACGACCTGGTTCGCGAGGTTGCAGGCTCACCCCTCGCCTCTTTTCGGTCGAAGTCCCGGAGTCCACTTCGCTAGAACTACGATGGCCGAAGGCGACGATTGTTGGCGAAACGGGTTGGTAGACGGTAGGAAGATGCACCTCGGGAAAATTTTTTGAAGTGGCTTTCATAATCCCGGCTGCAGTTAAAGGGCACTCCTCCCACCGGGGATTGCGCTTGGTTTGGACAAGGGAGCCGAAGTCCATCAGAGCAGCATGCCACTCGGAAGACGCGAGTGAGCCGCTCCAGGCAGGCAAAGCCTGCCTTCGCGGCAATTCATCAAACACGGTAATTGCCACCGTCAAGACTTCGCTAGCTAGTTTTAATAAATATTCATCATCCTTCTTCCATCTTCCATCAGAGTTTTCCGGACCGACGAACGTGCGATGGAGAATCCGACGTATATTGGTATCAAGACACGGAGTGGGAATATGAAAGGCAAAATTTCGGATGGCGGCAGCTGTATAGTGGCCGATGCCGGAAATGAACATAAGTTCGTTCATCTCCTGCGGAAAATTCACCTTTTGCTGTGTGTTTTGAGCATTGGGACTTTTATTGCAGATATGTTTTGCCGCATCTCGCAACCTCAAAGCTCTGCTATTATAACCTAAACCCCTCCATGCGAGAATGACCTCGCGATTTGATGCCTGCGCCAAATCTTCCAGATACGGAAATTGCTCCAGAAATCTCTTATACATGACAATCACACGGGAAACCTGCGTCTGCTGGAGCATAATCTCCGAGACCATCACCCGATAGGCTCGCTGTGCAGTATCCTCGATGTCGAGATCCCTCCAGGGTAATTGCCGCTTATTTCGACCATACCATCGCCAGATCTCTTGAATAAAAACCCGTATTCTTTCCTGCAGCTTCATCTTCTTTATTCTATCATCAGTCCACGGACATCTGTCGCCTCCCCCGATTTCCTTATGTACATCTGCTTGACTGGATAGCAGGATTCTCTAGACTCTTAAAGCTTTTGGTTTAATTTTTCTTTCTCTTCCCCTTTTCTGGTATGGCAGATAAAAAATTCGACCGGTCCAAGACGCACGTCAACGTCGGAACCATCGGACACGTTGACCACGGAAAAACGACTCTCACGGCAGCATTGTCGATGAATTTTTCACCGGAAGGGGAAAAAAAAGACTATGCAAAGATCGACTGCGCGCCTGAAGAGAAGGAACGCGGTATCACCATCAATACTTCACACGTGGAATATGAATCCGATAAACGCCACTATGCGCACGTCGACTGTCCCGGACACGCCGATTACGTGAAGAATATGATTACCGGAGCCGCCCAGATGGATGGCGCGATTCTCGTCGTATCAGCGGCAGACGGCCCGATGCCGCAGACTCGTGAGCACATTCTCCTCGCTCGTCAGGTCAACGTGCCCTATATCGTAGTCTTCCTCAACAAGATCGACATGGTGAAGGATCCCGAACTCCTTGAGCTCGTGGAAGTTGAGGTACGGGAACTTCTGAACAAATATGAATTCCCCGGTGACACGACGCCTATGATCAAAGGATCTGCTCTCAAAGCGCTTGAAGGAGATGCCGGAGAAATCGAGCATCTTAAAGAGCTTCTTTCTGCACTTGATACCCATATTCCTGATCCTGTGCGTGAACTGGACAAACCTTTTCTTATGTCTGTGGAAGACGTATTTTCCATCAAGGGACGCGGTACGGTTGCAACGGGACGCATTGAGCAAGGAAAAGTGAAAGTGAACGAAGAAGTGGAAGTTATCGGTATCAAGGAAACACAGAAGACCGTGGTAACGGGAGTGGAAATGTTTCACAAGCTTCTCGATGAAGGCTTGGCGGGAGACAACGTTGGTCTACTCTTGCGCGGCCTTGAACGTGAACAAATTGAACGCGGGCAAGTAATCGCCAAGCCCGGTTCCATCACTCCGCACACAGAGTTTGAATCGGAAGTCTATGTGCTGACCAAAGAGGAAGGCGGTCGCCACACGCCTTTCTTCAAAGGATATAAGCCGCAATTTTATATCCGAACGACCGATGTGACCGGAGAAGTGACTCTTCCTGAAAACGTGGAAATGGTGATGCCAGGCGATAATGTGAAGTTCGTAGTCAAGTTCGGTGCACCTATTGCTCTCGATGAAGGAACCCGTTTTGCAATCCGTGAAGGTGGCCGCACCGTCGGTGCGGGCGTTGTAACAAAGGTGCTGAAGTAATTACTTCCGCATCTCTTCCTTCTGTTCTTTTCTTTCCTCTTATGATCGACAAAAAAGATCCCAAGAAGGCAAAAGCTGCTCCAAAAAAGAAGAAGACCGCTGCCAAGACGAAGGACGCTGTCTCGTCTTCCGAAAAAGAGGAAAAGAAAAAGACCAAAGAAGCTGCGATCAGCAGAATTCGCATTAAACTGAAGGCTTTTGATTATCATGTGCTCGATGAAGCTGTGGCGAAAATTGTCGAAACTGCCGAGCGCAGCGGCGCCGTCATTCACGGTCCTTTGCCGCTTCCGACTATCCTCAAAAAGTTCACCGTCAACAAGTCCACATTCGTGCACAAAAACTCGCGTGACCAGTACGAAATGCGGATCCACCGACGCCTGGTCGATCTCACAGACACCACTTTCAAGACGGTGGAGAGTTTACAGAATTTAAGCCTGCCCAGTGGCGTGGATATTGAAGTACAGATGCATTAAGAATGCATTCAAAGGGGTATGATCCTTTCGTGGATGCAAAAACAATCTTTGTTGTGCTCTATATTGCCATTGCGGGCGGAGCAATCGGCGTGCTCGGAAAATTGGCAATGCCCGTATTTGAACCGATCACTCTCATTGCTTTTCGCGTCGTGGTGTCGATGCTTTTCTTGAGTGTTTTTTTATATATGCGCGGCTCTCTTGCCGAAACATTTCAGATCGTATGGGAACGTCGAAAGTGGTTTATGGCGCTCGCCTTGATAGGCGTTGGTGGAGGAATGATTCTTGGTTTTTTGGGACTCGAAAAAACCACTGCCATTCAATACGATCTTCTTTTTAATTTAAGCCCGCTCTTCATGGTGCTCTTTGCCACACTCTTTCTCGCTCTACGTATGGGAAAAAAGAGCATCATTCTTTTTGGTATTGCTCTCGTTGGAACCTATATTCTCATTACGCAAGGAGGCGATCTGTCGTCTATTGGCAGAGTACATTTTCTCGGAGACATACTCGTTCTTCTTGCCGGTGCAGGATGGGGGCTCTATTCCGTCGGCGCCATACTTGCTCAAAAATATGATAAACGACTGGATGGTTTCACGATCGCATACGGATCCTTTTTAAGTTCTTCGGTGATTTTCCTCCCTGTTCTTGTGCTTTTTCCACCAAATCTTTCCAATGGAAGCGCATATTGGATGGGAAGCATCCTCTCGGCGCTTCTCCTTTCGGTCTTCTCAACGGCGATTCTCTTTGTGCTCTGGTTTTTTCTGATTCAGAAAAGAGGAGGCATTCTTGCGGCTTTCGTTGGTTTATCGGAAAACATCGGCGGCGTCCTCTTTCCGATGTTCATTCTTGGAGAACAGATGACATGGGCAACGACCATCGGAGGATCATTGATCCTCGGCGCGATCCTCTGCCATGAGATACAATGGAAAACGCCTACTGCTTCCATTTCTTGAGCAGTAAACCCTCTTTTGCCGCCGCCTGCTCCGCTTTCTGTTTGCTATTGCCAACGCCCTCGGCCACTTTTTCTTCTCCAAGAAAAACCGCACAGGTGAATTGTTTATCGTGATCAGGGCCGACGGCATGTAAAACCTCATAGCGCGGGGTGACGCCGAGCTGCTCCTGTGCATGTTCTTGAAAAAGACTCTTTTCGTCACGATGTTTTCCGGAGGCAAGAAGCGTCGCCAAGCGGGCAATAATAAATCGCTCGCAAAAATCCTTGGCAACGGCAAATCCCCTATCGATGTAGATCGCGCCAATCAATGCCTCAAGTGCATTCGCCAGATTTGAATCGCGACTTCTGCCACCTCCCGCCTGCTCGCCACGACTTAAAAAAAGATAATCCCCAAGCTCGATTTCATGCGCAACATTGGCAAGATTTTCGCGCTGTACGAGAGCGGAACGCCAATTGGTGAGTTCGCCTTCGGGACGATCCGAAAGCCGAAAAAGATAATCCGTTGTGACGAGTTCCAGCACCGCATCACCGAGGAATTCCAATCGTTCATTGTGGCCATTCGTCTTGGACCGCCTGACGGAACTCCTGTGTGTCAGTGATTGCGCCAGCAATTCTTTATCCCGAAACCGCACAGCAATGGCATTCTCAAGTTCTGTGAAGGATTTTGGAGGACTGACCATGAGACAAGTATATCACTTTTTCCTATGCGCGATCGCGTTCAGAACCCCATTCACAAATTTCCCGCTCTCATCTGTCGCATATTCCTTGGCAATTTCAATCGCTTCGTTAATGACGACAGCAGGCGGAGCATCATGAGCATACTCCAGTTCATAGGTGCCGATCAGAAGCAAACATCGTGAAATCGGATCCATGCGATCCGGAGACCACTGCGGTGCATGTTTCTTCATAAGATCCCACAGTTCTGTTTTTTTCTCGATCACTCCGCGTAAAATATCCTCCGCAAATTCTTTATCGATATCCCCAAGATCTTTGGTATTGCTTTGCAGTGATGCGGAAACATCGGTCCCTTCGCGCCGTTCCCACTCAAAGAGTGTTTGAAGAACAGCAATACGTGAAAGATGGCGGCGTCGAGCCATGGGATCAGGCTTTAATCTTCGTCACTTCTCCTCCTCCGCCCTTTTTCTCTGCAATAGTTGCATAGGGAGAATTTTGGAGCCCCTTCAAACGTCGAATTTGCTTGCCCATATATGCAGAACGCTGCTGGCGCACGCGCTTCTTGGACCGCCGTTTCTTTGGTGTGGGACGCTTGGCCATGGGATAAAATTATAGGGTATGGAATATCATCTGCGCTGCCCGGAAATGGCGAGCATGAATCGCAGGATGTATAAGAAAAGGTTGAAGATATCCAGATATAAACTTAATGCAAGCATAAACGGGTTGGCTCCAAGACGGGCCATAGAACTGACTCTCTGGATATCATAAGCCGTAAAAAGAGCAAAAATCACGACTCCGGCGCCGGAGAGAAACATTTCGGTCGCACCGCCCCGCAGTCCCGGAATGAAGATCTGCAAAATCCCCATGAAGATCAGACCGATCAGAGCAAAGAAAAGGGCTTTGCCCATCACCCCAAGATTCCACTTCGTCGTCTTTGCAAAGACCCCTGCCCCTGCTGCCATACAGGCCGTTGCGGCAAACGCATTCATCAGAATCGGTCCTCCATTGGCGTATCCGGTGAGAACATACATGATGTAAGGTGCAATCATCAGCCCCGAAAGGATCGGAAAGAGGCCGAAAAGCAGATAATTCAAAGGGGACTTCTCCATCCACAAACGTGCTGTAAAAATAATGGCGAGCTCGGAAATGAGGATGACAAAATGAAAACCGCTCGTGAGAAGCGGCAGTGCAAATGTTATTCCAAATAATAATCCCAAAACAGTCAATCCCATCGCCAAAGCGAATAGAAGATATACCTGCCCTTCTGCTGCAGCACTTAACGTGATGGGCCGACTCGTAGAAGGAGAAAATGGTCCTTGTGATTGCATAGTGCATATATTGTAAGAAAATAAGGAGAAATGGCAAGGAATTGTTCACAAAAACCACATATTTTGCTATAATTCCTTGATGCGTCGCATTTTTGTTTCTGTTCTCCTTGGCATCACCGCTTCCGCAGCCCCCCTCATTTTCACAGAGATTG
This sequence comes from Candidatus Peribacteria bacterium RIFCSPHIGHO2_02_FULL_49_16, assembly GCA_001788955.1. Classification (GTDB taxonomy): domain Bacteria; phylum Patescibacteriota; class Gracilibacteria; order Peribacterales; family Peribacteraceae; genus 2-02-FULL-49-16. The sequence goes on along the minus strand of MFXT01000021.1, from coordinate 3,812 downwards.
CACTGGGCGCCAATCCCAAAATAGACGATATCTGTATTCTGGATGATGAAGGTTCATGTAAAAAGGTATTTGGCCAAGGCATAACCGGATTGCGCGAACTTGTCCAAGAAAAAATCTTCTTTACCGGAAAGGGGGCGGCGGCAACACCGCAATTTCTCATGATTGCCTTTGTGGCAATCGCACTCGGCATGTTCTTTTTCTACGGCGTGCAAATGATTATCTTCTCGGATGATGAGAATGTGCTTACCGAATCCAAGACTGCATACTTTCAAGCAATCACAGGTTGCGCCATCGTCGCAGGCGCGGTGTTGCTCACGCAAGCATTCACGAATCAAGGAGACAAACTCATTGACCCCAAAATAATTATTGGTAAAAAGGGTGAAGGAGGTCTGAAAGATATCATCGAATATTTCAAAATCGCCCTCGGCGTCGCACTCGCATTCAACATTGTCTTTCAAGGTTCACGCATGATCGCGCTGCAGGGACAGGAAGGAGAAATTGATAAACAGAAGAAGAAATTTTTTAACGGACTCATGGGTGTGGTCGTCGTGCTCCTTGCAGATCAGCTGATCAAAGCTGTCACAGGCGATACTCTGCAGAAGGGTGGAGGCAAAAGCACCATCATCGGAGATGAAGTTTTGGGCATGGCAAATTTCCTCATCGAAATTTTCGGCATTCTCACCGTGATTGCCTTCGTCGCCGCCGGTATGCTGATCCTGATTGCCGTGAATCCGGAAACAGTGGAAAAGGGGAAAAAACTGATGATCACCGCAATTGTTTCCTCTGCCGTCGTCATCTGTTCCTATGCCATTGTCAATCTCTTCCTCTAATACGATGAAACGCATTGCCCTTCTCTCGTGCCTGATCATTGCACTCTTCTCCTTTGCACTCTTCTCCTTTTCACAAACGGCTCTTGGTCAGAATCCGGCCGACGTCATCGATGAAATCGGCAAGGGGAAATTATACGATATCAAATGTACCGGAGCAGAGTGTTTGATCAAGCTCGTTACAGAGCTCATTGCCAAACTCCGCTGGATCGTTTCTGTTGTCGCAACATTGGTTCTCGTTCGTTACGGCGTTCGACTCGTCAATAGTCAAGATGATGAAAAACTCGCGAACGCCAAAAAGATTATTGCCGGAACAATCACCGCACTGATGCTTACCTATCTGGTGAATCCTCTCACCGATGCATTCTATGGCGGACTGAATGAAAAGGCCGGTAAAGCAATACAGGGCGCCAAGGGTGCGGCCATTCTCGTTACGGAAGTGAGCGGTATTCTCGATTGGTTCACGTTCATCATCGGCATCCTTGCCGTCGTCACGATTCTCGTAAGCGGCATCGTTTCTGTCACAAGTTACGGAAAGGAAGAAGGTCTCGTCCAACTCAAACGCACGGTCTTTGCCGTCATTTTCGGCGTCATTCTGATCGGCTCCAAACAAGTGATTCTGCAAACATTCGGTATTCAATTGGGGAAAATACCGGTTGGACCAAAAACCGCGCCCGTCATTGATAAAGCGCTTTCCATCGTCAACGGACTTATTGTTTTTTCCGCCGCTGTTGCCGCGGCATTCATCATATTTGCCGGCATCACGATGATCCTGAACTTCGGGAATGCGGAACAGGCAAGCAAAGCGAAAAATATTCTCATCAAATCCATCATCGGTCTCATGATCATGATGACCAGCTTCGCTATTATGCGGTTTGTGATCGGAGTCTTCTGACATACTCCCACGACTAAAGTCATGGGGGTGTAGTTGATTTCTCTTGTTCCAGCGCACGAAGGATCGTACTTCAGCGCACGAAGGATCGTACGCTGGACGCTCTTCTCACCATCCTCCAGCGCACGAAGGATCGTACGCTGGACGCATCGATGCATAGAGAGCGCAAGCGAATGATGCCATGAAGGTAAATGATCATTTCATCCCCCAGCGCACGAGCCTTCGTGCGCGTCCTGAATACTTTGAATAACTATTGTGTTCAGACTCCACGTCTGATAGTCTTTGCACTATACTTTTTGCCTCGTATGAGCCTTATTGATCCCCAAATCTTCCGTGCCTACGATATACGCGGAAAAGCACATGAGAAACTCACTGAAGACGTCTGCCGACTGATCGCTTGCGCCTTCGGATCCATTCTCCGCGAACGTACCGGCAAGGACCATCCCAGAATCTGCGTCGGCCGCGATGCACGCACGCATGGCCACTTGTTTGAGCGTGCCGTCATCGAGGGACTGCTTTCCACCGGCTGTTCTGTCACGACGATTGGCGAGACCCCGAGTCCGGTGAATTACTTCACCGTATGTACACAAAACTTCGACGGCGGGGTACAGGTGACCGCAAGTCACAATCCCGCGGAAGATAATGGACTCAAGCTTACGACAGCACATGCGCATTCTTTTTCGGGAGACGATATTCAGAACCTAAAAAGGCGCATCGAAATCGGTGGCTTTCTGCATGGAGAAGGAATGGAAGAATCCTATGATGCGATTACCCCATACAGAGAGCACCTCACGAAAGTATTCTCATCCTGCGGAAAGGAGATGACTGTTGCCGTCGACTACGGAAACAGCGTGGCCGGACCGTGTTACGGTTCCGTGCTACAAAGCATCGGATGTGAGATACATGCTTTGTATGCAGAACCCGATGGTACTTTTCCCAATCATCCGGCCGATCCCAGTAAGCGGGAGACGTTGAAAGAATTGCAAGATTTGGTACAAGAGAAGAAGTGCACGCTCGGTCTCGCCTTTGACGGCGATGGGGATCGACTCGGCATTGTAGATGACCGAGGAAACATCGTCAGTGCCGATCATATTCTGCTGCTGCTTGCGAAGGATCATCTGGAACGTCTTCCGGGAAAACCCGTCGTCTTCACGGTGAGTAATTCCTCGATATTGGAAACAGAAATCCGCGCATGGGGAGGTGCTCCCGTGATGACGAAAGTCGGTCACCCCTCTGTCGAACACGCCTTGGAAGAACACGGTGCACTGCTTGGAGGAGAACAATCCGGCCATTTTTTTTGCGGGGAAAACTACTTCCTCTTCGACGACGCACTTGTGGCAGCGCTTCGCATCCTCACGATTCTGCAAAAAAAGAACATATCCCTCTCGGCTCTCTTGCAAGAATTTCCTCCGGTCTATCAGGCAGAAGAACGACGACCGGCCTGCCCGGATGAAGAGAAAGCACAGATTATTGAAAAAGTGAAGCGGCACTTTCTCAAAAACCATCTTGTCAACACGCTCGACGGGGTGCGCATCGATTTTGGCGACGGCGCATGGGCGGGCATTCGTCAGAGCAATACTTCACCCTGTATTTCCATCTGCGCTGAAGCACGCTCCACCAAAAAACTTCAGGAAGTGGAGGAGACCATTCTCATGCATCTGAAAAGCTACAATGTTCTTTCCTGGTAATACGTTTTTTCTTTCCTAAACATGTTCTTCTGGCATCGCAAAAAAGAACGGGAGTGCAAAAAACCCCTGCGCCGAATCATCGCCGGTCTCATCATCGGCGGCGCCGTGGCATCGATTGTAGGAAAAAAACTCCTCGAACATCGCGAAAAGGAACGGGAAGAAATGGAAAAGGACACGGAAGATGACGATTAAGAAGTTCCCCTCCCAAAGGGGAGGGGTTAGGGAAGGGGGTCCCTCTGTATTTTAAGGTAAAGAAGTTCCCCTCCCAAAGGGGAGGGGTTAGGTGAGGGGGTCCCTATGCATTGTGCGGAGCAATGCATTCTATTCGTTCTTTCTCCGAGAGCTTCACGTATGCATTGTGCGGAGCAATGCATTCTATTCGTTCTTTCTCCGAGAGCTTCACGT
>MFXT01000020.1 GCA_001788955.1 Candidatus Peribacteria bacterium RIFCSPHIGHO2_02_FULL_49_16 | reverse complement strand
AAGTTTCCGGATACTTCTTTTGCGTTGCTCTTCACGTCGCTTGGAAGTTCGATTGCAAGATTATGTTCACCGGAAGTCGTTGCCGTGGAGAGAAAGTCTCCAACCAAGTCGATTGTTTTGGTGCCGCAGGCGGGAATCGTCAGCCTCTGCGCAAAGTGCAGATCTGCCGTCTGATCTTCGGAATCAATCGTGCGCTTTCGCGTGACGCGCTCCCCATCCATCGTGGCGTAGATACCCGTGATGTCCGAAACAGCACCAAAGCCCTGATGCACAACAGTAAGATTTTCAAGCACGACATCGTCATCACAGGATGCGACAAAATCGACAGATAACATGCTCACACCTTGTGTTCCTTTGGGAATGGTATCTCCTGCAGGACTTCCTGCGGCAATAGAGAGTTCAAGAACACCATCACCCTGAATAACAGGACTGAAACCGGGAAAGAGTGTCGTTGCAGACAAATATCCTCCATCGGCCAATTCGAGATTTGTAATCGTGAGGGTGTACTCTTCTCCCGACATCATCGCTTTTTCCAGAAGCAGTTTGATTGTCGTATCATCGAGAAGAGTTGCCTCAATCACTTCCATATCGTTCATCGCATACAAAGCAATATTCTCTGCCTGCACGTTGGATATCGGATGTGTGAATGCGATCACAACTTCCGAAGCAGTTACAGGAACAACACTCGTAATACCGGGAATATCTGCCTCATTCTCCTCTCCACAATCACGACCATGCTGAAGATCCTGATCTGCGCGATCGAGCATGACGATCATTTCTGCGCGATTCATAAATGCCGTCGGCCGTACGCGACCGGAACGGTCATCTCCTTGAAGAATGCAGTAATCTGCTGCTGTCTGAACGCCATCTGTGTACCACAATCCCGCCGGATTATCGACGAACTGCGGTGCATCGCCCTTCCACTCAAGACCGAATGCACGGACAATGAGTGCGGCAGCTTCTGCACGATTGATACTTGCACCCGGACGGGCATAGCACGGCGTCGTTCCATAACAATCGCCGTCACCACGGACCCAACCTTCTTTAGCCGCGTCTTCCATGTAACCGTAATACCACGCGCTCAAAGGCACATCGTTAAAACTCGCGACTGCCGGCGGCGTTGAGAGAATTCCTCCGCTCAATTCCACAATAAGCTTTATGAATTCCGCACGATTTGCATTATCGGCGGCACGAAAATTCGTCTGGTCCAGATCGAGATAACCGGCGTCAACAAAAACCTGAACAGATTTCTCATACCAAGTTCCTCTTGGAACATCTGTATACGAAGATGCTGCTGCGTGCAGAGAAAGTACGTTCTGTGTGAGAATTGCAACTGTTGCAATAGTGGATACCACTACTCTAGAAATGCGCATTTTCATATGAGTAATACTTGTAAAAATATACAAAGCGTTACATTGTCCATGTAATAGAAATATTGTCAATAACTGATTGATCCTTTTCTTAAGCCAAAATAACAGATCATTGCCATATTTTTAGGGTATTTTGCAGGTTTCTCTCCTCTATTTTAGATATATTAACAATATTAAAATTGTATTTCAGCCATCCCTTATCTTTCTTTGAATGAGAAAAAAGGATTATATTGCAGTTATATGGAGCTTTTGGCAATTGCTGGGGAAGATGAGTCCCTGTTTGTAGGACAAGATTTGATGGGAAAACAGCAAATCCGCAGCAATCTTCATAACCACAGCATACGGTCGGACGGGCAATTTTCTCTACGTAAACTCGGTGCAATTGCGGAAAAACACAGCATAAACATCGCCCTATCCGACCATAATATTCCTCCGCCGGATAATGAGTGGTACCCCGGCCTCGTCCCGGGCACCGAAATCACGGTGAGGGAAGGAATTGATATCGTCACATGGGGCACGCTACGCGAGATGCACTCCCTGTTTGAAGATGTGATACGACGGAAACTTGTGGGACGCAATTGGCGTTTCAATCCTACTAAACTCGCGATACCGGAATTTCTGGAGGCGCTCGATGCCCGTCATCTCAAGTGCAATCATGCACATTATGGGACCATCGAAGGACTCTCCGGTCTGCCAATTCTCGAACAACATACCATTCTTGAAAAAAGCAGACATTTTGCTTTTCTTGAACTCAATGCGCTGCTGCGTGCATACAAAAACAAGCTTGCCTGTCTTCTTGCACAAAAGTGGAGCATTCCACTGATTGCCACAGGTGATACGCACCGCTATGAACGTCAGCATATCAGTACGTTCACAGAAATTTCCCGTGATGTATTGATCGAAGATTCTGCGCAGTCACTCATCACACGCTTTTTACACACGCTTCATACACAACCTCACACGAATGTCCTTCACCATGTTCCTCTTCATGAAAAAATCCTCACAGGCGCGCAAATCGTTTCTCGTGCAGGACTGATCCCGACACTCCGTTTTGGCAAACGTCTTGTGGAACGCATGGTCGGGCTGCGGCCGAAAGCACATGCGGCGCTTTGCTCTTCTGCATGAGTAGCAACCCGCGTTTACCCGTTTTGCAACGGAATCTCGTCAAGAAGTCCCTTCCTCCACAATTTGTGGTATAGAGCAGGGTCTTTGCGGCGCAGCTCTCCACGAGTGTTTTTTGGATAATGCTCATGATAGTATGCAACAGGATCTGCAAACATACGGTCACTTTGCACTGGTACTTCGCGAAGAACATTATGCCGCCGCAACTGTTGATAGAGTGATTGATCCTTTTTCTGCAATTGTCCGCGCGTGCATCCCGAGTAGTGTTCATGGTAATACGCAAGAGGATCATGCAAAGATCTCGTCGCTCTGCAGGGAACGCTCTTTAGTAAACTGCAATTGCGGAGTTTCTGATATAAAGACTGATCTCTCCGCTGCAATTGTCCGCGCGTGCATCCCGAGTAGTGTTCATGGTAATACGCGAGAGGATCGGCAATCTTGCGCTTCTTTTTTCGTTCCGATGTCTGCGTCTCCTGTATCGGAGACGCAATTTTCTGCTCGATCATAAACGAGTATTCTACCGTGTCGTACTTCGTACAAACAAAAAATTTTTCTGGACTGGAGAAATAATTCCTGTGGAATACTATTTATATAATTCTGTATCCGGATGCACCGCAACCCAAGAGAACCACGTAAAGGCGCGTCAGCGACTTTTCGTGCCACGTGGCGGCGAAACCGCTTTACGTGGCTTCTTAGGCGCGCGCCCACGTGGCGCAGCCAACTACTGATAAAGTAACGTATCGGGATGTTGAGCCACCCAAGAGAACCAGAATGCGGGAATGGGAATCAGTTCCAGACCGATATTCATATTCTGTATGTGCAATGACTCTGACGACGGATCAAATTCGATACGCACGCTTACTCCGCCAATATCATCATTCACCATCAGATGCTCTTGTAAAGCAGACTTGGTATAGGCTTTTGCGATGCCATTCACGACGATGCCATACACAAAATCTTTCGGATGCAAACGATCATCTTGCGTTGCCACCGGAAAGAAAATCTCTGTACGATCCTCATATCCTGCGTACGGATCGACGCGATAGTTTCGTGTATGCCCCGTATCGGTGCTCAAGACCTTTACCGATTGATCCAGTGTCTTCACCCATCCGAAACGGGCAATATCACTTCTGACAAAATCGAGCTCTTCTCCTGTAAGAGGCCCCACCACAGACTGCGCCGTTATCTGGCTCCACAGAGAAGGAACATGTACGGCCTGCCGTAAGCCTTTTGAACGGTCGTACATCAACAAATTACTCTGATAGAGAAGCCCGCTTACTCCGAATTCGACGACACTGTCGCTGACTTTTCGACTATAGGTCACCGCCGTTGCGCAGAGAGGGCAGTACGTCACAGCAACAGGTTCTCCACCTACGGTATCGTTGACAATCTCATGCCAGTTGAGAATCGCAAAAGGATAGAAGCGCGTGTCGCCATTGATGCTCAAGAGTACTCCCGGACTATCATCATCGAGAAAATCAACAGTATGTATGGAAATAAATGATGGATCATCAATGGATGGGATTCCATCTTTAGGAGGCCCTCCACTTATAATGCCATCAAGAGGGATGGTGTGACGGACATTTCCGGCGTACCAGGAACGAAGGTGCGGGGGTACGAGGGACGTCTGAATGTTGCCGCTTGCTGTCTTACCGTCCGTCTTGTCCTCGGTACCTTCCATACCTTTTAATAACTCCTGTATTCGCTCCTCTAATTCTTTCTCATGAAGTGGTCCGTCTTTGCGGAAGATGACATCTCCGTCCTCATCGAGAAAGAAGGTGGTCGGCTGTGTGAAAACATCAAACTGCCTTTTGAGTGTCTCTTTCGGATCGAGCAATGTCCTGAAGGTATACCCGCCATTCGTCCAGTATTTCTCTGCCGTCTGCTGATCTTCCTGCAGATTGACGCCAATGAATGCGATTTCTGGATATTTTTCGTGCATCTTCTGAAAAAGCGGCAGTTCTTCTTTACAGAACGGACACCACGCTGCCCAGAAATTAATAACGGCGGTTTTGTCTCCACTATGCTCTTCAAGAGTCGTCTGTGTGCCATCCAAAAAAGTGATATCCGTCTGTGTATTTCTTCCTAAAGGAGAACATGCGGCAAGTAGTACACATACGACAACGCTGACTCGGAAATATTTCACACTATTCATCCTAGAAGACATCTTGACCTTCTTCCAGCCCTTCCCTAGCCTTCCCTTCACCACACAGTATTATGCTTGGGAAACTTAAATGGCGCAGGCGACTTCGAAAACACGGTTTTCTTTCGCGTATGTGCACGCGCAACGGGCAAAAGGTACTTAATCGTCGCAGAAGACAGGGAAGAAAGAGAGTGAGTGTGCAAAAAGGTAAGTAGGTTGTAGGCTTGCCCCGCGGAGCCTTGGCGGAGTGGGGTTGCAGGTTATAGGATACGAGTGTGACGGATTTTCTACACAAGCTTTCGGCCACGCTCTTCTTTATACTGGGGCTGACGCTTTTTGGCGCATACGTGCTTCTACAGAAAGACCTCTATACTCCGTGGCCGATGTGGTGGCTGACGATTGTTGATCTCCCCATTCTCTTCATCGGTCTTCTTTACGGAAGCACCAGTATCTACTTGAGTCTACAAGTGGAGAATCGTCCTTCTCGCTCGCTCGTGTTCTTCATCTTTATTCCCGCCCTCCTCTTTTTTGTCTTATTCACGGTGTTGAATTTCTGGCCCCTGTTGAGTTATTAGCCCTGCATATGTCTTTTTCCCTCTCTCGTCTCACATCCGGCCTCCCTATCCTTACCGCTCCGTCCGATGGCACAGCATCGGTGACCGTGCTTGTTTTTATCGGCGCCGGTTCGCGGTATGAAAAAGAAGAAGAACGCGGCATGAGTCACTTTTTGGAACACATGTTCTTTAAAGGCGGGAAAAAGTATACGAATACAAAAGAAGTGAGCGCTGCCATTGACGGTGTGGGAGGCGAATTTAATGCGTTTACCGCGAAAGAATACGCCGGTTACTACGTGAAGATTGCTGCAGAACATGTTGAACTCGCATGTGACGTTCTTTCGGACATGCTGCTTCATGCCAGTTTTCCTTCGAAGGAGATCGATAAAGAGCGCGGTGTGATTATCGAAGAGGAGCGCATGTATCAGGATACTCCAATGTACCGCGTCGCATGGGATTTCGAAGAGCTGATCTTCGGTAATCATCCACTTGGATGGGATACGATCGGAACGGAAAAGGTGATCATGTCGGTGAAGCAAGAAGATTTTCAAAAGCACAAAAATGCCCTCTATACGCCGGACAATGCCGTCGTCACATTCGCCGGAAAGATTCATGAGACCCGCGCCATGGAACTTGGACAACGATTCTTTGGTGATCTTTCTGGAGAAAAAAAGACGAAATTCCTTCCTTTTAAGAACTTCAATACCGAAAAAACTTTCCTGCGAGAAAAGGCCACCGAGCAATCTCATCTCGTCCTCGGCGTCCCTGGCGTCCCGTCTCTATCCGAAGAACACTTCGCCCAAAAATTGCTCTCGATTATTCTTGGCGGGAATATGAGTTCGCGAATGTTTCTCAATATTCGCGAAGCGAAGGGGCTGTGTTATTATATCTCCACAGATACGGATTCCTATCTCGACGCCGGTGCGCTCACGACCGGCGCCGGCGTTGACCAATCGCGTCTGGAAGAAGCAATCAAACTCATCATTCATGAATATCTGGTCTGCGCAAAAGACGGCATTACAAAAGAAGAATTATTGCGTGCAAAGGAGTATCTGAAAGGGAAAATTACTTTGAATCTTGAAGACAGCGAGGAACGCGCGCACTTCTACGGCAAACAACAACTTCTTTTGCCAAAAATACGCACTGTCGAAGATTATTTCACAGAAGTCGATCGTGTAACGAAGGAGGAGGTGGATGCACTTGCGAAGCGTATTCTTGTTCCAGAAGAGTTGCGCCTTGCAGTGATTGGAAAAGAGAACAATAAAGAGAAATTTGAGCGCCTCCTCTCATCATAACTCTTTTAATGCCTCTTTGGGATCGATGCCGCTTCTACTGTATCCCCCTGCTGCTCCGCTTGAGATCGCTCATAGTGGAGATGGGCGAGATCTCGGGTAAGGGAAGACAGGCGAAGAACGGGATCTTGATGGTTTTCCTCAATAATTGACATATCAGATGATTATACCTAAATTTAGCCATAATCTCAATACCCTCTCATGTCTCGTACCTTCATTCTCCTCAAACCAGACGCCGTTCAGAAGAAGATCTGCGGCAAAGTGATTGCACGCTTTGAAGAAGCAGGATTTTTGATTCGCGGATGTAAGATGATTCGCCTCAATCCCGATATCCTCCGTGAACATTACGCACACATTGCCGATAAACCCTTCTATCCGGAAGTCGAAGAATTTATGAGCTCCACTCCGGTTATTGCTCTCGTTCTCGAGGGAGATGATGTGGTGCAAAAGATTCGTAACATGCTCGGCGTCACCGACAGTACAAAATCTGCTCCCGGCACCATTCGTGCAGAGCACGGCGTCGATATGATGATCAACGTCGCCCATGCATCTGACAGTCCCGAGACTGCTGAAATAGAAGTACGCCGGTTTTTTAAGGACGAGGAACTGTTTGCTTATGCAGTGAAAAATACCGAGGATTTGAAAAGTGCACGATAAATCCTTTATTCACACGTACATTCTTTTTCCTCACAACATTTCTCGTCGCCAGGTATGTCTAATGTGAATCTTCCTTCGCGCACATCAATCACCGCGCCGCCGATCCGACGGAGGATTCGGTCGTCAACAACAATGCACATATTTGGAACGTCAGGATGAAAAAATACATGTCCCTCGACTGATTTTTCTTCTCCGCACTCCAAACAAAAACTTCCACGCCCATCGAATGTCATCACAAAATTCTGCTGCACATCTTCTTCTTTTTGCAAGACGTGTGCGAGAGCTTCTGCTCCCGCTTTCGTGACTGTAATTTTTTCTGGACGTTTCGGTTGACAAAAAAATAATTCATTGAGGTCACCGATCAGATCGTCGATATCCTCTTCATTCATACCGTGACCGAGGCATCCTTCCTCAAGGGTTTCCACGGTATTCAGCGAACACCGCACGCAGTGGAGTCCATACTCCAGAAAAAGGCTTTCGGCGCCGGGAACGAGCGCAATAACATCAATAACACGCATATTCCTCTGAATTGGCTTCGAAGTCACAGAATGCATGCACTGGTATGGTACGATGCCATACGCATTTCACAATGACATTTTTCTATCGTCTGGCTCTCTTCGGCCTTCTGCCACTCTTCATGCTCATTATTGGCGTGAATATCGGCGTGCAGTTTTCCGAAAATTTCCTCTATGGTACAGAATCACTCGAAGCGCAGTATGGAACCGGCGCTGTAATGACGAATCCGAAAGAAGAAGTGGATATTTCGCTCTTGTGGGAGGTATGGCATCTTCTTCTTAAACGGTATATCAATCCCGAGCAATTGCGCGTCACGCCGATGATCTACGGCGCAGTTACTGGTCTTGTGAATGCGGTTGGCGATCCACATACCGCTTTTATGACACCGAAGCAGAATAAAGAATTCCGTGATTCTCTACAGGGAGATTTGCAAGGCATTGGCGCAGAACTGACAATCAAAGACGGTCGTATCGTCGTCGTTGCCCCTCTGAAAGGGTCTCCTGCAGAGCAGGCTGGACTTCGTGCAGGAGATATCATCATCGCCGTTGATGACAAATCAATCGAAGGATTTCCCCTCTTTGATGTTGTCCACCAGATTCGCGGGAAAAAGGGTACGATCGTCAAACTTGGTATCATCCGCGAAATCAACGCATCGACATACACAATTGCAATCACCCGTGGGGATATCAAGGTTCCAAGTATCGAGTACGAAATCAAAGAGACTGACGCCGGTTCCATCGGTTACCTCGCCATTCATCAATTCGGCGATGACACAATCATCGATATCACTCGCACACTGAAATCCGCCAAAGAAAAAAATATCGATGGTCTCATTCTCGATGTTCGTTTTAACGGCGGTGGATATCTCGATGGCGCCGTATCTCTTGCATCGCTTTTTCTTAAGAAAGGAAAAGTGGTCTCTGTGCAGGGAAGAGGAAACGCAATGACGGATCATTATGTCTCCGGTCGGCCGCTTCTGCCGGATATGCCACTGGTTGTTCTCATCAACCAAGCAACAGCAAGTGCGGCAGAAATCATTGCCGGCGCGCTACGGGATCACGAGCGCGCAACAATTATTGGCATGCAGAGTTTTGGGAAAGGAACGGTACAGGAAGTAATCGACATGTCCGGCGGAGGCGGCCTGCGTGTTACTGTCGCTCATTGGCTTACTCCCTCCGGCCGCAATCTTGGGCAGGAAGGCGTCACGCCGGATATCGAAGTGGAGTTCACGCAGGAAGACATTGATGTCGATCGTGATCCACAATTAGAGAAGGCATTGGAATGGTTTACTACTGTTTCTCATTGACTCGTCACTCGTTGCTCGTTCCATTTGAACACGTGACGCGCTAACGTATAGCGAGATGATTCGTTTATCTGCTTCTCTCGAACGGCGACTCAATGAACTCTTTCCTCGTGTACGCGAGCGCGAGAAGTTTGTGACAGATATTATTGAGAATGCGCTTGAATCCACAAGCATTTCTACCGAAGACCAACCTGCATCCATCGGTGGCACACTGAACCTGTACACCGACGGTGGTTCGCGGGGAAATCCCGGCCAGGCCGCGATCGCATGCGTGATCGAAGATCCTGCACGTGGAATTCTGCTCAAAGAATATGCCGAAGTCATTGGCATTGAGACGAATAACGTGGCGGAATATAGAGCGCTTATTGAGGGGCTGCGCATTGCCAAACGTTATCACCCCAACAAACTTGTCTGTCATCTGGATTCCGAACTCATTGTCCGCCAGCTCAATGGCACGTATCGGGTCAAGATGGAACATCTCAAACAATTCGTCGACGAAGTGCAGGAACTCGCGCAGTCATTCTCCGACATCACCTTCGTGCATATTCCCCGTGAAGATAATCACCGCGCGGATGCACTGGTCAATAAGGCATTGGATAATCATCCATCGCCGAAATACGGGAGTTAGATTATACTTGATAGATTATAGAATGAGGTGCGGAGTGATTTCTTCGGCTCTGAAGTGTGCGGAAGTATGATCGCGAATGAGCATGAGGAGAATGTCGCATAGATGATCGCTCTCGATAGAAGGAATCGGATCCGATTTTCCTGTACGAGCATGCCACAAAAATCGATGTTCTTCAGAAGAACACTGCTGCAGGATTGCCGTATCCTCACCGGGTAGAACGCCAAGAAGATGGAGAACGCGGGCTGTAAATGCCAAAACACATTGCTTCTTCTCTGTCGCGCACAGATGGAGAAACGCAAGTGTCGCATCAAAAATATTCGGCAACGGTTCGTCATCATGTACAAGATGCAGAAGAAGTTCCATACCCTCCATCGCATAAGCAAAAGCGGTGATATTTCCGCGAAAAAAAGACTCTGCTCCCAAAGCACGTACACCGGCGGCAACCCATCCACTGCGCGTTTTTTTTATATCAATGGAAATATGGCGCAACGGCAGAAGATTTCCGCCCATGACACTTTTCAGTTTGCGTACGCCCCGGGCGCGTACAGCCATCTTCCCACGCTCACGCGTAAAGAGAATGCAAAATCGGTCCGCCTCGCCCACGTCTATGACGCGCAGAACAATTGCCTCACATGTGTCCGAATATGCCATGAGCGAACGTGATCCCGCATTCCTTTCCACACCGCCAGAGAAAGCATTGCCGCTCCAAAAAGCGCAATCCCCATCCATTGGAATTCTCGGAGAATGGCACGTGCATCAACAGGGTTGTCAAGAAACATATTAAGACTGAAGCCGATACTCATGCTCACAAAAAATGCGATGCCGAGAATCAGTGCCCCGTACACAAAGAATGATATGTATTGCCGCTTTACACCAAGCAGCTCTTGCATGGCAATGCTTTCACGATCAGCGCGGTGACGCACGGATGCACTGATCAGGAGAAATAGACAACACAGAAGAATGGCGAGTGCCCCCCCCATACCTTTTATCAAGAAAGATGCATACTCTGACACCTCCTGCACAATACGTTCCTCTTCAGATAGAAGACTGAATGTGGACGAATGAATGAGCGAACGCACATCATCCTGCATGAGCAGTGCGCCGAGATATGCATATCCGAATACGTCATTCGGATACACAAGGAATCTGTCATGATCCGGCAATTCGTGAAGTCCTGATCGTTGCATCAATTCTTCACGCGTTACGAATTCCAACTTTCTCACGAACGACATATTCCGGAGTGTGCCATAGAGCGTGTGTGCGTCATGCATATTTTTATCCGCATGCAAAAGAACAGGAGCAGGATGCTTCATGAGAAGGCTTTCCACGGATGTACGTGCGTTGACGATGATACCACTCCCAATGAATGCGGCAAAAAAGACCGCGCATAACGCACCAAAATGCCTTTCCGAAAGCGTATGACGAACGCCGCGAAGACAATATTTCCCCTCTCGCAAGAACACAGAGAATGCTTCCGCACAAGTCACCATGCAAAAGAGTATACATCATGCCATACGTTTTTGCGTCTTCTTCGCTTTCTCCATTTGATGGAGAAGAAATTGCACACGATCACTGTCCTTCGCAAGTTCCGCCGCACGCTGCAGAAGTCCTTCTGCTTTCGAGAAATGACCGACGCGAATGTATACATCCGCAAGATCACAAAGAGTCCATGGATTGCCTTCGTCCAGATTGAGTGCACGCTCGAGCGTTACCACTCCCTGCAACCGTTTTCCCGAAGAAAAAAGCGTCCATCCAAGACATCGCAAAATTTCCGGATCATTCGGCTGCAAACCATTGGCGGCACGCAGGCACTCCACCGCACGCTTCCACTCTCCTGCCTGCATTGCGATGCGACCCAGAATATATTGGCCGGTAAAGCTCTCCTTATTGAGACTGATGGCATGCTTGGCCGCGGCCCGTGCTCTCTCGAACCGATCAAGACTCAATTCGTTATCGGCAACTTCTTCCAATGCCGATACATTGGATGGCTCTTCGAGGAGCAATTCTTCCAGAAGAACAAGAGCTTCGCTATGTTGCCCCAGAAACTTATGCTGCTCTGCGCGTTCGAGCAGTTCATGTGCCGCTACTGATAAGCGATCATCTTGCATCATGACTATGATAAACCAAAAAATAGCAAACGAATCAATGCCCCGGCACCCAAAACGACAGCTAATCCGATAACCGAACCGATCATCATCGTTTTGCCTTTCTGGATCATATCTTCCTTCCCCGCAGCCAGAATGATCATCAGCCCTCCAATGGCAAACACCGCGATACAGATACCAATGATGCTTGTTCCCAGAAAACTCACAATATTCTTAAGAACATCATCGATTGTTGTTACTCCAACCAAGCGTGGTAATCGTAGAGGACCTATTGCAAAGCATCGCGGTACAGAAGTCCACAGAAGAGTCAGAAGGGGCATAATCCATTGCACGGACGCAGCATAGCAGAAAACATTCTCTCTATGCATTGCTGTCTTTCCATAAGCTTTCTACACTCTTCGAGCCATGACGGGTTTTTCTCTACGTCCACTCACAGCAGGCGAACCACGACCTTCGCTGTGCAAACGCGCTCTTCTTCAAAGAAGCCACCGCATTCAGGCTATCTTTCGGATCAGCATTCTCCGGCAATTTTTTTCTCTGCTT
This sequence comes from Candidatus Peribacteria bacterium RIFCSPHIGHO2_02_FULL_49_16, assembly GCA_001788955.1. Classification (GTDB taxonomy): domain Bacteria; phylum Patescibacteriota; class Gracilibacteria; order Peribacterales; family Peribacteraceae; genus 2-02-FULL-49-16. The sequence goes on along the minus strand of MFXT01000020.1, from coordinate 4,807 downwards.
CTCCACTGGTTTCCCATAACAGAACGTCGCGGTTATCAACGCCTTGCAGGACTCGGCTTCGTCCTTCTTTGTAGCTATATCGGTTTCCTCTGGCTAACACTGCCAGATATTGAGAATCCTGCAAGTCTTCTGGCTGTGCAAAGCACAATCATCACCGATCGAAATGGCGTCGAACTCTATCGACTTTTTGAAGAAGAAGATCGCACGTTCATTGAGGACAGTATTATTCCAGAGCACATGAAAGACGCTATTGTTGCCATTGAAGATGAACGTTTCTTTACACGTGGTTGCATTGATATCCGAGCATTCATTCGCGCAGTGTTTGCCAATATTTTCCAAGGATATGGATCGCAAGGGGCATCGACATTGACACAACAACTTGCACGAAATGCGCTTCTCTCGCGCGAAAAACGCATCAGCCGAAAAATAAAGGAGATGATGCTGTCGTGCGCACTGGAACAAAAACACAGTAAACACGCATTACTCGCGTTATATCTCAACTGGATCCCTTTTGGACAAAATGCTTACGGAGTTGAGCAGGCAAGTCAGGAGTATTTTGGTATTTCTGCACGCGATCTCTCGCTTGCGAAAGCAGCTGTGCTCGCATCATTACCTCAACGTCCATCGTACTTTAATCCTTACGGATCGCATGTGCGAACAGAACTGACAAAAGATGCACTGCAGGCCATACGATCCGGTGACATCACATCGGCATCGGATTTTGATGATGACGATATCATCATCGGACTTCTCGGTAATACGTTCGGTACCGGTGCGACAAGCATTGAGGTCGGAGGACGATCAAATGTGGTATTACGCAAAATGCAAGAACTGAATCTCATTACAGAGAAGGAGCGCCTACAAGCTCTCGAAGAATTACACACCATGCAATTTCAAGCATCGCGCGAGGATATTCGTGCACCGCATTTCGTTCTCTGGATTCGCGAACAAGTGACGAATCTCTTTGAAGGACTCGCGGAAGAAGATCTGCTCGAACGCGGAGGCTTGCAAATTACAACAACGCTCGACTGGAGTTTGCAACAACTCGCCGAAGAAGCCATTGAAGAATACCGGGAAGATATCGCTCTGCGTTTTGATGCGCACAACATCTCTCTCGTTGCCATTCATCCCCGCACGCGGCATATTCTGACATACGTCGGAAATGCCGATTACCATAACAATGAACATGAAGGAAAAATCGACATGGCACGCGCCCCGCGGCAACCCGGCTCAAGCTTTAAGCCATTTGTGTATGCAGCCGCATTTCAGAATGGATATCATCCCGCAACCATCCTCTATGACGTCCCCACGAAGATTGGGGAAGATACACCCCAAAACTTTGATGGTGCATTTCTCGGTCCCCTCCCCATTCGCAAAGCCCTCGGCGGATCACGCAATCTTCCTGCAGTAAAAACATTCTTCCTTGCGGGTGGAGAAGAGCCGATTCTCTCACTCATTTCCCAAATGGGTGCACCGACGCCACGCATGCGGCGCGAAGAATTGCGAAAGCAGCAACCCGATGGCGAGTATGATTACGGTTGGCCTCTCGCCCTTGGCACCGCCGAAACACCGCTTCTCGAAATGGTGCATGCCTATGCCACATTCGCCGCAGGTGGGACATATCAACCATTGATGAGTATCCTGCGTATTACGGATCGTAATGGAAATATTCTCTACAAAGCAGAGCAAGAAAAAATAGAAGAACGTGTGCTTGATGAGCGTATCGCTTACCAAATAACCTCTATTTTAAGTGACAAAACTGCTCGACCGGAGAATGAATATTGGCGAAACATCCTATCGATTTCAGGGCAAGATGTGGCAGCAAAAACGGGGACGAGCAATGTGTGTATGAAGCGAGATAAGACGGAGGCAGAAGATATCAAGGATGATAAGGAATCATTGGGAAAGTGTGTGGAGAGACGACCGGATAACATGTGGACTGTCGGATACACTCCCAATCTCGTTGCAGGTGTCTGGGTGGGCAATGCATCCAATGAGCCGCTCTCTGAAAAAGCAGAATCACTTGTAACGGCCGCGCCGATCTGGAACCGCTTCCTTTCTCTGGCAACTCTCAAACAACAACGGCAAAAGAAGAATGAAACAGAGAAAGAAAAACAGGAGGAATTGCTCACAGAATTTCCCATTCCTCCCGGCATCGTCTTTCCGCAAGTTTCACTTCTCTCCGGAGAGCTTCCCACAGAATGCACGCCCGTACATCTGCGCGCCGCTGATATCTTTCTGGAAGAATCTCCTCCACTCCGTCTGGACCCCGCATGTGTCACGACAGCCATTGATCGTGTAACGGGACTGCTCGCATCGGATGACTGTCCGGCAGATGCACAGGAAGTCGGAAGTTTTCTCCGCCCATACGGTATTCTTTCTGATCGTTGGCCAACGTGGGAAGAAGGAATACAGGAATGGGCAGCTCATCACATGGAGCTCTGGACGGCAACGCCCGACCATTCCGGCTCCCTCCTTCCGCTTCCACTTCTGCCAACTACCGTGTGTGATCCATCCCTCACGCCGGGACGTTTGGAAAAGCCAACGCTCACAATCGAATATCCCAAGAACGGCGGCGGCGTGTCTTATCCGTCGTTCACCCCACGCATTGATCCTACGACGGGCTCTGCCATTCGCGATATGATCTATATCGTTGATGGTAAACGCGTTGCATCCGGAAGTGGCGCCATCGGTCAACCCTTACGCATGCCACGCTCAATTTCGATTGGAGGCACGCACACATTAAAAGTTATCATGATCGATGCTTATTTCAATCAAGTCCACGATGAAGTGACATTCACATTTGCAAGAGATACAAGCGTCCCCTTCATACGCATTCTCTCACCTCTCGATTCTGCAAGTGCACAAGCAGGATCCGATATCAGAATTCAGGCCGATGCACGCGACGAAGAAGGGGATATCCGATACGTAGAATTTTTCCTGAACGACCGGCTCCTCACCACCAAACCGAAGAAGCCCTATGAACTTACGTATTCTCTCGATCTTCCCCGCGGGGCCTATACACTGCGCGCTGTTGCGGAGGATTTGGCGGGAAATAAAACGGAAGACAGTATTCAGTTGAATATTGAGTAATTCGTAAACACGTCACTCACATCATCATCTTCTTCAATCTTCTCGATGAAGGTGTTTATTTTTTCGACCATCGCAGGATCAGTGATTTCGATGGAATCTTTGGCAATATATTTGAGACCAGACTCTTTTACATCACACTCTTTTTTCTTGAAAAAATCTCGCACCTTTGTCCAATCACTTTGACCCGTTCTTACAGAGACAAAACCGTCTGCACGATCAATATCTTCCGCACCAATGTCCATAAGCTCTAATTCGACGTCATCGGACCATGTGCTTTGCTCTGCAACTACAAGTCCTTTCCGTTCAAACATCCATTGTACACTGCCGGTTTCTGCAAATCGTCCACCATTTTTATCGATGATTGAACGAATATTGGCAAGCGTACGATTGCGATTATCGGTAAGACATTCGATGAGATATGCAGTGTTACCCGGTCCATAAGCCGCATAGATGATTTCCGCCATTTCTTCACCCTTCAGTGTGCCCGTTCCTTTCTTGATCGCGCGCTCAATATTGGCATTGGGAACATTTTCGGCTTTTGCATTCTCGATAGCCGTTTGCAATGTCGCATTCATGCTTGGTTCTTCTCCACCAGCACGTGCGGCAATTTCGATGAGCTTCGCATGACGCGTGAAAATCTTTCCACGCTTTGCATCCTGCGCAGTTTTCTTTACCCGAATATTTGCCCACTTGGAATGTCCAGACATAAAAACTGAAAATTGAGGATAGAAAACGTATAGTCAATGATCAATTATTTTCGATACGCAAGCATTCCCATAAATCTTGCCCTCTCTATCGCCGTCTTGAGCATCTTTTGATGTCGAAGGCATGTTCCTGTATGGAATCGTTTACGTATATTGCCGAAATAATCGAGATGAGATTTCATGAGCGGATAGTCCTTGTAATCGACATATTTCGCACCGGACTTACAGAAGTGACAGATCTTTTTTACATGTTGCCGTTTTTGAGGAGACGTGGTCGACATAGAGAATTTAGAGATGAAGATCATCATCAGCAATAATTTTTTCGAGCTGCTGCTCCAGTTCTTTTTCTTCCATCTCTCCCTGTGGAGCGCGACGGCGCGTCTCTGCTTGTTTTGCCTGATGCTTCGCACGCTGGAGTACTTTCTCTTTAAGCTCTTCTTCATGTTGTCGCGCACGCACCTGTTCTTCTGTTTCTCGCTCTTTGATCCATCTCTGGAATTTTTCTTCAAAATTGACAATTGCGTATCCTATAGGGGGCTTGAAAAGCATGTGCCGAAGAACCCCTTTCGCAATGCGTAATGCTTCATCCACAGTCTGCACACTCAACGGCTCCATTTCGTAGTAGTACACGATATACTTCCCTTCTGTCTGTCCATGAATGGGATAGGCAAGGCCACGCCTGCTCCATAGATCTTTCTCGACAAGCTTTGCATTCACCTCCGTAAAAATCCCCTCGATCTCTTTCAGGAGTTTCTGTTCTTCAGGATTTGGATGCGCCAAAAGCACAATGCATTCGTACAAACGTGCATCTTTCTCGATAGTCTCTTCTGGCATGAACTCTTCTGTCATAGCGATTCATAGGTAAACCCCACCATAGGCGAGGAAATCGTACAGCCATCCTGCATAACCCTTTCAAGCATGTCAAGTTCTTGTACGAGTCCAGTACATTTGGCACTCCCTGGTTGGTAATCCAGACACAATATAGCGCAAAGGTGATACTTGTCCCAAGG
>MFXT01000019.1:4898-82108 GCA_001788955.1 Candidatus Peribacteria bacterium RIFCSPHIGHO2_02_FULL_49_16 | reverse complement strand
GGGACAAGTATCACCTTTGCGCTATATTGTGTCTGGATTACCAACCAGGGAGTGCCAAATGTACTGGACTCGTACAGAACATTGACAAAATATTGTAATAATATAATGTATTGCATACATATCAGCCTAGGTTGGTTGATACCTGTTGAAAATAGGTCTTTTATATGAAAGGACAAGACCATGTGCAACAAACAAGTTCGGGATCTTCTGCTGATGCTGACCAGCATTCTGTGTCTTACATTTGTCTTCCTCTGGGGCGGCACGCGGATCTATAAATCGATCCGCTTCAACATCGACTGCGGCGGCCACCTGAAGAGGGCGGCGGATGCCAACAGCGTGGATCTGGCGACACAGGAAATGGAGACTGCGGTCAGCTACCTCGAACGTGAAGGGTACACCAGCGGCTACACCTCCGTCCTGTGGCGTACCCCGGACGAGGATGTCGGCTTCTGGTATCAGAACCTGAAGTCGGCACTGGAGGAACTGAAGCAGGTCAAGCATGACACCACCCCGCTGGAGCGCAGTAATCTCCTGATGAAACTGCGGGAAACCTTGGTAGATTCAGGCAATTATGGTGTCATTGTCACTGTCCCCGCTGGTATCAGCGTATTTCCCAAAAACACGTTGTACTTCATATGGGGATTCATTCCGTTCACAGTGGGATTCCTATCTGCCTTCTGGGTCTGGCTCCATACGTAATTGTCTGAAAAGACCCCTTCAACAAGACCCCTTCGTGCCACAAGCACGAAGGGGTATTTTTAACGCCCCGATGCTCAATGTTTCAGGCCAAAATGTCGTTCGAGGTATGTTTTCACTCTCGACATTGTCGGAGTCTACGGAAGATAGCATGAGCAAGATTTTGTGGTGAAGAAAGGATGCAGGTCTTATACTTGAATAGTACGATTTTAGTTTTTTCAAGAAGAAAAATGATTGTTTCACCCGTTGCCGCCCCTTTCAGAATTACGCAGAGATTCGGGGAGCGACCAGAATTTTATGCCCGTTTTGAACTAAGAGGTCACAACGGAATCGATTTCACCGGCAAGAACCAGGGGGAACCTGTTGATATCTTTACACCATACGATTGCCAAGTGGTTGAAGTACAGAAATCGGATCAGGGTTATGGGAATATGGTGCGTGTGGAGACTGCCTATTTTAATGGCAAGAAGCGGCAGCTCGTCTTCGGACATTTAAGTGATATTTCTGTTTCAGAAGGGCAGTTTGTTGATTTAGGAGATAAGATCGGTGTTATGGGTAATACAGGCGAATCCAGTGGTCTCCATCTACATCTCGGATTACGTTACATCGATGCTCAAGAAAGTGTACTTCATTATGACAATGGATATGAAGGGTATGTTGATTTCGGACTCTATATTCTCCCCCACTTAAGAGGTGATGACGCTAAAAAGGCCATAGTGTATCCTTAAGATGTTACTTGCATTTCCGATGTGATCGTCCTTAGAGGCCTGATCAGTCTTAAGTCGCATTGCTTTTACATGACATCAGGAATTCTTCAATCCTCTTCTGGTCTTCTGTTTCCTTCTCACCCTTGTAGTAAAGTTCGATGAAGAAGATTGTGATCATAGACTCCTGATAGGCATAAATCACTCTGAGCGATGAACCTCGCAGAGACTCGCACGCCACACGTGCTTTCACGATGCGGATATCTTCTCTCACGGTGAGTACATTGAAGTGCTTGCCAGTGCCAAGCGGAGTATCGCGTAGCACGTTCTTGAGACGTTCCATGTCTCGCCCCAGAGAACGGTATTTTTTGGCCAGCCTCTTGAATTCTTTGCAGAATCCATCTGTTTCCTCAAAGAGGATCATCGTCGTAACTCCTCACGGAATAAGGTTCAGAGCGGTAGAACACAAGCTCGTAGTCGAGAGCTTCTCCTGGCTTCTGTACTTTCCAAGGCATATCACCATGAGAGTAATCACTCAAATCTTTCGCAGACTTATCCGAGAGCCTCTGAAGAACCTCGTCGATATGTCGGATTTCATCCCCAGTGAAGCTGCTGAGGTCAGGTCGACGGAGGGGGAGGTACTTCTTCTGAGGGTACTGGAAGTATTTTCCCGTCACAGGTGCAATCTCCCCCTTTTTGACCATGTTGCTAACGATATCGCGGAATTCCACGGGGGTCGGCCCATAGTGGTTCTTGATATAGGTTGCACCAATCAGCTGTTCCTCGAACTTCTCGTAGAAGTCGAAGTCAATGAAGTATAGGAGCTTATAGAGGACTGTCTCACCGATGTTCGGCTTGGCTCCAACTTTTTCCAAGATATAGAGCAGAACCTCCCTGAATTTTCCAATCTTCTTCTGGGGTACGCTGATACGGAAAGATGGTTTCTTCTCTTTGTGTACCGTACCATCGGGTAAGCGCACTTCCGTTGAACGGACATTGCCGCTGGTAAACTCTTCAAGCGACATCCCATAGATTTCAGAGAGTTTCTGTGCTTCGGAAACGGTGAGCTCTCGCTCCCCTTTTTCAATTAGCAGGTACGTTGGTCGCGAGAGCTTCAATTCTTGCGCAAGATCCTCTTGGGAGAGCCCATGCCGCTCGCGCAACTGCCGGAGATATTTTGGTGAGAAAGCCATGATCAACCACGAGGAGGAAATGGATCGGGTTCAAAGTATGTATTCTTCAGTCCGATTGTGCCATTTCGCTTCTGCACAATCAGTTCTAAGCGCTGATTTATCGCTATCTCTCTGGCGATCTCCATTCCTTCCTCTTGAGATTTCACACGCACGATGTCCCTCTCAGCACCTGGCTTGTGCACTCTCCACTCTTTCGCTTGCCTGTCGGATGAAACCCATATTTAGCTGGTCATACGTACCTAGGATACAGTTCGTAAGTTTTCCTGTCAATAGCTATGTAAAGAATATTGACACACGAGATCGGTACATGTAGGTTGCAAGCCTCACACTTATTTCCCCCAATATTCATGGGACCGAATTGCGGGGCTGCGGCTGCCCTTGCGAATCGCGCCGGATGTTCGATCTGGTCGGGATGACTGGACTCGAACCAGCGACCTCGTCGTCCCGAACGACGCGCGCTACCAACTGCGCTACATCCCGTACACATTTCATCGTACAGAAACCTACCCTCATAGGGCTAGAGCGAGTGACAGAATATTCCTTGCTCCTCACATCACACATCTCTATACTGATTTTCCCCTTTTTATGGGGATTACTATGCTTCGCGTGCGAATGTCATCATCAAGAACTATGGCCCCCATCCTTCTGACACATGCTTTTCTTATTGGGCTACTGTCAGTTGGAATTTTGGTGAGTTTGCCTGGAGCGTGATTCTCATCTCTTTTTCTCTTCCAATTTCGCCTCTGCGACTACGTCTTGGGGTTCGGGGTTTCCATCGTCGAGTTCTTTTGTGATTATGATGCGCTTGTATTCACGAAGATTCTTCTCTTTTTGTGCATTCAGTATATGACGAACGTCTCCTTGCGGATTTGTCAGATGTCCGAGCGTGATCCATGTGCTTTTGTCGTCCTTCAATGCAGCCCATGCTTCGAAAAATGATCCTTTGGGCGGTGTATACATATTTGCCTGAATTCCCACAAAGGTCACTCCATCTTCGAAGAAATGCATTGTCGCGACGCCATTTGCCACCGTGTCGTTGACGCCGACAACGGCTCCGATAGCGATAGAGATTTCCTCACCATGCTTCGGGTCGTTTATCTTGCCACCACCGGAAGGCATTGCGACATTAATGACCTCGGTCATTCCTTCGCCGGTCTCGACAGAAACAGCCTCCTTGGATGAACATGCTGTGAGAAGCAAAAGGCCGATAATGAAGAGGGTGAGTCGTGTAGACATAGAAAAAGTATTCTAGAAGAATGCCTATCAATCTACAACAATATTTTTAATTTCCACCATGCCATCTCCTTTGGCTTTGAGCAGGAGGAGATTCTTCTGTCCCTGGATCAGGATGTCTCCCATAAAGGAATATTTCACAAATCCCCGTTCATCTTTTTCTGAAACATCTGCGGCGATGATGCCAGGAAGAATTTTCCAGACAAAATTTGGACCAATTTTTTCCTGAACATACTCCAGAATATCCGATGCAATCAACATACGAATATCCTTTTGTTCCTTTTCAGAAAGTTCACCTTGCGTGGTCAACGTAATGCAATTTTTTTCTGCAAGTACATTCATAATTGATAGATATTCCTCATCTTTACGAATGATATCGATCATCATAAAAACATCGGCAACGGTGATTCCTTCTTCCAATTGTTTGTGGATCTCATCTCGAAGTATTATAAGCCGCTCTTTCACCGGTTCGGGGTTTTTAGGAAGTGCTGCAAAAGCCGCTTCTTCCAGTTCGTCGAATGTATATTGTTCTTTTTGTACGAGAGCGGATATCTCTCCATATGCCCTTTCATGAATTGGTTGTTGTTCCAACACCTCCAAAAATAATGTTTTAAGCTTATTTTGTCAATTTTATAGATGTTTTGGGAAGCTTGTTGGCCGCGCCACGTGGCGCCGAAGGCGCTTTACGTGGTGCCGAAGGAGAGACTCGAACTCTCACATCCTTGCGGATACACGCTCCTGAAGCGTGCGCGTCTACCAATTCCGCCACTCCGGCATATCGATTTTCCATGAGCCTTTACATGATAGTCATCACTGTATCAAAATATCCCGTGGCAACAAATTTTTGATGTTTCACGGCTTTATAGCCGAACTTGTCTCTTTTGAACTCCTCTCGCTTTGAAAAGCTCCTCCCTATTTTTAGAAGTTCTTTGTTTGCAATGCAGATTTCATATTGACAGCTGCATTTAGCACTCTATACTGGCGACTGCCAGAAGACCTATATATAATGGGTTCTCTCTGCTATAATTTCTCTCCTTATTTCCTCCTAACCAATCTTTATATGGCTACGGCAACAGCAAAAAAAGATATTCCTACACTCGCAGTTGCGATTGAACCGATTGGTGATCGCGTGGTTGTTCTCCCTGCAGATATGGAGCAAATGACCGCATCCGGCATCGTGATTCCCGATACCGCCAAAGGTGAAAAACCGCAAGAAGGCGTTATTTTGGCATTGGGAAAAGGCGGTGTTGGAAAAGATAGCGTGAATCCTTCCGACTTTTTGAAGGTTGGAGACACCGTTCTCTTTGGCAAATATGCCGGCGATGATGTGAAATTAAAGGATACCGATGGAAAAGACGTCGAAGTGAAGATTCTCCATCTTGATTCTATTCTTGGTAAAGTCTCGTAATCCTTTAGTGATCTATTCTCTAATTCTCTAACCCTCCATTCTTATGTCAGCAAAACAGATGATCTACGGCGATGATGCTCGCCAAAAAATTCTTTTGGGTGTTTCAAAGCTTGCCGCCGCCGTGCGGACAACAATGGGTCCGAAAGGTCGCAATGTTGTAATTGAAAAAAAGTTTGGCGGCCCGACCGTCACGAAAGACGGAGTGAGCGTTGCAAAAGAAATTGAGCTCGAAAATCCTTTCGAAAATATGGGAGCGCAGCTCGTGAAAGAAGCTGCCACCAAAACCAACGACGCCGCCGGTGACGGAACGACAACCGCAACCGTACTTGCCCATGCAATGATGGAAGAAGGCGTAAAGCACTTGCATTCCGGAAGTAATTCCATTCACATCAAGCATGGTATCGAGAAGGCTGTCATCCGAACCACGGAGTTCCTTGAGAAGATGAAGAAGAACGTCAGTAAAAAAGAAGAGTATGCGGCAGTCGCCACCATATCTGCTCAAGACAGCGAGATCGGAGAAATTATTTCGGAGGTCATGGATGAAGTTGGAAAAGACGGCGTGGTAACGGTTGAAGCAGGACAGACGTTGGGTCTCGAAAAGGAATATGTGGAGGGAATGCAATTCGATAACGGATACATTTCTCCGTATTTCTTAACCGATACGGCGCGTATGGAGGCCGTGTTTGAAAAACCTGCCATTCTGATCACCGACAAGAAGATCAGTTCCATTCAGGAGATTTTACCGCTTCTTGAAGGCCTTGCACAAAAAGGGAAAAAGGAGCTCGTCATCATTGCCGAGAATGTGGAAGGAGAAGCTCTCGCGACACTCGTCGTCAATAAATTACGAGGCACCTTCTCCACACTTGCCATTAAGGCTCCGGCATTCGGTGATCGCCGCAAAGAACTTCTCAAAGATATTGCCGCTCTTACGGGAGGACGCGTGATTTCTGAAGAAATCGGCTTGAAGCTTGAGAGCGCAACAGTGGAAGATCTGGGAACAGCGCGCCGTATTGTCAGCGATAAGGATACTACTCTGATTATCGATGGCGGCGGAGAAAAGGAAGACATCGAGATGCGCGTCAATCAGATCAAAGCGGCTCTTGAAACGACAAAATCTGACTTTGATCGTGAAAAACTCCAGGAACGTCTTGCAAAACTCGGTGGTGGCGTTGCCGTTATCAAAGTTGGCGCTGCAACCGAAATCGAACAGAAAGAAAAACAGCATCGCGTCGAAGACGCTCTTTCTGCAACGCGTGCCGCTGCGGAAGAAGGTATTGTTCCGGGAGGCGGCACAGCCTATATCCGCGCGCTGGGCGCTCTGAAATCTCTCTATGAAGAATTGAAAGATGAAGATGAAAAGATCGGCGTGGAGATCGTCATGAATGCGATTACTGCTCCCTTAAAAAATATCGCCGCCAATGCCGGAGTGCCGGGAGACGTCGTTGTGTCAAAAGTGCAGGAATCGAAAGAAGAGAACTTCGGTTACAACGCCGAAACCGGCGAATATACTGATCTGGTGAAGGCGATGGTGATCGATCCGAAGAAAGTGACGCGCTCCGCCCTTGAAAATGCCGCATCTGTTGCCGCCATGTTCCTCACACTCGAAGTTGCCGTAACCGAGATCCCTAAGAAAGAAGAATTGGTCGGTGCAGGCGCAGGTGACATGGGAGGAATGGGTGGCATGGGAGGGATGATGTAAAACCGGCAAGCCAATGACAAAAAAGAAAAGCCTCGGGTCAGCCGGGGCTTTTTATAAATCCAAATACTCTTTCTTTATTGCAATCGTCTCTCCCCGTTGCACGTTATTTTTCAATAACTCATTGGCGATATAGGTTTGGAAAATGTCGGTGATGACACGACGCATTTCGCGCGCACCGAATTCCGTACTGTAGCCTTTTTCTGCCAATGCCGTAACGACGTCTTTTTCCATGGTGATTCCAATCCCTTTTTTCTCTTCGAATTCTTTAATGAAGGCATCGAGCATGAGGATCGCAAGTTGTACGGTTTGCTCATTCGTAAGAGGTGTGTAGAGCACAACTTCATCGAAGCGATTAAGAAATTCCGGTGAGAAGAGTCCTTCTTTAAGGATGGCTTCGACAAGTTCTTGCTTGAAATCCGTACGCGTATTTGCGTCAGTGAGGCCATGTTTAAAGTGATCGCGAATAAGGAGCGCCCCCGCATTGGAGGTGGCGATGATGATAGTACTGCGAAAATCCGTTTTTATACCGCGTCCGTCGATGAGATGACCTTCGTCGAGAATTTGCAGAAAGACATTGAGAATGGTTTTATGCGCTTTCTCGATCTCATCGAGAAGGATGAGTGATGCGGGATGATCCTGTACTTTTTGCGTCAAAAATCCTTCCTCATGGGCTTTTCCCGAATCGGGCGAGCCGATGATCTCGTACACGGAATTTGGATGACTGTATTCATTCATGTCGAGACGAATAATGTTATCCACTGATCCAAAATATTCATCGGCGAGCACTTTGGCCGTTTCTGTTTTTCCAACTCCCGTCGGACCGAGAAACAGAAATGTTCCCTGTGGACGAGATCTGCTGCCGAGATCAAGACGGGAACGTTTCAGGGCATTCACAATCAAATGAATGGAATGATCCTGCCCGATGATGCGTTTTTTCATGGTCTCTTCAAGACCAATGAGTATGTCTTTCTCTTCTCCTGTCACTTCTTGTACATTCATGTGCGCTTTGTGAGAGATCGCCTCACGAATGATGGATTCTGTGACCATGTTCTTCTTTTGTGCTTTTGCCGTGAGAATGGCATCTTCCATTATGGCGGTTGCTTTGCCGGGGAGCGCAACTGCCCCGATGTACCGCTGTGTAAGTTCGATGATGGATTTCAGCGCTTTATAGGTGATGTGCACACCCTTCTTTTCCAATCGGAAGTACTGATCCATGAGCACGCCCATTGTATCTTCCTCGGATGCTTCCGTGAGAAAGACTTTTTCAAACAGACCGTCGAACGCAGACTCTTTTTTGATAAGCGTGTGATATTGCTGTGCATCTGCAAGCCCGATCAAGCTGATATTGGACAACTGCAAAAATTGTAAGAGAAGACCGCGAAGCTTCGCATTCGATTCCTCCATGAACATACCGAGGTTGTGAATGATAAGAATGAAACGACCGGCTTTTTGCGCTTGTGCAAGAGCTTGTAGAAGGAATGCTTCTGGATTTTCCGTACCGGCCAGGAGAATTTCCGGTTTGAAGAGAAGAACACGCGTGTACGTGCGTCCTTGTTTCCTTTCTGCTTCTCGTAATGTGAAGGCGAAATTTTGCACCAACGTGCGTTTTCCTGTACCTGCTTGCCCGATCACAATGATATTTTTCTGTTCTTTACGACTCAAAATATGAAACATCTTTGCGATCTCTTCTCTATGCAAAACAACGAGGTGTTTTCCTGTCCAACGGATATGTGCACTCATATCTTCTGTCAATGCATCGAGTTCATGCGTGTATCCCATGCTCCAGCTGCGTCCGAGTGAACCGAATGTACGGATAAGCGCATGAGGATGAAACACATGTTCCTGTCTGCGTGCCTGTGAGTGCAATACTTCCCATCGTAATATTTTTTTGACGTCCGACAGGGAGAGATTGCGTGTATTCAAGAGATTTTTAAGCGGTTCGATGTGCGTAAGACAGAGAAAAAAGAGAATACTGCCATGTATTTTGTCTTCACGAAGTTCTTGTTGAAGCAGGGTCGCTTCCTGCATCCAGTCAGAGACAGAGATCTCTTCTTGAACATTCTTCATGACTGTCCAGACTTCCTTTTTTGTCAATCCCATCTCTTTCATGATAAATCGTGCTCGCGAACTTTTGAGGATGCCTTTAAAGATGCTCTCTATCGTCGGTGTATTTTTGTGAATGAAGTGTATTAGTTTGAAGCTCAATTCTTCAGCGAGGTTTTTTGTATCAAAAGGAGGCAACTTGTCACTTTCGAGCGTGCTGCGAAGAAAATAATGAAAGATAAGAAGAAAAGAGGTGAGAAGCGAGACCACTACGCCAAGCGGATTCATATCATCCTGCTCGAGAAAATTTCGAATGAACGGATAGAGAAGAAAAACATAGATGACCCAGAACAGAGGCCCATAGACGAGCCGACGCAAGGCGATGCCCGCATACGCGCGTGTCGCTGCCGGATCAAAAATCATGTATGAGTTCATTGTGTATTACGCAGTCAGGAGATATCGTATGCCGAGAAATGCGGCAAACGGATAACCATACCAAGCAAGTAAAAATAGAAGAAATAAGAGAATACAGATGCTTTGGACAAGAATTCCGACAATCATCAACGTGAAGCGAAAGAGAAAACCGATGACACGCGATGTAAGATTAAAGAAAAAAGTTTCTGCAAAACGTTCGAGGTTAAATCCCCTTTTTTTTGGCGTATCTGTAATATTTTTCCACGGAGCAAACAGATGCCACAAAAGAAATCGAAAGGAGATGATTTCTGCGAATGCGCCTGCGTAATTCCCGTATTTCCTCACGATTCCTTTTGGCACTGTCCACACATACCACAAAGGAAAGGAAAAGAGGAGAATATATCCCGTACGCAGAGGATGTATGAGAATGAAGAACATAGAGAAAATCTCTTTATTATAGCAAAATATGATTTTTTATACTATCCTTATCCTATGCAAGGAACATTCATGGTCTTCGAAGGGCCGGATGGCAGTGGGAAGTCATTTCAGAGCAAGATTCTTGCAGAGAAATTGCGAAAAGAAGGATTTGATGTTCTACATACATCAGAACCGACGAACGGACCGATTGGAAAGCTGATTCGCTCATGTATTGCCGGAGATGGTGGCACTTCGCATGAGGTTATCCAACTCCTTTTTTCCGCAGATCGCGGATGGCATCTGGAAAAAGAGATTGAGCCTGCTTTGAACGCGGGAAAAATCGTGGTATCCGATCGTTATTATTATTCAACATTCGCGTATGGCGAAGCGGCGGGTTTGAAGAATGATTGGTTAAAAATGCTGAATATGAACTTTCGGGAGCCGGATTGCGTTGTACTGACGTTACCTCCGTTGGAACAGTGTCTGCTGCGCATTGGCGTTCGCGATACGCAGGAGATGTTTGAAAAACGCACATTTCAGGAAGTATGTTACCGATTATATGAACGTCTTTCCTGCGAAAAGAATGTCATTACAATTGATACATCGAAAGAAAAGGAAAAAGTGGCGCAGGAGATTTGGGAGAAAGTAACACGATCTTTACTCGTTACTCATTAGATTATTCATCGTTACGTATGCCTGCAGAACTTCTCACCGGCAAGGAAGCGGCAGAATCGCTTTATGAAGAATTGAAACCTTTGATAAAAAAACTGGATCCAAAACTTGTGATCATTCAGGTCGGAGAAGAGGCAACAAGTACCGTATATATCGAACACAAAAAGAAAGCGTGTGAACAAATTGGCATGCGATGTGAACACGTGATGCTCGATTTCCATTCCACATTCGAAACCCTGTTGGAAGTCGTGGAAAGGTTGAATGCCGATGACGATGTTACGGGAATCGTAGTCCAGCTCCCGCTCCCGCCTCATCTTGCTGCCGCTCTTCCTCTCATTCAACGGGCAATCCATCCCAAAAAGGATGTTGATGGTTTTACGGCATACAATCTGGGAAAAATATTTCTTTCAAAGGACTTCGAGCATCTACCTCCGGCAACGCCGGCAGGGATCATCGCTCTTTTAGAGTATTATCACGTTTCCCTCGCAGGAAAACATGTCGTGATCGTGGGACGGAGCAATTTAGTCGGCAAACCGCTGGCCATCATGTGTCTCAATCGCGATGCGACAGTGACCGTATGTCATAGTAAAACGACCGATCTTCACCAGAAGACACTGCAAGCAGATATTTTGATCAGTGCAGTCGGCAGTCCGAAGATGATTACGGCAGATATGATGAAGAAAGGGGTCGTGGTGATTGATGTTGGCATTACGCGAACTGATAACGGAACGTTACAAGGAGATGTGGATTTTGATGCCGTAAAAGAACTTGCGAGTGCGATCACGCCGGTGCCGGGCGGAGTGGGGCCGATGACGGTTGCGAGTGTGATAAAGAACACGGTCAGAGCGAAGGAGAGACAGATCTAATGTCTATTGTTTATTCTTGTTTTTTACCATGCCAACAGTAGACTTCATCCCATGTGTGGAGTTCTTGGTATTATAGGCACCAAGGATGTTATTCAGGACCTCTATGACGGACTGACGATGTTGCAGCATCGCGGACAGGATGCAGCGGGAATCGTAACGTACGATAGGCAGTTTCACATGAAGAAAGCCAACGGCATGGTTCGCGATGTTTTTCATTTGCAATCGCTCTTACGGCTTCGAGGACATCGTGGCATCGGTCATGTTCGCTATCCTACGGCAGGAGGAAGCAGTGAATTTGAAGTGCAACCGTTTTTTGTCAATGCCCCTCTGGGAATCGCGATGGTGCACAATGGTAATCTGACAAATGCACCGGAGCTCTCACATCAACTTCTTCATACGCACTTTCGTCATCTCAATACGACATCCGATTCGGAGGTGCTTCTGAATGTTTTTGCGATTGCACTGGAAAAGCAAAAACCTGTTGAGTTCCTTCCTGAACATGTATTTCGGGCGATGCGTTCCGTTTTTCGCAAATGCAAAGGAAGTTATTCCGTCGTGGCACTCATCGGTCATCATGGAATGGTTGCATTCCGCGATCCGCACGGCATTCGTCCGTTGCAAATCGGCGCTCGCGAGAGAGAAGGAAAAATGGAATACATCGTCTGTTCAGAGAATACGGTGATGAAACCGTTGGGATTTCGATTCCTGCGTGATATACAACCGGGAGAGGTTATTTTTATTGATGGCAATAATTTTCTTCACACAAAGCAGTGCGCCTCCGGTCTCCTGACACCCTGCGTGTTTGAATGGGTGTATCTTGCGGCACCGGATTCGCTCCTCGATGACGTAAGCGTTTATAAGGCGCGTGTGCGTATGGGAGAGGCATTGGCTCTGCAGATTCGCCGCGCAAAGCTGAAGATCGATTCTATTATTCCCATTCCTGATTCCTCTCGTGCCGCAGCTGCGGGACTTGCCGATAAACTGGGCATTCGCTATCGGGAAGGATTTGTGAAAAATCGATATATTGGACGAACGTTCATTATGCCCAGTCAACGCATGCGCAAACAATCCATTCAATTTAAACTGCAAACGATTGATTTGGAATTTCTTGGGAATAATGTGCTCATCGTGGACGATTCGATCGTACGGGGAAACACCAGTACGCGCATCGTGGAAATGGCGCGACAGGCGGGAGCGAAAAAGGTGTATTTTGCCTCCGCATCGCCTCCGATCACTCGTCCGTGTCCTTATGGAGTGGATATCCCCACCTATGAGGAATTGATCGCATCTAAGCAGAGCATTGAGGAGATTTGCAAAACAATTGGAGCAGATGCGCTCTTCTACGTTTCCATTGAAGACATGGTGCATGCAGTGCAGCGAGGGAGTACGCGCGTGCGACGGATGTGTACGGGATGTTTTAATGGACGATATGCGTCACAGGAAGTAACAGAGGAAATGCTTCATAACCTTGGTCTTACACGGATTGGCGGAACAGAAAGCGTTGTACAACCTGTGTCATGATCGTTCTTTTAGTTTCTTCCTCGGCGCGGGGACATGCGATTGCGGATGCGTTTGCCAGAAGTCCGCAGAACATGGAAATCATTTCACTCTGTCCTACGGCAAATCCCGGCATTCGTGCGCTTGCACGCGAGCAGCATGTCATGAATATCATGAATTTTGAACAGGTCTGCGCCATTGCAAAAAAAACACAGCCGGATTTTGCTTTCATCGCTCCCGATGATGCAATCGGCGGCGGTCTTGCGGATGCATTGGAAACAATCGGCATCGCTTCCGTTGCCCCAAAAAAAGAATTGGCAAAAATCGAGTCCAGCAAAGGTTTCACCCGGAATCTGCTCAAGAAGCATGACATTGATGCATCGCCGAAGTTTCGTGTTCTCCCCTCCCTTGAGGGAGGGGGTAGGGGGAGGGGGCTTGAACAAGAAATCCGCTCGTATATTGAGAATGAACTGCACGGAGAATACGTGGTCAAGTATGACGCCTTAAAAGGAGGAAAGGGAGTAAAACTCTCCGGTGAACATTTGGAAACGATTGATCATGGCGTATCGTATGCTCTGGAATGCATCGAGGAATGCGGGCGTGTTGTGCTTGAAGAAAAACTCATCGGTGTGGAATTCAGCCTTCTCTCGTTTGTCAGCGGACCAGACGTCGTTCATATGCCGGTCGTACAGGATCACAAACGCGCATACGAAAATGACACGGGACCGAATACCGGTGGCATGGGGACATACAGCGATACGAATCACTCCTTGCCGTTTTTAACAGAGAACGATTTGAAAAGAGCGCAGGAAATCAATCAGTTGGTTGCACATGCGCTTCTTCGAGAATTCGGCATACCCTACAAAGGTATTCTTTATGGAGGATTTATCGCCGTTCGCGACGGCATCCGGCTCATTGAATACAACGCACGGTTCGGAGATCCTGAAGCACTTAATATTCTCCCTCTTCTCACATCAGATTTTGCGGCCATCTGTTTGGGCATTGTCACCGGAGAACTCACCGAAGATCTGGTGCACTTTTCTCGCAAAGCCACCGTATGCAAATATATCGTTCCGGAAAGTTATCCTGTTTCTAAAGATCAGAAGGGGGATATTGTAGAATTTCCATTCTCTCATTCAGCTCCTGATCGCTACAACCTATTCTACGGCGACATTTCTGAAGACCTCAATGGCAACCTCATACTCGGTTCCTCCCGTACAGCCGGCATCGTCGGTATCGGTGATTCGATCGCCCAAGCTGAAGCTATTGCACAAAAGCTCTGTGAACAAGTGCAAGGCCCCGTGCGATTTCGCAGAGACATTGGTAAAGAGGAGATGATTCAGAAACGAAAAGACATGATGAAAGATTTGCGCTATTCATCCCCTGTGTCATCATCAAGAAGCGCTTTGCCGCTTTCTACATCCTCCACCGTGTTTTGATTGGAAATTTCTTCTTTTTTTTGTTCAGATTCCAATTGCGCAAGATAACAAGTAATACTTTCTCGTATGGCGTTTGGATCCATCCAGGTTCCGTTCTCACGAGGTGAGCCGCTCACTTTGTTGTCACCTCCCCATTGATCCTCTTCTTTTTCTGGAACAAGAACGGCGTCCGGTTTTTGAATGTATGTAATGAGTTCTTGCGGGGGTTTGTGACGCATGTGTTTTGGAACACGTTCCATACGATTCAGCATGTCGATGATTTTTTCCAAAGGGAAAGGGCTACCCATATCAAACCGTTGAATGGTAAAAACGTGACTTCCATTTTCCAGTTGTCCTTTGTGTAATACGGCTGCTTCCACACCCATATCTCGTAAAGCGTTACGTGCCTCCTTTTGCGTATCTGTAACAACAGTAAAACCTTTGCCTCGTCCCAAAAAACGAAAACTCTCTTCTACATTTTCGCGATCGCGTTCTTCACCGCGCAGAGTCTTCTCAATCGCACGATTGATGTTGTAAAAAATATTATTCAATCGTTCCGTATATGTACATGCTATGGATGTACTTTTTACTTCCTGCACATGACAAAAGAGTGCTTTAATCTCCTCTGTCTCAATGAGAGGAAGCGGAGATACTCCTCCTTCTTCATCAATATCGCCGATGTCATCGAGAAGAAGTTGAATAACACGACTGCGATAGGCACGACGCTCGCCGGACACGTCGAGTTCATGAATCTTCTCGCGATACACGAATTCCCAAATGCTCGCTTCGCCATCCTCGTCAAGATGATTCAGAGCAAGGTTGACAATGAACTGGTCATCATTCGTCCTGAAGTGTTTATCGATGGGGCCACCGGGTACAAGCGCGGCATGAACCTGCTTGCATGTGCTTTTTGTACTCTCCCGAATGCCATGATGATGGTTAAAATTTGCACGCGGTCCTTTTTTTCCATCATGAGGTTGAAAATGCGTGGAGCAGTTTACAAATCCATCCAATCCGATAAAAAATCGCGGGAACATTTTCTTCTTTTCCTTTCCATTGTCACCATTTTCGCCAAAGAACTCCTCTTCGGTTACTGTTTTCCCCGGCAGGTAATACACTTTGACTCCGGGTTCTTTTGCAATATCCAGAAATTCCTGTTTTTCCTGTTCATCCATCAAAAACTTTCTCTGGTCATCGGCATCCTGTTTTCGCCATACTTTTTCCTGCGGAAGATAGATCAACGTGTACTTGTCACATCGCACGACTTCCAGTCGATGCGATAACCGGAATTCTTTGCCATATGTAATTCTTGTATTTTCCATAAGAAAAAAGGTGTTTTACTGTTCAGTGGCAGGTGCGTGCAGTGCATGAATGATTGATTCCAAATTTCCTTCCATAATTCCGGGAAGATTGTAAAAACTTTTGCCGATGCGATGATCGGTAACGCGGTCTTGCGGAAAGTTATACGTACGAATCTTGTCACTACGATCACCGGATTTGACTTGCGCACTGCGTAAATCTCCTTTTTTTCTCGCTTCTTCCTCTTTCGCATGTGCATAGATCTTGGCACGCAAATGTTCCATCGCCCGTGCGCGATTCTGTAATTGACTGCGTTCGCTCTGACAACTCACAACAACTCCTGTGGGAAGGTGCGTAATTCGCACCGCACTTTCCACCTTATTCACATGCTGCCCGCCTGCGCCGCTTGCGCGAAACGTATCGATACGCAAGTCGTCCGGACGAATCTCGACATCCGTTTCTTCCGCTTCTGGCAAGATAACGATGCTGGCGGCAGATGTGTGTAAACGTCCTTTACTTTCCGTTGCCGGAACGCGCTGTACGCGGTGTACCCCACCCTCGTATTTCAGTTTTCCATATACATGATCTCCGTCAATACGCACACTCGCCTCCTTCAATCCCCCACTCTCGGCATCGTGTTTATTGAGAAGCTCGGTTTTCCATGACTGGGTTTCTGCATAACGCAAATACATGCGAAGAAGTTCCGATGCAAATAACGCAGCCTCCTCACCTCCTGTTCCGGCGCGAACTTCCAGAATGACATTTCTCTCATCCAATGGATCTGTCTCAAGAAGTTCTTTTTTAAGTTGCTCTTCAATCATCGGCAAACGTTTTTCCGCCTTTGCTCCTTCTTCTTTCGCCAGAATTTTCAGTTCCGGATCATCATATGTTTCCTCCGCCTCGCTCATGATTTTTTTGCAATCGATGTATTCGCGCACAAGGGGCATAACCGGTTCGATTTGTGCGAGACGTTTTTGAATTCGCGTTGCTTCTTTGTGATCCTGAAAGACGGAAGGATTCTGCAATTGCTCCCCGAGCATCTGATATTCTGTATGAAGTTTTGTAATGTATTCGTGCATGAAAAAGAATGGTCAATGATCAAATGCTTACCGCATATTTTGCTTCAATGCATCAAAAGTGAAGCAATGGCGTCCTGCCGGATGATCCCAGAAGATATCATATTCCCCTCTTCTTGCCGTATCGAATACCGCACAGAGTTCATAGCCTGTTTTATTGATGACACGATATTCATACTGTTTCTTTGTCACGGGATCGACCACATCCAGGCGAACATAAAAGGCATTTTTCTGGACCTCCAAAAGAGACTCTGGAAGCGGTTTTTTGAGTTCTAACGTTGTATTGGGGAAGGCAGGTTCAAATGGTCGTCCTTCGTAAACAATAGTAAGAATTTCGTTACTGATAGAGCGAAGATCTTCCATTCGCCTCTCGTCAATGCGTCGGACTCGTTCACTCTGTGGTGATCCGGCAAGGAAAAAACCGCCGATGATGGCGCCGATAACAATGAGAGTGGCAATAGTGGCAAAGAATTTTTGCATACTAATGTTTAGAAGGTGCGGATTTCAGTGAAAGGAAGTAATAGGTAAATGTCAGTCCCGCAAGAACAAGAACAATCATCACTTTCAAGTGAAAACGAATAGAGAGATCGCCTTCAAGGAGTGAAAAAAGAAGTGTAATCACATCGCCGATCAAAACAAGTGCGGTGATCAAAAGTGTGAGGTAGGTCAGCCATCGACGAATGCCGCTCCACATTTTTTCCGGATGCTTTCGCATTTCGTTTTGCAGCAAGCGACTCATCCAAAGAAACAAAGGGAACGTCACAATGAGAACGGCAAGACTCCGTCGGACTCCGGAATAATTTTCCATGAAAAAATTTCGATCCAATGCAGTATCCACAAACAATTCATTAACAAAACGAAAGTACAGGTAAGTAAGACTGACGAGAGAAGCATATAATAGTGCAAAGGTAAGCAGGTGCAAAAATGCCTCGCGTGCTCCGCCTTTATCAGAAGCAATGGGGATCGATATTTCGGGATGTACGTTCACGAGATGAAGAGTAGCGCAAGAATTGATCATTGGTAATAGATAATTGATAATACAAGAAGAAATTTTTCACTATGCGTATCCTTGTCGCACTTTCCGGCGGAATCGACTCATCTGTCGTTGCTCATCTCTTGAAAGAACAAGGGCATGACCTGACAGCCGTGCGTTTCACACTCTGGAGTGATCCGCTTGCTCCCGCACTTGCCCAAATTCTTCCATCCAAATGCTGTAACGCGCAAACGGCGGCGCGTGCGAAGAAGGTGGCGGAAGACCTGAATATCCGATATCACATTCTCAATTTGGAAGAGGAATTCAAGCGCGAAGTCGTCGATCCCTTCTTACAAGGGTATGCGGAAGGAAAAACACCCAATCCCTGTATTCGTTGTAATCGAACCATCAAGTTTGGAAGACTTCTGGATTTTATGGAAGAACTGCAATGCGAGAAGTTGGCAACAGGTCATTATGCCCGAGTATGCAAGAAAATGAAGAGAAACGAGCAGAGTCATCATCTTTTTACAGCTATCGATCAATCCAAAGATCAGAGCTACTACTTATACGGCCTCTCACAAGAACAACTTTCCAAAGTGCTGTTTCCACTTGGTGACATGTACAAAAATGATGTGTATGAACTCGCGAAAAAATTCGGCGTGCCGTATGACGATAAGAGCTATCGCGAGAGTCAGGATCTGTGTTTTTTCCCCGAAAAGACGCCACAGGAATTTTTGAAGCGTCATCTTCACCTAAAGAAAGGAAATATCGTAGACAGAGATGGTACAGTCCTTGGAGAGCACAAAGGATTACCATTGTATACTCTTGGACAAAGGCGTGGAGTAGGTGTTGGCGGTATGAAGATTCCCCTTGAGGTGACAGAAAAACGCATGGATACGAATCAGTTGGTTATCGAAAAACAGGGAAAAACAATGATTGATTCACTTCATCTGCAAGGGCTGAATTGGATTTCAGAGAAACCGGATGAAAATAGAGAAATTCCACTTCAGGCCTGTTTACGGTCACTTTCTCACTATGTGACTGGAAATCTGATAGTAAAAGGTGATACAGGAACATTCTCTTTTGATCAACCACAAGGTCTGCAGGCCCCGGGGCAACATTGTGTATTTTATCGAGATGATGAAGTACTTGGCGGTGGGATTATCCAATAATATTCTATTAGCTCGTTCCGTCATGCCCAAGTTGCCCCGTAAAGCCGCTGAGCGGCCACGGGGCACGTAAAAGCTTGCTTTCCCGCGCACTTTTACGTGGTGCCGCCGGCTGGAGTCGAACCAGCACGCTCGTAATGAGCAGGGATTTTAAGTCCCCCGTGTATACCATTCCACCACGGCGGCAAAGAAAGACCGGCAAACGCATTATACCGTAATGCCATTGCAAACGCATTCATCGTTCTGTATAAATCTTTATCCTGTTTATTGTAAGCAGGATTTTTTCAGGATTCCGGTCTTTCAAAGGGAGATACGTCATGAAAGAGGAGTACTTGCGGAAGCTCATCGTATGGTATGCAGTGGTTCCTCTCAAGAGGTTGCCGTACGATGAACGCAAACTTGTGCTCGCGGCGCGTAAAGCGACGCATCAATCGCATTCGCCCTACAGCCGGTTCCGTGTCGGCGCGGCTGTAAAGCTCGTCGACCGCACTGTCATTACGGGTGCCAATCAGGAAAATGCCTCGTACGGCCTTACGGTTTGTGCCGAGCGGACAACGATCTTCTCGGCGAATAACTTGGGAAGGAAGAAAGACATCGTGAAACTCGCATGCACCGCCCGAAAGGCTTTCGATGTTGATGGCAATCCGATTGCCGAAAATGACTACTGCGCGGAGCCTTCGCTGTCCTGCGGCGCCTGCCGACAAGTGATCAAGGAAGCGGAAGACCTCCACGGATCGCCGATGATTCTGCTCTTCGATGCCTACAACGATGAGAAGATTCTCCGCTTCAACGGCGTGGAATCCATTCTTCCGTGGGGATTCTCGGGCAAGGACTTCGGGATGGATCTGAATGGATAGGACGACCTGTTTTTTCCCGACAGCAATGACGCTGTCGGGATTTTTTCTATATCGACAGCTCCTGCGGACGAATTTTGGGAATATTCCGTTCCGTCTTTTCGCCGACGCGCATCGACGTACCGCTTTTCGGATCAAGTTCCTCGGCAACGAGAATGAGCCGGCGGAGTGTTGTGCCAACGGGCGTGCAGGTCATGAGAGTCGAGAGACGCTTATCGAGCGGCTGATCAAGAACGCCGACATTGCTCGGCCGTACCTCTTTTTTCTCTTTGATACGATAGCGATATCGATCGCCGTTGTAGTACACCCAATATTCATCACCTACGTCCAGCAAACCCAGCTTTGCAAAAACGGATTTAAAATTTCCCGCCGCC
Organism: Candidatus Peribacteria bacterium RIFCSPHIGHO2_02_FULL_49_16; assembly: GCA_001788955.1. Classification (GTDB taxonomy): domain Bacteria; phylum Patescibacteriota; class Gracilibacteria; order Peribacterales; family Peribacteraceae; genus 2-02-FULL-49-16. The sequence continues at coordinate 62,103 of MFXT01000019.1, read as the reverse complement.
CACGGATAATAAGAACTGTGTCCGGTGAGAAAAAAATTCCCCGCCTGTCCCGGACGCGCGGTGCCCGGATAATGTACAACGCCGTTTTCAAGCGCATCTTGAATATCGTTTTCGAGTTTCTTCCAATCTTCCGCAAGCAGAGCATCGTGTGCCGGAATGCTGATCGGGACATTCAAATCTAGCTTGGGAATAATCAGGCGATGATCCGGCGGACCAACGAGAGGCAAAACCGCGAGGAGACCGACGTTCGATGTCGCGTCTTTTGCATGAGAAAATGCTTCACTGCTCTGCATCGCCTGTACGGGGTTCACATAAGCTTTTGTAAGCTGGAAAAAGCTTTGATAGTTGAGCGTGAGAAAGAGTACGGAAAAAAGAAGCGCAAATGTCCCGCCAAAACGGCCGACGTCAAAAAGAAAGAGTTGCCACCGCGAATACTCTTTTGGTTTGGATCGGAAATTCGGAGCAATGACGGGCTGTTGCAAAAAACGCAATATCTTTCTGCCTGTCGTACAAACATCATGTCGTACAAAAAGAATTTCTTCCTGAAAGAATGTGAGAAGCTTCACTGTAGAACTCGTTTTTGAAGATGTCAGGCCACCGGGAATAATGATATTTCCTTCAGAATCATACGATGCGCGTTGGTGATACGTATCTTCAAAAATCATATGATTATAGCATATATTCTCTACAAAGAGAAATAGAGTTGCTCATATTCTTTATTATATTGTATAATGAAAATGTAGATAAACACTATATGCAGGCACCGTGGAAAAACATATGGCCGTTCGCACGTCAGCTCACACTGACAGAAAAAGCGATCGGGTATGGATTTCTTCTTCTCAATATTGTCGGCGGATCGGTCTATCCATCACTTGCGCGACAACTGTCGACTGTCTTCTCGCCATTCTCTCTACTCTTCATCGGCGAATTCTCCATTCTCTTTTTTCTAATCCTCTCGTTTGGCTTTGTGCCGCTCATGCGAAAAGTTCTCGCATTGCATACGCGACAAATTCTTCTGTTGATTCTGATGGGTATGTTTGTGGCCGTCGGCATCGCTTTATGGATTTTGGGTCTTTCCGGCAGCGGCGCCGCAAATGCCGAAGTGCTCATCCGCATAGAACTTATTCTCATCCTGTTCTTTTCAACGATCTGTCTAAAAGAAACATTCAGCCGCACGCATGCGCTTGCGGCATTTCTTATTCTTCTTGGCGTACTCGTCGTATTCCTGCGAAACCTGAATGGCGGATTCCATATCAATACGGGTGACTTTTTCATTATGGGCGCAGCCGTTTTTCTCTCTGTATCGAGTATTCTTCTGAAACGCTATCTGAATGGCATTCCGCCGGAGGCTGTTCTTTTTGTTCGATCTTTGACGGCGTTTTCTCTCTTCTTTTTCCTTTCTCCTTTCGAGCAGGTGACGTTTGTCGCAGAAACGAAAATGTTAACCGGAGCTCTTCTTCTCCCGCTTCTAGCATACGCATTCCTTGCGCGATTTCTCGGTGTTCTGTCTTTTTATGAAGCTGTGGAACGTCTGCCACTTTCCAATGTCCATCTTCTTCTTCCGCTGACAACCGTCGGCTCAATCAGCTTTGCACACCTCTATCTTGGCGAAAACATTCACTGGCAACAAATTGTCGGTGGAGGATTGATTATCCTCGGTTCGTATGTGTTGAATGTTAAAGGAAAGATGCATGAAACACAGAAACAGCATATCGCACATTTGAAACAGAAACACAGGCACCATTAGGAGGAGTGGTTGCCTTGGTTTCCTTAGTTCCCTATGCTCGTTTGGACATGTGCTCTCCTATCCCACCACTTTCATTCTCAAAAAGCAAGGTGGAAGCTTTTTCACGTGTACGGACAATTTTGCTTCTGGGATCGGGAGCTTTGAAGATCGGCGAGGCCGGTGAATTTGATTACTCGGGAAGTCAGGCAATCAAAGCTTTTAAAGAAGAAGGAAAACATGTGGTGCTGGTCAATCCTAATATTGCAACAAACCAGACGAGCGTCGGTTTGGCGGATCGCGTCTACTTTGTGCCGGTGAATCCCCACTTTGTCCGACGCATCATCGAGCAGGAGAAGCCTGATGCGATCGCTTTAAGTTTCGGCGGGCAGACGGCGCTGAATTGCGGTATACAGCTTTTTGAAGACGGAACATTGGAGAGTCACCACGTGCGCGTACTTGGTACGCCGGTGGAATCCATACGAAAAACCGAAGACCGCGCACTCTTCAATCAGGAATTGAAATCTATCAACATTCATGTGCCGCATTCGCATGCTTGCTCCGAAATGGAAGAAGCACTCTATGCCGCAGAGCAACTTGGTTATCCCGTGATTGTTCGAGGCTCATTTGCCCTTGGTGGAAAAGGAAGCGGCCGTGCACAGAATAAAGAAGAATTACGTGAACTTCTTACAAGAGCATTCGTAGAATCTCCAAATGTTCTGGTGGAAGAAGACCTTACCGGATGGAAAGAAATTGAATACGAAGTGGTGCGCGACAGTACAGATAACTGTATTACGGTGTGTAATATGGAAAATGTTGATCCGCTGGGTATTCATACAGGCGAATCGATTGTCGTCGCTCCCAGTCAAACGATTGATAATACGGAATACCACATGTTGCGTTCCATCGGTCTCAAGGTCATTCGCCATCTCGGGATCATTGGAGAATGCAATATTCAATATGCTCTTAATCCGCATTCACGGGAATATCGTGTGATCGAAGTCAACGCACGTTTAAGCCGCAGTTCTGCGCTTGCATCAAAAGCAACAGGATACCCTCTTGCTTTCATCGCAGCAAAACTCGCCCTTGGACGAACATTACCGGAGTTGCGTAATGCTATCACAAAAAAGACGTCTGCTGATTTTGAACCGTCACTCGACTATGTTGCTGTCAAAATCCCCCGTTGGGATTTGCAAAAATTTCGCCATGTGTCAGAGCACGTTACGAGTGAAATGAAATCCGTCGGTGAAGTGATGGCTCTTGGACGCACATTCGAAGAGGCGATCCAAAAAGGAATTCGCATGCTCAATATCGGCGCCGAGGGACTCTTTGCTCATCCTTTTCGTTTTCACGATGTTACTGCAGAAATGGAAAAACCAACCCCGCGCCGAATATTCGCCCTTGCCGAAGCGTGTGTACAGAATAGAAAAACGGAAGAAATCAATAAACTTACAGGGATTGATCCGTGGTTCATTGAACGCATACAATACTGCTCGCTTCTCTGGCAAGACCTTCGACATCATGTTCATCAGGAAATCCCCAAGCCACTTCTCTGCGCACTGAAAATCGCCGGTTTTTCTGATGCGGCCATTGCAAAAGCAGTCGCCTGTGATATGGAATCTATTCGAAAAAAACGAAAAATACATGGCATTGTTCCTCGCATCAAGCAGATCGACACTCTCGGTGGAGAATTTCCGGCGCAGACGAACTATTTGTATATGACGTATTTGGGAGAAGAGGATGACATGCATTTTAAGCAAGAAATGCTCCGTTCTCGAGTCATCGTCCTTGGTGGCGGCCCGTATTCCATCGGATCTTCAGTGGAATTTGACTGGTGTTGCGTGCAGGCGGCTCATGAATTGGAGAGCCAAGGCTATGACGTTTTCATGATCAACAGCAACCCCGAAACCGTGAGCACCGATTATGATGAATGTTCCTATCTCTTTTTTGAAGAACTGACCGAAGAACGCGTGCGGGACATCGCAGATGTCATTTCTCCCAAAGGGGTCGTGATCTCCATGGGAGGACAAATTCCCAATTCCCTCGCACTGGCTCTATCTCAAAGCGGCATCCGTATTTTCGGTACAGCATCTGACGATATTGATCGCGCCGAAGATCGACAGAAGTTCAGCGCTCTTCTCGACACGCTTTCCATCGATCAGCCGCGTTGGCAACAATTTATCGACAGCCAATCGGCAATCGATTTTGCGGAGGAGGTTGGCTATCCCGTCATCGTACGTCCGAGTTATGTTCTCTCGGGAGCATCCATGGCTGTTGTACATTCGAGCGGCGATCTCGATGCTTACATTCAGGAAGCAACAACCGTAAGTCGTGATATGCCAGTCGTTATTTCCAAATTTGAACAAGGCGCAAAAGAAATTGAATTTGATGGTGTTGCACAAAAAGGAAAACTGATTATTTCCGCCGTGTCGGAACATATTGAACATGCCGGCGTTCATTCCGGTGATGCAACCATCGTCTTTCCACCGCAAAGCGTGACGGTGGAAACATTGCGTCGCTTAAAAAACATCGCACGAAGCATCGTTGATGCACTCTCCATCTCCGGACCGTTTAATATTCAGTTTCTCGCAAAGGAAAACCATATTAAAGTCATTGAATGCAATCTGCGCGCAAGCAGAACCTTCCCTTTTGTCAGTAAAGTAACGGGGTATAATTTTGCAAAACTTGCAACACAGGCGCTCCTTTTAAAAGCATCTACGAATGAACATTATCGGACGATTGATCTTGAGCACGTCGGAGTGAAGGCGGCGCAGTTCAGTTTTAATCGACTGAAAGGAGCTGATCCGCGTCTTGGCGTGGAAATGACAAGCACCGGCGAAGTGGGTTGTTTTGGACGAACAGTGGAACAGGCTCTCCTTATTGCACTGACATCAGTGGGATTTCGCGCACCACGGAAGAATATTCTCGTCACCATCGGAAAATTGGAAGACAAAATCGATATGTTAGCTTCAATAGAAAAACTCCATCATGCGGGATATGCGCTCTTCGCAACACGAAATACACATCAATTCCTCGAAGCACGCTCAATCCCGAGTATTCTTCTGCATAAGTTGTCCGAACCTCGCGAACCGAATATTCAAGATTATTTGGAAAAACGCCGCATCGACCTCGTGATCAATATCCCCTCTCTCCAAGAAGATCCGGATCGCAGTGACGGCTATTTCATGCGCAGAATTGCCATCGATCAGAGCATTCCGCTTCTTACCAATGTCCAACTGGCGAAAGGAATCATTACAGCCATTTTACAGGAAAATATTGAAGAATTGCCTCTTTTGGCATGGCCGCAGCTTCTGGAGATGAAGTGAAATATATCGAGACCATAGATTTGACTTTTCCTGTTCCCAAAGGCACCATTCCCACTATTATGATGGATTTTGACGATCAGGATGACGGTTCCGGTTCCTTTGGCGATCAGACACTCGTCACTCGCGAGGGTTTAAAGAATCTTAAAGAAGAGCTGGAAGATTTGAAAAACATTCGCAGAAAAGAAGTCGCACAGCGTTTAAAAGAAGCAATTTCCTATGGAGACCTTTCGGAGAATGCAGAATATGAAGAAGCGAAGAACGAACAGGCTTTTGTCGAGGGAAGAATCTTGGAACTGGAACATAAAATCAAAAATGCAAAAATCATCACGGAAAAATCCGCTACACATCAGATGGAAATCAATGTGGGCTCTACGGTGACTGTCCGTATGCTCGGCGGCGACAAGGATAATCTGTCCTTCACCATCGTCGGTGCAACGGAAGCCGATCCGTTTCAACAAAAAGTGAGTAATGAATCTCCTATCGGCAAGGCGCTCTTAACAAAGAATGAAGGGGCGGTCATCGACGTAAACACACCGGGCGGGAAGGTGAAGTATGTTGTAGAGAAGGTGATGTAAGAGATTCTCCACAAAGCATGTGAAGGAGAAGAAGAATACAACATTCATGTTCTATCGTTTTTGTATTTTCTGTCCTGATTTCTCCATTTTTAATGGACCGATCCATCGCGAGTGCGAATGCGACGATCCCGGGAAGATCGGCAGCGGTATGCGTACACAGCATTCGTAGAGCATGCTCGGTATCCCGACGTATATTACCGGAAATGTACGGACGATCTTTTTCAAATGTTACAGTGACAAGACTGCAGAGAATCCAGAGAAGACTGCTCCATACATGATCAACATGTATTCCTTTAAAAAGAAGATGTTCCACGTGTTGTATGCATTGCAGAAAGTTTCTTTGTTGCAAAAGTTTAATGAGATCCCATATGCGTTTTTCATCGGTAACAGGAACGGCAAGCGCGACGACATGTTCTTTTTCAATGAAATCGGATGTGAAAAGCGCACACTTTTCAAGTTCAGAAGCAATATGTCCCTGGTCATGTCCTATAAAGAGAAGCAGGGTATTCCAGGCAGTCGGTCGAATTGTGCGGTTGCGTTTACGAAGAAACTCTTGCGCCCATGTCCAAAGTTTCGATGCATTCAGCGGCGCATAGTGTTTCACCGTCGCTTCTTTTAAAAGTTCCTGTACTGCACCCAGTCGCTTATCGTATGTTGATGCCATGAAAACAAGAATCATATTTTCATGAAGAGTATGAAGAAGAGTGTGCATTTCTTCTCTGGAGAGGAGTGGGATACCGAGGATGATCAGAAGTCGTTTTTCTCCAAGGAAAGGGAGCGTTGATGTATAATTTCGCAAATCTGCCAGAGTCACATCCGCACTCTTTACCATCATGCAATTCTCTTCACCATACTTCCGTATAAATTCTGTTTTCCAGAAGTGAAGATTTTCCGCAAGAAGATAGGTATTTTCTCCAGTAAACAGAATGACATTCTTCATACTGCATATGATACCGTTTCTCTTGCTCATTGATAATTCATTGTCCATCATTATTTATAAAATATATTTCTTAATTAGCAACAATCATCGCATTGTTCATTAACACTAATTTGATGTATACTATTAGGAAATGAACAAACAGACTTCATCACTGAAACGCACGACAAAAATCTTTTCGCTCGGCATGCTCTGTGTCGTTGCTTCGTTTGCCGTTGGCATTCACAGCGCAGGTGATGTTCAAACTGTTACTCCTCTTCAGGCGAATACTGTCGAACGAACAGGTGATGTGAATCTCGATGGCATGTTCGATGAATTCGATGTCATCGAAATATTGCATTTTGTGAGTGGGTATAAGAAACCGACGGAGCAGCAATTACAGGCGGATCCGACGCGTGACGGCCGATTTACACTTGACGATGCACTGCTCCTTCTCCATGACCTGGCCGCGCAGTAACTTCGCACTCATTCAAAAGAATGCGCTTCTTCTCTGTATTTCAGTGATGTGTTTTCCGACGCCGGCATTTTCACAAGAAACAGCACCTTTTTTACTGTTGCGTCCACATTGTGAAGAAGGGGAAGAACTCTGTCCGGATTTTGCCATACGTGATCCTCAAACCCGGGAAACAGACACCCTCTCCATGGGAGATATTCTCGACATCGACCTCGTTATCAAAAATCCTGCAGGAACATCGTTTCAGCGTGTCCGTGCGTGGATTGCTTATAATCCAGAGGTTCTCGAAGGAATTCGTATCGATCTTTCGCCGGAGTTTTCTCTTCCGACCCCCGGAGAGAACAACTTCTTTTCAGAAGAAGGGTATATCAAAATCGGCGCGAGTGCCGATCAGGAACTTCGGAAGAATACTGTCATCGTCGCACGCATGCAGTTTCGCGTGAAAGGTACTTCCGCAAAAAATACGCTTCTTACATTTTTTGATTCGCAACATGGCGCGCAAAGCCATACTGGCATTTTTAGCGGTATGGCGGAAACAGAGAATACTATTCTTGATACCGACCCGGGACATCTTTTCGTGCATGTAACAGGAGAGGATCCTTCCATTACACAACCAATGGAAAAACAGGAAGATGTTATTATGGAAAAGACATCCGTTCCCAAAGAACCTTTGGAGAGCGTGTTTTCTTCATTACAGGTTCAAAACCTTCGGGTGACAACGGAAGGATCTGCTGTTTTTCTTGCATGGGATCCGCTTCCTGCCGCAGAGCTTATCGGATACAACCTGTATTATGGGACAGTATCGGGACAGTACACACAAAAACGCAGTAATGATACAGCGAGCACGAGCACAACGATTCGCGGTCTTCCGACAGGAGAACTCTATTACTTTGCCATTCGCGGCGCGAAAAACACCGTAGAAGAAACCGCGTATAGTCAGGAAGTCGCCGTGCAGGTGGGAAGTCCCGCAAGTGCAACATCACCGCTTACAGGACAACTCCCGCAAGGGGAGACCGCGCAAGTGGTTCGAAAAACGCCCGGCATTTCCGGAGACACGGGATTACCATCCGGAGTCCTTCTCTTGATCACTGCCTCTGCTATCACCGGTATGGCTTTTGCTTTCCGGCGTCAATGTCACGCTTCGATCATTTCATGATTCGCATCCATCCCCACTGGGAAAGTATCGATGATATTGCTGTACGGCAAGGTCATCCTCCAACACGCGTTGTCGTCGCATCTCCGCGTTCACGCAGCACCGCAGCAATTATAGGCATAATTGTCGTTCTGTTGCTTGGCTACTTTTTCTATAGAGAAACGGGATCTTTAGAAGCACAGACCGTGGCAGATCAATCAAACATACATATTACGGCAAATGGCATGCAGCCGATAGATATTACCGTCACTTCCGGAGAAGAAATCACGTGGATCAATGATGACGATAAACCACATATTCTTTCTTCCGATACATTGGAAACACACGAAGGCCTTCTCTATACATCTGCGATCTTTCCCAACGAATCGTACACTGTACTGCTCACAGATACTGTCCTTCCTGGACAGTACGACTATATTTCTCTCACCGATCCCGCAATGTATGGCAGTGTTTTGGTCCGGGAAAATATTTCCTCTTCCACGCAATATCCTTTTATACCTTCACAAACTGATCAGGCTGTAAACCCCCCACTTTTCGAAACGGAACCGTCGCCATCGGTATCAGCTCCGTCTTCCATTGTCATAAACCCCAACACAATAACTCATCAAACCCAAAAACCCTTCCGCCAACCGGAAACCGGAGCGTCAACATGGGTTGCGGGTCTTCTCGGTCTCGTTGTCCTTGCTTCTATGATGCGACGAGCGCGTGTTTTGTGAATACGGATTATGTGCTACAGTTTGTTTCGTGATTCGCGTATCGTGCACAGTCTTTCTTTGCATCCTGCTGCTTCCGTTTTCTTATGCCGATGCACAAGAAAACGATGTTTCTCACGAATGGAACGGCATGTTTTCCGCACTGTATATGGATGGGGACATGTCATGCATCTCCACAAAAGGAGAAGGAGGACGATTTTTTCATTGTGATGCGCTGACAGATTACAACAGCGGTGATACCTATAAAATGGTTTTTTTTCTTGCAGATGAATGGAATAACGGTTCGGTGCTCTACATGTTCACCGGAAGCATACTGGGCATGCAAGCGGTGTCACAGGGAAGACTCAACGGTGATCAGCTCGACACCTATTCTCTTTTGAGCGGCACTCTCCATAAAGAATCTTTCAAAACGTCCGGTTCGTGGGAAGAATTTTCATTTCAAAATGACAACGAAATCTATGCACTCACTATCGGCGGCATATACACCGATACGGAACTGAAAGGGAATGTTGTCCTGACAAGCGCTTCTGTTCCCATTTCTCTTGAATTTTCCCTTGTACGAGGAGATGTGAAGGAAATGGAAATGAAAGAAATAATCATAGAAAATACGGAAAATGCGGTGAAAGAAGATACGGAGGATTCACTGGCATCGGTAAGTGGACGCATACACTCACTATTACGCATTATTTTCTATACTCTTGTTTTGTGTATTATTTTAGCATTTGGCATCATCTTTTATCTCACACACTACACCGATCACTTTACAAAAAAAGAAAAATCTTCGCCTCAAGACACGCTTCCTCCCCCTCAAGCGAAAGAGTAATTATGCACTTTGTGCCACAAGCGCCGAACGCATCGTTGCCGATTCTTCCTGCATCTCGGGCAGAAGATGAGTGAGGATAAAACTCACACGTTCGTCAACCGCATACGGAGGTACACGGATCGGCGCGTATCCAATCTCCTTATATGTGCACTCGATCAGGCGATCAAGCGCAAAAAGTTCCTGCTCGTCTTCGGTACGAACATTATCACGCTCCAGAGGAAGACGATCGAAGAGAAATACCTGTCGATAGCGATTTTCCTGACATGCTTTGACTACGTTCTCGATTTCCAACTTCAGATGCATACTGAAAGAAAGTGCATCGGGTAAACCGTAATCAAGAAACAAACAGTCGTTTGCAGAGATGTTTCTCTCACGTTCAATAAAAAATTGTGCAACTTGCGGCTGAAAATCTTTCGGATTTCCACGAATTTCCTGCAAGCTCTTTCCTTTGCTCAATTCAAATTCCACAAATGCCCGTGCGGTGTCGGGAATAACCTTGTGTCCGAGCTTGATAAGCTCGCGGAGCGTCGTCGTTTTTCCGGAGCTGGGTGAACCGCCAAAGACGATCCAGTTGGTGTGAACAGGCATGATGATATCATAAAAGAACTCCTCATGAATCGAAATATAAACGCGTGTGGTGTTTGTCTGGTTTATGGTATAGACACACATACTGTTTATTGCATGAATGTACTCTTTGTGTTTAAAAATGTTTTTCTTCCGTCATGCTTGCATACACGTCGTTATATCTTCGACAGTATTTTTCGATATTTCGTTCTTGATAACAGAGGTCGTTCTGCATACTACGAATCTTGTCATACATCTGATTCTTGATAGTTTGAAGACAAAGATCCCATTGTGATTGTCCATGCTCGATAAATGCTCGTTTGCTTTTCTCCAGAGAAATCTTTTTCAACTTCTCATTCATCTGATCACAAAGACGTTGTAACGTACTCGATATTCTTTCTCTCGTTTTGACCTGTAATTTTGTCACATCTTTGTGATATTTCCTGCGCACGCTGTCCAGAAAATCCTCTTTCAAAGACTCACGTATCGCGGTTTGATCCATGTGATGAAGCTCTAATGATGAGAATTCTTCATCCATATCATGGAATGATATGTTAAGTTTACTTAACTGTCCCTTTTTTGTGATTGAGCATTTTATAAAATGTATCTAAATACGTCTTTTATGTTGAAGTTTTCTTAAGAAGATTACTGTGATACATAGTATAAGAAGAATAACGGCTCCACTGAAGAAATCCCCCTTTCCAATCTCCCCTCCCGCATAACTCCAGACAAAAGCAAACGGAATGATGCCAAGAAGCGAAGCGGTGGCATATATCGAAAAGCGCAGATTCTTGAGCAGTCCCAAGACATAACTCGTCATATCCGTTGGAAGTAACATGCGCAAAACGACGATTCCCAGAAAACCGATGTCCGGCGGAATGCGTTTTTCGATGTGATCGACTGCTTTGAAAGAGACGAATTTCTCCAGAACTCTTCGTCCCATGCGAGCAATCTGAAACGCGATAAGACACCCTATCCACCACCCGATAATGCTTAAAATTCCCGTCATCCACACACCAAAAATGCGCGCAGCCAGTGGCAGGAGCGGCAAAGAAGAGAAGGGTAAAAGGACAATGGACCCAATGAGAAAAAGGACATATGCCATTGCAGAAAGAAACGGGTGCATTTCCATGCTCTCTTCAAATATGCGGATATCCCATTGGGATTGCCACAATCCAAAGGCAATGATGAAAAGAATAATGAAAATAAAAACGATGTTCTGCCAATGACGCATAGAAGGAGAATGATACATTACTTTACATATTACTAATAATATTATATAATATATAAGTAATGAACACACATACAAAAATACTAAAAAAAGCCTTTTTAATGGGTTTCTCTGTCACATTTGCATTCGTTGCAACTATGTATTTGGTACAGAGTGCCATTCCCCTCTTTAGAATTCTTTCAGCACAAGAAGTGCATACTGTCAATCTGCAGAGAGCAGCGCCGCCGTCGCCGGAAAATAATCGTGCAAAATTCCTCTTGCGCGAAGTTGTCGTCCATGTGAATTCCAAAGAGAAACCGCGATCCTTTACTTTGCGTGTTGCGGATTTTCCAGAGTGGCTTTCGAGCAGAACGCTCTTCTCAACCAAATGGTTCTCTATCAATGCATGGGCAGTGCGTGCATCACTGGAAAATGGAGAAATCGCCGAACTGCCTCTCCCAAAAGAAAGTACCCTTGTTTCTGCAGAACGTGATCAGGAAAATGTCCTGCGTGGATTGATGCAAGGATCTGCGCAGCCAGGTTACGTGTTTGATGCCGCGACCGTTGCGCGGGTTTTTACGAAAGCGCTTATGGATGAGTCTCTGGACGTGACGATTGATGCAGAATATCAGGACAACTCACTTTTTATCGCCCTTCCCGGTGAGCCTCCCCGTCGCCTATCCCTGCTTGCATCCGGCATTTCAAATACATCCGGTTCCCCACCAGAGCGTCTGCATAATTTAAAAAAGTCCTTCACCGAACACTTGCACAACATCATCATTCCACCCGGAGAAACATTCTCCATGATCGCCGCGCTCGATACACCGATTACCTTTCAAAAAGGATGGAAGGAGGCGCTCGGACTCTTTGGAGGAGGCGCCGCTCCGACGCCCGGCGGAGGCATCTGTCAAACATCAACCACGCTTTATCGTGCGGCATTGCTCGCGGGGCTTCCCATTATTGAACAAAAAAATCACAGCCTGTTTGTGGATCAGTATGCGTTATTTGGAATCGGTCTTGATGCGACGATCTTTCCCGGATATCACGATTTTCAATTCAAAAATGACACTCGTGATTACCTCATTATTCAATATGCTTCAGAGGGCGATACTTCACTTCTCCACATCTTCGGTAACGATGACGAACGCGCGATCAATCTCGACGGCCCGTACTTTTCACGGAACAATGCACAATCCCCAAAAACATTGCGTGCTTTAGACGCCGGTGAAATCGGATGGGTGCGTACGATCACCTTCCCCGACGGCACTAAGCAGAGCAAACAATTTATTTCCACCTATGCTAAACCTCTCTGGCGTTCGCTGATCGACAAATATGACGGAGCAAACGGAATGGAGTTGGTGGCGGGGAAGGTATTATAGGGAGAAGTTTTTTATCCCGCACACACCGGACATTCTTCATCTGTGTGCTTTTCGCGCGCTTCGATATCGAGGGTGATCGAGACATCATTACTTAAACCCAGTCCTCCATTCGGAATCGGCTGGTTCCAGTGTATACCAAAATCTCGACGATCAATGATGGTGCAGCCGGTAAAAGCGATGCTTGGTGCGGTTGTATCCGATTCTTTCTGTGGAATCTCCCAAATACCGAGGGAATGCACATCAAATGTCACCTCTTTCTCTCTGCCTCGGATGCGCAACGCACCGGTCACTCGGTGATCTGCGGCAGTCAATCGCTCGATTTTTGTACTTTGAAAAGTAATCGTGGGAAACGTTTCCGCATCGAAAAAATCCGGTCCGCGTACATGCTCATCCCGACCGGCATTTCCCGTACAGAAATCTTTCAAATCCATTCGCGCTTCAAGAGCGGTCAATATCCATTTCTCCAAATCAAATTCCAGCCATCCTCGGACATTCGACACATGTCCACGTACATTACTGATCATGATATGACGAATGGCAAAGTTCACGCTGCTGTGTGCGGGATCGAAAAGGAAAGTTGTCATAGATGAAAGAGTATACCTTGCACTTATGAAGAGATAAAAGAAAACCCGCTTCCCTTTCTGGGAAGCGGGTAAAAACAGGCAGTTATTCGCTCTTCATCATCACGCCGGTCGACGAGGTGGGATCAAGCCGAGGCCAGAAGAAGAGCTGGGACCCTTCGTAACTGAAGATACGACTGCCTTTCATGAACAAGCCGCGCTGAAAGGGTGACCAGTCGAAGTCATCCTTGATCGAAACGGTAGACGCCGTCTCCATGATGGAGAAAGCATCCCAGACCATCCGCCCCATCCACCCCAGGCGGTCTTTGGGTCCGACGATCTTCATCTGGATCTTTTCGAATCCTGATAAGACGCTCATGCCACTCTCGTTGCGCCTGTGAGCAATGGAGAACCATCCTCTTTTCACATCCTCTGCGGTGACATATTGCACCGATTCTTCGGTGGAAATGAGTGTTCCACCGACTACTCCACATGCATAGGCGACCGCGGTATTCTCTTCAAAAACTTTCTCTGGCCCGAAGACATGAGATACCTCCACCTCAAGGCCCGTTTCCTCACTGACGATGCGCCTTACGGCAGCAGCATCACTCTCGCCCTGCCTCACACGTCCGCCGGGAAGTTTCCAATCTTTGCCCGCTCGCTTCGAAAGAAGCACAGCATTGCCTTCAACAAGGATGCCGAAGACACTTCGCGTTTCGAGCATTTTTCACCTCTTTCACAATGTGAATGATCACAGTGGTCCTTCCACTGTACTATAATTTATAATACTATAATATAAATATTAGTCAACAACAATTTACCTTCGTCGAAATGACTTGCGCGAACGCCCGTACGATCTGTGGTGAGGATGTTTTTTCTTGCTTGATGGCTCTTCAGATACCTCCAATTGTGGCAGAGATACGTGTTTTCTGCGAGTAAGGGGCGCACGAATCAGTCGCTCGATGTCACGAATACTCTGAGCCTGCATGGGCGTCGCAAAAGAAATCGCCCGGCCTTCGCGTTCGGCCCGCCCCGTTCTTCCGATGCGGTGCACGTAATCTGACGAATCATCCGGAAGATCAAAATTGATGACCATCGCGATGTCGGTTACATCGATTCCGCGCGAAGCGATATCCGTTGCCACAAGTACCCGATATGTTCCTTTTTTAAATCCTGCCAGTGCACTGCGACGTTGAGGAAGCGACCTGTTAGCATGGATTTCCGCTGCATGCATCTGTTTTTCATTCAATGCGCGTGTGATTTTTTTGGCACCGTGCTTCGTGCGCGAAAAGACGAGAACTTGTCCCATGTATTCCTTGAGAAGTTCCAGAAGCAGCATTTGTTTGTCCTGTTGTCGGACAATAATGACTTCCTGTTCCACTTTCGCCGCCGCTGTTCCCGAAGGAGCAACTTCAATACGCAACGGCAGATGCATCTCTTTTGTTGCAAGACGAACAATTTCCTGCGGCATCGTTGCCGAAAAAAGAAGAGTCTGACGTGCGCGAGGAACATGAGAAAGGATACGATCAATTTGCGGCTTAAATCCCATATCGAGCATCCGGTCTGCTTCATCGAGCACAAGAATCTCCACTTCCTGCAATGAAACGGTTTTTTCCTGAAGATGGTCATTCAGGCGGCCTGGAGTCGCAATCAGAATGCGCGGATTTGTTTTCAGCATCTGTCGCTGTTTATGCATGGGAGCGCCACCGACGAAGACCGCCATACGGATGCCAAGCGGGGATGCAAAAGGCAAAAGCGCCTCTTCAATCTGATAGGCAAGCTCGCGCGTGGGGAGGATAACGAGCGCTCTCTTCCTGCCCGCCGCAAGCTTCTGCAGCATCGGTAAACCAAAAGCAAATGTTTTTCCCGTTCCCGTTTGAGCAATACCGATGCAATCTTTTCCTTCCAGAACCAATGGAATCGCCTGATGTTGAATGGGCGTCGGCACAGAGATGCCCCGAGTGTGAAGAACGCGGAGGATTGCCGGAGCAATGCCTAATGTCGAAAAATCGGACACTATTTTAGGGAAATCCCTACCAGAATTCATGTACGAGCACTTTACGCCTTTTTCTGTGGGATAGATACAAAAAAACATGCCATTTGCGTCCATAAAAGGAAGTAATGGAGAAAAGGAGGCTTTTTCTGTGAAAATGATGTAAAAACGCCTATACTTTCTTTCACGCGATTGCGTGCTTCTTTCACCCTCTTCCTTTGCCCAAAAAACATGAATTCTGTCCGGTCCAATCCTGTGGGAAAGAAACACATGGGAAGCAGTACTGTGAAGAACATCTTTCCATCGACACTCGAAGAAAAATTTCACGAGAACAGCGGGCAAATATCCGCTCGTCGTGTTGCAATTCATCATGCATCTGTGGTGCTGTTCACGAAAACGGCGAACAGTACTGTACAAAATGCAAGAAACCATGTTGCTGGAAAGTGGGATCGGTGAATAGAGAAAATACTTGATCGAGGAATATACAATCCATATACTGACGGCATATCAAGAGGAAGAGGGATCCAAACGGTGTCGGTGCCTAAGGAGACCTTTTCTTTTTTATAGTGAATCCTGTTTTCTGCCGCTTTTCATTCAATGCGATTTTTGAGCGAACTCCGGGGCTGTCCAAATAATCGTAATATGCCGGTGGCAAATGCTTATACAAAGAAGAAGCGAATTTTCTATTGGGGAAGAGAATCTTTTTGAATCGTTTTTTTTCGATCAGATAATCCACAAGTTTCCGATAGTCACCGTCACCCGACACCAAAATAATGTTATGGGCAACATCTTTTTCCGTGAGTATTTTCATAGCCTCAAAGACAATATCGGTATCCACATTGCCCTTCTTCTTGCCCTTCAATGCCGAACCGTGCTCGCGAAACTGCACGACAAAACCGCACATTTGAAGATTGGTATACAAGTCCTGTTCTTCTTCCGACACGAAACCCAAGTGATAACGCGCTTCGATGACGGCATACTTGTCTTTCAGGTAGGTGCGGAACTTGCGAAGATCAATTTTCCATTGTTGTTTTGTCGTACCCAGATGCAAATTTTGACCATCGATAAATGCAATATTCGATTTCTTCAGCATGACTCCATCATAGCACAATCTTTTCTCCCTCATTTTTTCCGCCACACCGCACTTCACTCCCTTCAATTCCTCAAGGTAAACACTGTCATTCGCCTCATTCGTCTGACTCATGGTCTATCGCAGAAAATCAATAACGCCAAAACAGAAGTGAGCATGTTTTGTGTATTGTGTTGGGGTTTTCAGCTCGGCGAAGTCGTGGCCGGAGCCCCGAAGGGGCGACGACCATGAGCGAGGCCCGAAGGGCCGAGTCGAATGGTGGGCCGGGAGGGACTCGAACCCCCGAAGGCGAAGCCACCTGATTTACAGTCAGGCCCGTTTGACCACTTCGGTACCGACCCACATGATTATCTTATCACAGATACAAGAGCTGCATAGTGACGAGGATATTCTATCCTATGTACAGATACATCAATTAATCAATTAATTGATGTATGAGATTTTTACTAGTGTTTAGGAGACAATTTTTTCGGTGTATATTTCCTATTTGTGGGGTGAGTTTCATGGAAATCAAAATGAAGGTCGTTAAGGACAATAGTAAAAAGGAGAAAATGGAGGGGGTATTTTCGTCGAAGCCATCGGAAAGAGTAGGGATCAATAGGTGCACATTTACGGTCCTTTTGTCTCTGTAGAGCGCATGTTTTTCTATAGAGATCGGGGAGGACATCACGATAATCTTCAAATTTTTCTCGAAGCCATCGATCAATGGATTGAACGGTGGAGAGTCCGACGCACAGCTTCGAGCATATATCCTGTTGTGAGTGACCGCACATAAGGAGTTTTGCTATTTGGATACGTCGTGCGAGCATGATGACTTCACTCATCGTGAGAAGATCTCGAAAAAGGAGAGAGGGGTCCTTTTTTAATGCTCGCATTCCCTTTAGCGTTTTCCAGAGTTCCTCCTCAAGATCGACAAGATCGTTCTTTGATAGCTTTCGAAAGTCTAATTTACCCATATTGTTACGATGATAATCAGTATACATCAATTAATCAATTAATTGATACATCATCGTTGTAATAATATTACTTCTTGCTTCTTCCTCTTTGGAAAGGGTGTGGATTCGCAAACTTCGTGTCTATGGGAATCCAGATCGGCGGCATCGGCCAATTGGTCCCTGAACGGAAAAAAGAAATCGCACAGCTGGCCTTGCGTGCCATGCTCGGCGGAACGCTTGTCACCATGATGACGGCAAGCGTTGTGGGAATCATGATACAATGAACTGCTCGCGCCACTCTTCGGAGTGGCGCTTTTCTTATTCCCCTACAATATTTCCCACGATCTCCCGTACATTCGTCGTCTTCGTTTTTTTCTCAATTCGCAGCAGCTCTTTCTTCATAAGTTCCTGACGAACGCAATCCATCTTCTTATATTCATCAAAACGCTTTACGAGCCCCCCGGCCATTTGCGGATTAAAGGAATCGATGTCGATAACGTGATCGGCAACAAAGACGTAGCCGTCGCCAGAAATATCATGAAAATGCACTTTATTGATGGCGGCAAAGCAGGCCGACAGCGATCGGATATTATTGGGATTACGCGTATCGAATTCCGGAAGCTTCTCCATTTCCTCCATGCGTTCGATGATATCCATGCGCTTCGAGACGGACTGCGCCTCCACCCATTTACAGAAGACGAGCTTGTCGTGCTTCCACTGATCGTAAAAAGACGCGATGGCTTCATCACGCTCCGGCCCTTTTTCGTTGCACAGGAGCCTGAACGCGTTCTCTTGGTCAGTCATATTCGTGGCATCATGGAACTGTTTCATAAGGAGGTTGGTGTGTTTTCCGGTTATTTTGCTTAAATAGGCAAGACAGACATTCTTGATACGACGCGCGGCAATGTCTTTTGGATCAAGCTTATAGGGATCGATACTGTGATATTTCTCGTACAGCGCAACAAGGCGATCTTCATATTTTTCCGCAATGGCACGCATAAGAAATTCGCGCGCGTTATATGCACTGTCATAATCGTACACATCCATTTCCTGCACGATTTCGCGTAGAGACGGAAGAAGAACAATGCGTGCGGCAAAATCGGGGTCTGTGTCCACGGAATCGAGCATTGCGCCGTAGGCATCAAGATTATCCGTATTCAGGGAAGATGTATCTGCAATAAGTAAATGAAGAAGAATCTTTCCGTATCGCTGTGCAGCATCGTAACGATTATAAAGATCACTATCATGCATCATGAGACGTCGCAATTCCTCCGACGATTGTTCCAATTTCAGCCTCACCGGCGCCGAAAAATTGCGCAATGCCGAAAGTGTCGGCTTTAAGGGAATATCGGTGAACGTGAATGTGTGCTTTGGTTCACGGATCTGCAGAAGATTATTTTGAATGGGAATCTCTTTCCCATCATGTGACAGAAGTCCCATCATAAAAGGAAAATGAAAAGGTTTCTGGCCTTCGTGCGCCGGCTTCTGTTCAATGTGAAGCTTGTACGTCTTCAGATCAGCATCATATTCTTCTTGGACATGGACTGTCGGCGTTCCCTTCTGGCTGTACCATGTGTTTCGAAACTGCGTGAGATCAAGACCGGAAACCTCTTGCATGGCATCGACAAACTCATCAGTCGTGACTGCCTGCCCGTCATGTCGGGACAAATACAGATTGAGCCCTTTACAAAAAACATCTTTGCCAATCATCGTGAAAATCATACGAATGACTTCCGCCCCTTTGTCATAGACAGTTGTCGTATAGAAGTTATCGATCGTTTCCACCTCCTGCGGGCGGATCGGGTGGGCATTCGGGCCACCATCCTCCGAAAATTGCGCGACTTTGATGATATGCGCATCGTCGATGCGCTTCAGTGCGCGCGAATGCGTATCGCAGGTAAATTCCTGATCGCGAAACACCGTCAATCCTTCCTTCAACGTCAATTGGAACCAGTCGCGGCACGTCACACGATCTCCTGTCCAGTTATGGAAATACTCATGCGCAATGACGCGTTCTACGTTCTCAAAGTCGCTGTCTGTCGCCGTCTTTGGGTCGGCATACGCACAGGAGGAATTGAAGATATTTAAGCCCTTATTCTCCATCGCACCGGAATTAAAGTCATGACACACGACGATCTTGAATTCGTTCAAATCACATTCCAAGCAAAAGCGCTCTTCATCCCACTTCATGGATTTTTTCAGGCTCTCCATCGCATGACGGCACTGATTGATCTCTCCTTTTTCGGTAAAAATCTTTAATCGAACCTCTTTGCCGCTCATTGTCGTAAACACGTCCTCCATCGAATCGAAATCCCCCGCCGAGAGCGCGAACAGATACGATGGTTTAGGAAAAGGATCATGAAAGGTCACGGAGTATTTGTTTCCGGGAAGCTCTTGTTCCTCCGTACTATTGCCATTGGAAAGAAGTATTGGAAATCTGTTTTTGTCAGCAATAAGCGTTGTGGTAAAAACACCCATGTTATCCGGTCGATCAATGGACGGCGCGATCCACTGGAAGCCGTGCGGTTCGCACTGCGTCACAAGATTTCCTCCGGATACATATAATCCTTTTCCGGATTTATTCGCTTCGGGGTTGAGAACACAATCAATCTTGATACGAAAATCAGCAGGAAAAGATTGCAAAATCGTCAGCATATCTTTTTCTTTTCTATATTGATCGGGATCGAGTTCCTCGCCATTGATGAACACATTGGCGATCTGCACGCTCTCGTGGCAGTTAAGCACGAACGACGCAGAAGGCATTGATGTACCATTGCGCTGTACAAAAAGCGCAACATTCACTTCAACGCGCGTTCGGTCGACAATATGGAAAACGAGATGCGTTTCGGGAGTGAAATATTCCGGAGGGCTATAATCCAGAAGACGCAGCTTGGAGAAAGGCGTGGCAAGAAGAGGAGTAGGCATTGCGGTTGATGAAATCAAGAAAAGTATTGTAACACGAATTCAGATATTGAATACTTGGAAAGTGATCATGATCATGAGATATTTTTATCATGAAAGGTATCGTTTCTTATGCAGACATCCACAGCATATTCTCTAAAAGCCGTTTCGGCGAGAAATTGAAGCAGGAGGTGCGTTTCGGACAATATAAACCGGAGAACGTCACTTGTGAGGAGTGGAAGGAATTACTCGGACCGGATGTATGCAATCTGCAACATCTGTGGCATGTGTATAACCGTACGCGCGCTTTTTTGACATTTGCTCTTCGAGCCGATCCCGATAGTTACTCTCCAGAGGAACAGGAGAAGCTTCTTCTCACGGCGCTCTGTCACGATTGGGGTGAAGCATGTGTCGGAGATCATCCATACGGCACCAAAACGCACGATCTGGAATTACGGGAAATCGAAGCAATCCATCGTATCATCGATGAAATCGTTCATGATGCCGTTCTGCGAATCAAACTCCATACCGTTACGGATACGATCGTCAATGGAAAAGTCGACCATCGTTCGGGAGCCACAGATGCAACGAAATTACAGGAAAGTTTTGAGGCCATCGAGCATACAGATTACATGCGAACCCCCATACGCGCATGGGAAAAGCACCAAAAGATGCCGCACACGGAACTGCGCGCCCGGCTTCGCGCCATGGGGCATTTGATTGTCCCTGCACATATCAACATTCTTACAGAATACGCCAAGCGCTTTCCCGTCATCCATCATTATCTTTTCACGTGGCGAAAGCAGATCAGTACCGTCATTGCCGACAATACGGAAGAGGTTCTTCGCGCTTTTCCGCTGCAAGGATATGGATTTGATGCAGATCAAATGAACAACATCCGAAAAGAATGGAAAAAGTGGATAACCACGGCTACGTCTCTCCCACACTGATATACACTTTTCGCGCTTTCGCTCCATCTGCGGGACCGATGAGTCCTTTTTCTTCCATGATATCGAGAAGCCGCGCGGCGCGCGCGTAACCCACTTTGAGTTGGCGTTGAAGCAGACTTGCCGAAGCTTTTCCCGCTCCCTGCACAACACGCACGGCTTCGAAGAAAAGCTCGTCACCGCCGTTATCATCGGCTTCCAGATCGATCTGCTGAAACGCGCCGGGTGGAAGACCTCCAGCTTGTCCTTCGTCGTCTTCTCCTTCGTTGGACATGCGGATTTGTTCACTCATTTTTCCTCCGCCCGCGATTTTCACCGCATTGATCACACGTGCCACTTCTTTTGTGGAAACGTATATACCTTGAATACGCACGGGCTTTGGCGTGGTTGCCGTCATATAGAGCATGTCTCCCGCACCAAGAAGATCTTCTGCTCCCACCGAATCAAGAATCGTTCTCGAGTCGACGGAACTCACCGTGCGGAATGAAATGCGCGTTGGCATATTCGCCTTAATGAGACCGGTGATGACATCCACACTCGGCCTCTGCGTGGCAATGATAAGGTGAATACCCACAGCACGCGCCATTTGCGCAATGCGCGTAATCATCATCTCCGTATCACGGCGGTATTGCCGCATCATGAGATCAGCCAGCTCATCAATAATAATGACAATGCGGGGAATAAGCTGTTCTTCATTTTGTTGTTTCTCGTTGTACTCATCAATATTGCGCGCTCCGGTTTCCGAAAACCGCTGAAGACGTCTGCTCATTTCGGCAACCGCCCATCGCATCGCCTGCAGCGCTTTATCGGCGTCGGTAATCACCGGCGTCAGGAGGTGAGGAACACCGTCATAGGGCATGAGTTCCACGCGCTTGGGATCAATGAGAATGAATTTCAATTCATGCGGCGCATTCTGGTACAGAAGCGACGTAATAAACGTATTCATACACACGGATTTTCCGGAATTCGTCGCACCCGCAATGAGAATGTGGGGCATGCTATCAAGTCCCGCCACAATCGCGTCGCCGGACACGTCGCGTCCAAGCGGCAATGTGACGGAAGAAAGATTTTGCGCAAACGCTTCACTCTCCATAATTTCACGCAGATGCACATATGCACGTTCACTGTTCGGCATTTCAATACCGACGAGAGATTTTCCGGGAATCGGCGCTTCGATGCGAAGGCTTTGCGCCGCAAGCGCAAGCGCAAGATCATCTTTCAGTGATGCAATGCGGCTCAATTTTACGCCTTCTGCCGGCTGGAGCGTAAACTGCGTGACCGTCGGGCCGGGACGCGCATCGCGCACTTTGACCTCGATTCCGAACTCAAGAAGTTTTTCTTCGATCAACGCCGCTTGATTTTTAAGTTGTTCATCATCGATCTTCAACTCGCTCCGTGAGGTTTCGAGCAATTCGTAGGACGGGAACGTCCATTCTTCGTAGCGTGTGTCTTTCATCTGAAGCCCCCCAGGAATTTTTTTCTTATTCTTCTGCGCCTCCTCTTTTATTTTCTTTTGCGCCTGCGATTTTACCACTTTCTGCGCAAAGACCGGACGCACAATGTTCAATTCTGCATCGTCGACATCATCATCTTCTTCAGTCATCTCTTCTTCATCACACTCCTCGGCACCTTCCTCATCTTCTTCATCAACGATGCGGCGCGATAAGTGATCGCGTGTTTTTTTATGCGGCGAAGCCGCGCGTGCAAAGAGAGAAATTACCGTCGATACATTCGGTTCGAATGTCAGAAACAATCCCACAAGAAAGAGACACGAGAGCACGGTGTAGCCGACAGGTCGACTTAAAAACAAGATGAAGGGAATGCTCATCAGAAAACCGATGGCGCCGCCGAGCTCATCACGGCGTACTCCGACGTCTTCGAGCGGCGCACCGATATGCATGAGCCCCAAAAACGCAAAGAGGCAAAATGCAAGGCCGAGGCTCTGTTTTCGTTCCAAACCTTTTTCCGGAAGAATCCACTTGAGCACACCGGAAACAATGAAGAAAATCGGCAGCAAAATGGACCACTTTCCACCAAAGAATACGATAAATTTCTGAAATGTGATCCCGAGCATTCCCGCCTCGCTCTGCAAAACCAAAAACAACAGAATGCCGACAGCGACATTCACCATTCCCCGAATGGCACGAATCGTCGAGGCTTCGAGCCCAAGTGAGCGCGATCCTCGGCGCCTCCTGCGTGATCGCCTGCGACGTTTGCTTCTGGTCATAAAAAAAGTATACCGAAAAAAAGTGAGAATTGACCACCCTTCTTCTCTTGGCTTCGGCCGGCAACTCATTGATAATGAAGCAAGGAATATTTCTTTTTTGTACATTTCATGAATATTTTGATTTTCGGCGCCAAAGGCTACATGGGGGGAAACTTCTTTCGCATCTTTCCAGGAAGTTTTGCAAGTGATGTGGATATCGCAGATACTAAAGCCATCGGCAAAGAAATAGACAGAATACAGCCGGATATAATCATCAACTGTGCAGCCAAGACCGGCAGGCCGAATATTGATTGGTGCGAAGATCATCGAGAGGATACGTTGCGCTCAAATGTCACAGGACCGCTCGTTCTTTTGGAGCTCTGTCAGAAAGCAGGTTGCTATTTTGTCCACATGAGTTCCGGTTGCATATATCATGGCGATAATAACGGAAAGGGGTACCTCGAAAATGATCCGCCAAATTTCTTCGAGAGTTTCTATTCCCGATCCAAGATATGGAGCGAGCAGATCCTTAAAGAGTTTCCCCTATTGATCCTGCGACCACGCATGCCTTTTGAAGGCAAGCCGCATGATAGGAATTTCATCACCAAAGTGCTCAAATACGAACGCGTCATCGACGTACAAAACTCCATGACGTATGCGCCGGACCTTTTTGCAGCGGCAAAAAAACTCATCGAAAAGCGAATAACGGGAATCTACAACATTGTCAATCCGGGAAGCATCTCTCCCTATGAAATCATGATGCTCTACAAGAAAATCGTGGATCCGTCGCACAACGTTGAGCGATTGGATGCAAATCTGCTTGGCAGTGTGACAAAAACCGGCAGATCGAATTGTTTATTGAGTTCAGAAAAACTCCGCACACAAGGAATTGAATTACCGGACATTCATCAGCGCATCCGTGAAGCATTGAAGGAATACGCATAAGCTCAATAAAGAGTCTTCACACTGGCGTAAAATCCAGATTCTGTACTTTATCCCATACTGCCCGAATCATCGTGCGCACTTCTTCTTTTTCCGCTTCGGAAACTGTAAATTTTCGCTGAATGGGGGCATAATCCCCTTCTCCGATAAAATCGAGAATAAAGACATTCGGCTGCAGAGCAGTATCAGCATGTTCGATAAGGAGTGCATAGAAAACGAGTTGACGGAAGTAGTCACCGTCACGAATTTGTTTTTCGGTTTTTGGGATGCCGGTTTTATAGTCGATGATCACAGCATCACTTGATGACGGATGAATAAGATCAATACGGTCGATGAGGCCTTTGATGGGAATGGACATTGGAAGATGAGTGGAAATCCCCCGCTCAACGCTGTGGATGTGCGGATGTGAAACTGCAAGAACTTCTTCGTAATACCGCGGCAGATTCTCTTCTCCATGATGGATCAAATTCTCTCGATCTTTTTTTGTTAAGACTTCACGTTCATTGAGATATTTTCTGAATGTATCCAGAAATTCATTCATGGTGAATTCTCCATTGTGCATTTTACATTTTTGCATCCCCCACGCTTGCAAAGCGTTGTGCACGGCATTTCCGTATACAAGGCTTGGTGTCTTACTCTTCGGCATTTGCAGAAGATCAATCTCCAAAAATTTCTGCGGATCGTCGAGGAAGTGGTTAAGCGCCGTAACGGACAAATGAAATTTTTTCAGCCGGGCACGTAAGAACGCGGCAAACTCTTCATCAATATGTCTCTCCGGAGTATGCAATAACGTTGACGACTGTTCCGCATTTTTTGGCGTACGCTCTTCTTCGCTTATCACATTCGCCTCTGCAATAAATCGCGATGGAGACACGTCTTTCTTCTTTTCGCCGCGCGTCTGCGTTTTACTGACGACAAAGAGAAGTTCCTCTTTTGCACGCGTCATGGCAACGTAAGCAACACGTCGCTCGTCCTGATTCTTTTCATATGTCTTCTGATCCTTTTCCCATCCAAAGAGCAAATCTTCAGGAATGGAGAAAGATTCCGGATGGCGACGACCATCCCACTGTCCTTCACGCATATTCGTAAGGATCACGGTATGAAACTCCAATCCCTTGCTTTGGTGTGCGGTGATGAGTTGTACGCCATCTTCGATCAGATGCGGAATTTCATAGGTGAGGCGGACATCGCCGTACTCCGGATTTTCGTAGTACTCGAGATCTTCGATAAGTGTGTTGATGTCATAGGTTGGCTGCTCATAGGCACGATACTTGATGCGGTTAAAGAACGACTGAAGGGGGGCAAAAGTTAAAGGATCAATTGTATCCCCCTCCCCTCGATCCCCTCCCTCAAGGGAGGGGAAGATTAAGGAACATTCTTTCAGGACATGTTCCAGAGTGTCGACGATCGTGCGAGACGACAGTTTATAATGAATATCCAAAAGAATATCGCGAGCAGAAATCATCGCATCATATTGATTGATTTGCAATTTCCACTCCCCTCCTTCAAGAGAGAGAAGGACATTCATTAATGAAATATTCTTCTCTTTTTTATGCGCAAAAAGTTTGCCGAGATCCGCCGGATGACAATCAAAACATTCACAGGCAAGCGCTGCGGCAAGAAGCCCGCACTCATTCGGTTTTGCAATTGCTCTCAAGATGCAGATCAGCTGCTTGATCTGCGGTTGTGCAAGAAGATCAAGCTTTCCGCGCATATCAACGGGAATATTTTGCACACGAAGCACTTCATAGATCGGCAAAAGTTCCGCATTCGTTTGAGTAAGAATCGCTATTTCGGATGGTGACACTCCCATGTGTATTCGCTCTTGCACCAATTCGGCAATGAGCCACGGTTCAAGAGCATCGGAGGGGGAGAAGGTGGTTGTAGGAGGAAGGGGGCAGGGGGCGGGTGAAGCGGAAATGAGGTTTTTTTGAAGACCGGGGATTTTTCCAACGAGACGCTCCGTATTGTGCTCAATAAGCGAGCCGGCAGCATCGAGGATCGGCTGGAGACAGCGGTAACTCATGTTCAATACGACTTTTTTCGACGTGGGAAAACGTGCATGGAATGCGAGAATATTTTGCAGGTTAGCCCCCTGAAAGCGATAAATCGCCTGATCATCATCACCGACAACACAGAGATTGGGTTCGTGATCAAGGTGAGGATATGTGGTAAGTAATTCCACAATGCGATTTTGCGCGCCATTCGTATCCTGAAATTCGTCAATGAGAATGTAGTGATAGCGCTCCTGAAGACCGGCAAGCAGCCATTCTTCTTCCTCCAATGCACGAATGACATAGAGGATCATATCCTCGTAGTCATAGCGCTGTGATCGCTCCAGCTCTTCCTGATATTTTTGAAAGACCGTGACAAACTCTTTGAACTTGCGTGCCTGGCGAATATTTCTCGCATGCGCCTTCGTCCTTTCCTTACTTTTTTGTGACAGCTCTTGTTCGTAGAAATCCGCAATCTGTCGCAACTTCTCCAGTTCAATGCCTTCACGTTTGATCTGACTGATGCGATGCAAAATGTTTCCGCTCTTTCGATACGGATTTTTGCGATTCACGAGTGCAATATCAGGAAGCATTGTATTGATAATGGTATTGATGATCCGATATCGCTCGATGTCACTTACATGTTCCAATGCAGACCATTCTTCAAAGAGCAATGAATGCTGCGCAATGAGATCATTGCAAAATCCATGAATGGTGTTCACTGTTACTCCATACGCATCCGAACCGATATACTTCTTCAGCCGATCGCGCATGGCAGTTGCACCGCTCGTGGAAAAGGTGAGACAAAGAATATTACTCGGACGCATGTGTGTTTTTTTGAGGATATTTGCAACACGCAAGGCAACAACTTGCGTCTTTCCCGTCCCCGGCCCCGCGATGACCATCACCGGACCCTCAATCGTATCGACTGCTTCTTTTTGATCGATATTTAATTGTTCGTAACTTTCCGCAAAAGCCATTTTTGATGACTTTCTCTCTGGAATGTGCGGTATCATGCTTCGCAGTGTAGAGGAAAAGAGTTGATTTAACTTGTAAAAATTATAAAATAAATCCTTTTCTTGTTAATGATACTTTACAATTCTTTGTATCATGGATGCACAAAAGCCAGAGATCATTTCTTCAGAAAAGCAGAAAGAACTGACAATGCTTGAAATAGGACAGGATATTTTTGGAGATCATTTACTGATAACCAACGTCGAAGGGATTAATGAGAATTCGTGCAAAATGACATATGTTTTTCCGAGGTTCAAAAAAATCAACAGAAACATCGAACATGTGACCGCGGTACAGATCGACGAAGCTATTTTCCAGTCTGCATTCGTCATGTTTGGCTATTTGATGAACACCAAAACGATTGATTTGCCGATCACACAAGAACAATACCTGCGCGGATGCCACCGCAGTATTTATCGATCCAATAACATCAAATACGGACTGGAGACATTTTCCGGAGAAGATGCGCATCTCACCTTTACTCTGAAGAAATTATCTATCGGCGGCGATCGACAACCTCGTATTCAAATCACTCTGTCTCTTGAAGGATTTGCGAAGGGAGAAATGATGTTCTATGTGCCGAAATTCCTTATTTGGAAACACTATCGTGATGAAATTTTCAAAGGCGTACAGCGAATTTTGAATGTGAAGAAAAAATTAAAGAAAAAAATCGGTCATGAACCAACCTCTGAAGAACTTGCACAAAAAATAGGTATGAATGCGGCAGAAATTGAACAAATTCTCACTGTTGGGCAGTATGTGAAAGAACTGAAAGAGGAGTCCCCGGAACAAAGAGAACAACGCGAAGGCATCATGCGTCGTGCGTGGAATGCCATCATGGCTCTCTTCCGTAACACGGATATACAGGCTTAATCACATATGCTGCAATTCGTATGCACAATGATCGCATTTGAATATGCGCTGTCCGTTTTTTATCAACTCAATCATGGATCCTGTTCGACATTGGGGACACAGTTTTCCTTGAGCAAATTGCTGCATTGGCGAAAAACCCACGCGCTTTCCCGGTGAACCGAATTCTCGAATCGTAAGTGAACGCGGATGATCGCGCATTTTTTGCAGAACCTTTGCCTCAATTTGCCGGATGCGTTCACGAGTGACACCGAATTCCTGACCAACCTCTTCGAGCGTGTGACCGATGCCATCTTTCAAACCAAATCGCATCTCAATGATCTTGCGCTCACGAGGCGTAAGGAACTCGAGCATTTGATGAACATTCTCTTTCTTCAATTGTCGATTCGTCGCTTCAAACGGATTGATGGCTTCTTCATCCTCGATAAAGTCTCCCAGTTTACTGTCCTCTTCGGACCCGACAGGGGCTTCGAGTGAAACAATATCCTGGCTGATCTTTTGAATATGCTGCACTTTCTTCATATCCATCTCCATCTCGACCGCAAGCTCTTCGAGAGTTGGTTCGCGGCCAAGCTCCTGAACAAGGCGGCGTTGCGTATGCGTGAGTTTATTGATGGTCTCCACCATATGCACAGGAATGCGGATTGTGCGAGCCTGATCGGCAATCGCACGGGTGATTGCTTGACGAATCCACCACGTCGCATATGTGGAGAATTTAAAACCGCGTTCCGGATCAAATTTCTCCACTGCACGAAAGAGTCCGATATTTCCTTCCTGAATAAGATCGAGAAACGACAATCCGCGACCGATGTACTTCTTGGCAATCGACACCACGAGACGAAGATTTGCTTCGGCCAGTTGCTGCTTGGCAGATGCATCACCCTTGCGAATTCGTCGCGCGAGTTCCACTTCTTTTCGTCCATCGATAAGCGGCACGCGACCGATTTCCGAAAGATACATGCGCACGGAGTCATTGCTGATTTCCAGAAGATCGACCTCCCGTTCGCGACGTCGCTTTTTTTTCTCTTCATCGCTCAAGCCTTTTTCGTCAATAGCGATGCCGGCCGTTGCAACAACCTGCATAAGACTGTCGTCTTCCTGACTCATATCTGACGTCAAGTTATCCGCGACTTTTTCTTCATCTTCTTCATCCTCATCTTCGGTGTCATCCGTCGTAACCTCTTTGGCCAAATCCTCCGTCGGCTCCACCATGACGGCAAGCATTTTTTTATTCTTCTTTTGCCAAATGAGCGCATCTTTCACATCAATCACTTCGATGCCCAAATCGACAAAGAGCGAGTACACATCGTCAAGAAGATCAACATGTTCCTCTGCATTGGGGATCGCAGCGATGATCTCTTGATGAGTAACATAGCGCTGTTCACGTCCTTTTTTCACCAAATGCCGAACGGCATCCGGATATTTTTTTAAGTCATCCTCCGTTGGCTGCGCAATAAATTTTCGTGGATGAGAGGCCATACGTATGCAAAGAGTACGGGAGAGAAGAAACCAAGGCAAACAACCCTTATATCTGACCTTTAGATGTCATTAAAAGCTCCTGATACTCATTTTGAAGTTTTTTTTCCTCTTCCTTCTCTCCCTCGCGGCGGGCCTGAAGAAGGCATTCGGTCATGTGCTTTTGTTTCTTCTGAATAAGAGATCTGTTGGCATGAAAACAGTTTTGAAGAAATTCCCGCCGAGCCACCGTCTCTGACCACTCTATGAATCCATGTTCTTCACAGAAGAGTAGAAGAATGGTACATCGTTCATGCATCTCCTTCGGCAACGGGAGATTTCCGATGTTCATTTCCTGCGAATCTTGCGGAACAGAACATACGATTTCATAAAGCGCTTTTACAAAATCCTCTTCAGGCATCATCAATTTCACACATTCTTTGCGAATGCCCGGATGGAGCATACAAATGCCCAGCGCAATCTCCGCACTTGAGAAATTTTGAGCACTTGGTATTTGCCCCACTGTATCTTGTCTATTCATGTTCTGTGGTTTTTTTTGTGAACGAGTGAAATCCTGTTCCAGCGCCGATTCACTTGTCCCCAACGCTCGCGCGCAACGGGAAAGATAATGATGACGTTCCACGGCTGTCTGAAGAACATGTAACAGTGTGATCAGTCGTTCCAGCATGCGCCGCTTGATCAGAGGATTTTTGAGATCCATGTGCTCGATTTCTCTGCAGACATGTTCAATAAACGGCACACGTTGAGCTTGAATGCACGTTTTCAAACACTCTGCATCTTCGAGTACGAGATCCGCAGGATCTTTTTTGGAAAGTGTCGCGATCGTCACATGTAACCCTTCTTGCGCAAGCATACAGAAGGCGCGTTCAGAAGCTTTCTTTCCGGCGATATCCTGATCGAGACAGAGTATAACCTCATCAACATACCGCTTGAGAATCTTTGCATGTTCCTCTGTCAGCGCCGTTCCGCAACAGGCAACCGTGTGCATCAACCCCACCCGACGGCAAGCAAGCACATCAAAATAGCCTTCGACAAGAATGATTTCTCCCTTTTCCCGGGCAGACTCTTTTGCCGTATGCAAACCGAAGAACACTGCGGATTTGTGATAGAGAATGCCATCCGGCGAATTCATGTACTTTGCGCTGTCATTTCCCATTGTGCGTCCGCCAAAACCGATCAAGCGTCCTTGATGATCGTGAATGGGAAACATCAAACGATGACGGAATCGATCACGTACGGTACCGTTGAAATCGCTTTGTAATCCAAGCCCTGCTGCAAGAATTTCAGTGCGACTATGCCCTTTTTTCAGAAGCGCGTCGTATAACTCTTTTTCTGCGTTCGGCGCGAAGCCCAGTTGATATTTTTCAATGTCTTTTGCATCCACGCCTCGTTTTTCAAGATACGCATGTATTTCCTTTGCCGATTGCAGCTCTGTGCGATAAAACGCAAGGGCATCCATGAGGCACGACCGCACTCTCTCTTTTTCGTCTTTTGAATGCTTCGGTCCCGTATCACGCGCGAGCTCTACACCAACTCGTTCCGCAAGCTCCTTGAGTGCCTGTGGAAAATCCACTCCTTCAATTGCCTGATAAAAACTAAAAATATCTCCGCCAGTCTGACAGGCGAAACAATACGCAATTCCCTTATCAGGGGAAACAAGCAAGCTGGGATTTTTGTCCGTGTGAAAAGGGCACAAGCACTTGTAATTCCGTCCGGATTTTTTGAGTTGACAATACTGTCGCACAAGATCTTCTATAGGCAAACGCGATTTGATGTCGGAAACGGGATCCATAGATACACAGTGTAGAACATTGACAAAATGAACCTAAAAAGTAATTATAGCACTCATGCTCGATCAAAACGATACACTTGATCGGTTTCCTACGCAGACGCTCGATGAAGTGCGTGAAAATGTGCGATCCGGAGAACATGTTCACATCAAAAAGATCGTACTGCCTTTCGATGCGAACGGACTCTCCAAGATGCGCGCACTTTCGTCTACGGAATTTCTCATTTTCCAAAATAGAAACTATGTTGCCCGCCTTCAAGAGCCATCTTGTTTACCATTATCGGACATCTGCCAAACATTACTTGCGAAATATGCAAAACAATCCGCTTCCCTGCGCACGCTGTCCGCACAAATACATATATCTACTCTGGATTTGAGAAAGAAACCGATTACTCCAATCGCCCGTTTCATTTTGAACATACGCGAAGAAGTCGTGCGCGTGATTCTTATGAAAACGGAATATGAAATGCTGCTTATCAGAGCCACAATAAACGAAGCATTTTATAATAATTACATTCATGACAGATATCCTGATGATGAATTGTACGAAAAAGCCGACGCGGTCATTTGCGATGCACTGATACTTCAAGAAAAACATCTGCGTGACTGTGCGAATATATTAAATATTCCACTTCAGTAAGTGGAACACTGCCGATTGATCCGTATTTCATTCAGGAATACATCATCGTTCGTGGAAGATTGTTTTTGCATTTTCCATTTTTTGCGAGCGCGCGACCAAAGCAGATGCCATCATGGATGAGAAGAAGATCACCATACAGATCCTCAAGACAGGGAATGTCTTTTCCTTTCAGGAGTTCTGCCAATTCATCATCGGTAACCATATATGTCTGTTTTGAAGCTTCGCTGCCACGCAGCAAAGCCATTTCGTGACTTAGACGAACGCGTCCGTCTTTGAGCAATTTCGCATACGGAAGACCGATCGAGTAATCCCGCAAAGAAAGTTGAATCCCGGCGCAGTCCTGCGATGTAAGGAGCAATTGATCTTCACGACGAAAAAGTATTTCTCCTTCATACATAAATGATATTCCGTAGAGTTCTTCTATTTTCTTGGCAATTTCCTCCTGCTTCGATCGTGACAAAAGAGATTCCTGAAAAGCAACAGCTGCATAGTCTTCTTTCTCTCTCGTCACCGCATTCTTTTGCAGTACTGCGCAGAAGAAACCTTCTGTATCAAACGTTTGGGGCCAGAGACGTAGTGCAGGGAATAGGTTGCAGGGAATAGGTTGCAGGGATTTTTGTACGCTCATCGAATCTTCTTTCGCTTTTCTGCCGCTCCATCCACTATCCTCCACATCCTTTGCCATTGAATCAACAACTTCTATCTTCTCACCAAACTTCTCCAACATCTTCCGCACCACTCCCTCATTCTCCTCCGGTGTCAGAGTGCAAGTGGAGTAGACGATGCGGCCTTCGATCTTTGCCGCGTGGATGGCAGATTCAAGGAGTTGCATCTGAATGTGCGACATCTTGTCGATGTTGTCTTGCGACGAGTACATGAGAGCGTGCGGATCCTTTCGTGATGTTCCCTGTGCCGTACACGGCGCATCACAAAGCACGCAATCGAAACATTCCGTCATGTGTTTCCCGAACCATTGTCCGGGTTTTTTGCTCACGATCGTATTTGTTACCCCTGATCGATGCAGCGCGGTCTTGAGTGTCCATAATCTCTTTTCCTGCACATCATTGGCAATGATGTGTCCTGTACTCTGCATACGTGCAGCCATCTGCGTCGTTTTACTTCCCGGAGCCGCACTCATATCTAAAATGATCTCACCCTGTTTTGGATCCAAAAGTTCTGCAGGCAACATGCTCGCCGCTTCTTGCATATACATACATCCGGTGAGATGCAGGAGATCTTTGCCAAGAGCGGAGCTTCGATCTTCTCTGTCTATGAAAAACCCTTCTTCGCACCACGGTATCTGTTCTAAAGCCCATCCCTTTTTCCGTGCTCTTACTCGAAATTCCTCCACGGACATCTTGAGTGTGTTCACGCGAATACTTTTTCGCAATGGTTTATCTGCAATATCTGTAAGGGCGTCAATATCGGTAAATTCCTGATAGCGATCAAAGGGACGTGCGATCATTCTACAGAACAAAATTAATTAATCTTCCTTGTACATAGACTGTTTTCTTCATATTTTTTCCTTCCAACCATTTCTGCACATTCGGTTGCTCTTTTGCTTTTGCGAGAATATCTGCCTTTTTTGCACCCGAATCAACCTCGATGCTCGCCCGCATTTTTCCATTCACCTGCACGACAATCGTCATGGTATCTGTGATGACAATGGTGGAATCGAATGATGGCCAAGGTTGTTGGAAAACGAATGAATGTTGTGCGCTCTGCGTTTCCCAAATCTCCTCGGCAAGATGAGGAGCGATAGGCGCAAGCAGAATTGCAAACGTCTTCAGTGTCTCCTTTGAAATACTTTCTTCTTTTTCCAGAACATGAAGTAATTCCATCAGTGCACTGATCGCCGTATTGAAATGCAATTTTTCCATATCCTCGGTTACTTTCTTGATCGTTGAATGAAGTTTTATTTGCACCTTTTTGCTTTTTGCGGCTCCTTGCAATGACGCCGGAGCTTCTTTGGCTTTCTTAAAAATTTTCCACACTCTCTGCATAAATCTTTCCACTCCACGAATCCCCGTATCTGAAAAGTCTCCTCCATCGCCGTATGGCCCCATAAACATGAGATACATACGAAAAATATCGCTGCCATACTTCTCCACAAGAGGATCAGGATCAACGATATTTCCTTTACTTTTACTCATTTTCGCACCTTGATTCGTGATCAGTCCCTGATGCACAAGTTTTTGAAATGGCTCCTCATGGGAAACAATTCCAAAATCATACAATGCCATCATCACGAACCGCGCATAGATCAGATGCATGCACGCGTGCTCCGGGCCGCCGATATACATGTCAACCGGCATCCACTTCTTTTCAAGAGCCGGATCGATCACTCTTTTGGATTGAGAATGTGCGTTCGTCAGGAATCGTAGATAATAAAAAGACGAACATACGAATGTATCCATCGTATCGCATTCCGGCGTCCACCCTTTGCCAAAGATCTTCTCGGTACGTTTCTTGAATTCTTTCGACGCTTTCAGTGGAGATTCTCCTGTGGGTTTCCATTCCACGTCGGTCGGGAGCAACCATGGAAGGTGCTCCTCGGAAACAGGATGCGCATTGCCTTGTGGATCATAGACGATCGGGATCGGAGCGCCCCAGTATCGTTGACGTGAGATAAGCCAGTCACGCAAGCGGTAATGGATTTTCTGTCTGCCGATTTCTTCATCTTCAAGCCAAGCAACAATGCGTTTTTGTGCTTCCGACGTTGACAGTCCATTAAGAAAATCAGAATTGATTGCGCTTCCCTCTTCTGTAAATGCAGCATCCTTGATGTTTCCTCCTTTTACAACTTCTCGCACAGTAAGAGCGTAGACGCTTGCAAATTCGTAGTCCCGTTCATCATGCGCGGGAACCGCCATGACCGCGCCTGTTCCATAATTTATGAGGACATAATCGGCAATCCATATGGGAATTTCCTCCTCTGTCGCCGGATTGATCGCATATGCACCTATCCAGATTCCTGTTTTCGTTTTATTGAGTTCCGTGCGCTCCATTTCCGATTTCTTTTTTACTTCTTCTCTGTAAGCATGCACAGCGCCTTCATGTTCCTTTGGCATGACCTCATCGACAAGCGGATGTTCCGGCGCCAGCACGAGATACGTCGCTCCAAAAAGCGTATCAGGCCGCGTGGTAAACACTTCCACGAAGGTTTTTGTCTTGTTCACTTCAAATTTTTTATGTGTTTCTGATTTCTGATTTTTGATTTCAAATTTTATCGTTGCTCCTTCCGATTTTCCGATCCAATTTCTCTGCATCAACTTTGTTTTCTCCGGCCATGCCATAGTATCCAAGCCGTCTAATAATCTCTGTGCGTAATCGGTAATTTTCCAGAACCACTGTTGCATCGGCTTTTGCTCGACTTCTGTACCACATCGTTCACACATGCCATCCTGGCATTGTTCATTGGCAAGAACCGTTTGGCAACTTGGACAAAAGTTCACTTTCGCTTCTTTTTTATAAGCAAGATTTTTTTGGTACATCTGCAAAAAAAGCCATTGCGTCCAGCGATAATACTCCGGCTCTGACGTATTCAGAGTCTTGCTCCAATCATACATGCACCCCATCCGTTTAAACTGTTTCATCATATTCTGCACATTTTCCGCAGTGGACTTTGTCGGAGGCGTACCGGTCTTGATCGCATAATTTTCCGCAGGGAGTCCGAATGCATCAAACCCTACGGGTAAGAAAACATCATTTCCTTGCATTTTCTTAAAACGCGCAAAACTGTCTGTCGGACCATACTGAAACCAGTGCCCAACGTGCAAACGCGCACCACTGGGGTACGGAAACATCACAAGACAGTAGTATGGATTTTTAGCCTTTTCAAGTTCGATTGCATAAAGATTCGCCTCCTCCCACTTTTTCTGCCATTTTCGCTCAACAACCGATGGTTGATACTGCTCCGTCATGGCCAAATACTAGCGATTCGGCGGTACGATAAGAAGAGTTTATTGTATTTTCTTGACTTCGTCTTACACTTTATCTGTTATGGGACTGCTTCACGACAACATTCGGCTGGTTCTTGACGACGTGAAATATGTACAAAATGAGTACCGGGGAATCCGCACCATTCAACAGGACCGCGGTCTCTGGGACACACTGAAAAACACCATTTCCAACATGGATCTTCTTTGTCTGCAAAGACAATGTGAATTGGCATTCCATGATCTGATCGAATCGGTAAAAGACCGCGATATGCGAGTGGAGTACCTTGCGCATTTTCGATCCTCTCTCGAAACTCTTTTTCGTTGCGCCGACTACGTCGCACCCTTTCCAGGCAATGAAGAATCTGATCATCTCCTGATGAATCAAGAGATTTTCCATTCACTCGATATCTCTGCACAAGAATCGTTCATACCACATCTGCAGGCCATGGTTTTCGGTGAGTGCGCCGCGACTCATGGGCAAATAGAGGAACTGTTTCATCAAAGGGAGATTGTCGGAACATTGGTGAAATGTGAAGAAAAAATTCTCGGTTATGCTCTCTTTGAACCGGATAATGAAAGTGAGATTACTACAATAAAGGATTGTGCTTCGCAAGGAGAGAATGCCGCAGAAATGCTCGCATGCAGTCTTCTCATGCGTGTTTCCTGTAACAACGGTGCGCATTTTCCCCGCCATAAGAGACTGGAAGAATGCATCGAGCAATGGCATGAATCATTACAAGAACAAGACTAATCGCTCATCTCGACTTATGCCCAAGCTGCCAATCGTCGCCATCATCGGCCGGCCGAATAGTGGAAAATCGAGTCTTTTTAATCGACTGATTCGCAAACGTCATGCAATTATCAGTGATATTCCCGGCACGACGCGCGATACGATCGCGCATCGCATAGAGACACCGGATATGAATTACCTCCTTCTCGATACCGGAGGCATCGGCGGCGGATCGCAAGATAGCGACATGGAAAGCAATGTGCAAAAACAGGCCCATCTCGCCATCCAACACGCGGATCTCATCATCTTCACCGTAGATGCGACGGAAGATCTGACATCGAGTGATTATGCCGTCGTTGATGTGCTGCGTAAACAGAGACGCACGCATGTTCCCGTCATTCTCGTTTTGAGTAAATGCGATAATCTTGAACGCGCGGAGGAAGCCTTTTCTCAAGCCTATGCATTCGGTATTACGGACAATGTCATCGCCACCAGTGCCATGAACAAAATGGGCATTGAGCAATTACAGGAACAAATTGTGCATGAGTTGAAGAAATTACATTTTGATACACAGGAGAAAAGCGAAAACCAGAAAGAGGAAAACACCCCTCGAGTGGCGATTATCGGGAAACCGAACGTGGGAAAAAGTTCACTGATCAATGCCTTTATGACCGAAAAGCAGCGGGAATTAGGCGGGCGAATTGTTTCCGATACTCCCGGCACGACGCGCGATGCGTCGGATACATTCATCAAGCATGACGATAAGGAATATCTCTTCATTGACACGGCGGGCATTCGGAGAAAATCGCACATCGTGGAAGAAATTGAAAATTACGCGTATTTGCGAAGCATCAAAGCTTTAGAGCAATCAGACATTGCCGTTCTTGTTCTTGATGCAACGGAAGATATCAACCGTCAGGATAAACGGATCGCGCAGATGGCGCTTCAGGAAGGAAAAGGATTTCTCTTGCTCTTGAATAAAATTGACATTTTTGAAGGGAAACACCGTCAAATCGTATTGCAGAAAGTGCAGCATGCACTTTCTTTCTGCCGGTTTATTCCCATTCTTCCCTGTTCTGCCAAGACGCGCGAAGGGCTTCTCAAAATTTTTGACCTCATCGCACTGATCAATGAAAATCGCCGACGCCGCATTCCAACGAAAGAACTGCACAACTGGTATGAAGGCGTTGCTCATGGACAATCAGTCGCACAACTTTCCTCCATAAAACACATCACACAGGCAAGTGATATTCCGCCTACTTTTGTTCTATTTACAAAGAATTCGAAAAAAATCCAATTGAGTCACCTGCGTTATCTCGAAAATCAAATGCGTCTGACCTTTGGATTTGAAGGGACGCCGATTCGATGGGTAATGAAGGCAGGATAGGTAGTAGGGTGTAGGGTATTCGTATGCGTATGAAAATGGCAGTGGCGCTCTTCGGCGGTTTTTTCCTGATCAGTTTTCTCATCTATGGCTCTGCGTTGAACAATGATTTCGTTCTCTGGGATGACCATTATTTGATTGTGGGGAACCCTATTGTGAAAGAGATTTCTCTATGGTCACTCAAGGAAGCATTCAAGACATTTGATCCCGAATTATATATACCAGCGACTCTGATGAGTTATCAAATCGACCATCTTCTGTGGGGAATGAATCCCTTCGGATTTCACTTGACGAATCTGGTGTTGCATACGATGAATGCGCTGCTGGTGATGATGTTTCTTTTTCTGTTATTGAGAAATGTTCATCTTTCTCTCTTTGTCGGTCTTCTCTTCCTTGTTCATCCTCTCCACACAGAAGCGGTTGCGTGGGCGAGCGCACGTAAAGACGTGCTATCGAGTTTCTTCTTTCTGTTGAGTGTGTGCAGTTATCTCCAATGGAGAGAAAGAGAGAATGGGCAAGCGGGAAGCGGGAAGCTCTTGTATTCCTTCAGCATCTTTGCCTTTGCCTTGGGGTTACTGGCAAAAGTTTCCATCATCATGCTGCCGGTGATTCTTCTTCTGATTGAATGGCTTCTGTATCATCGACGTCTCCGTGCATCGTCCTTTGTGACGATCAGCCGTCTTACTCCCTATTTCTTGCTGTCTGTCATGTTCGGCATTGTCGGTTTTTTCGGAAAGCGTGAAGCGTTCTCTTTCGCAACGTACTTTGAGAAAGCAATCGTTGCCCCGAAGAGCACGCTCTTTTATCTTGAAAAATTCTTTTGGCCCACGGAGTTCTCCGTACTCTATCCCTACACTGATGCGTCTATTGCATCACCGGAATTTTTTATTCCGCTGGTGATTGTCATGGCGATCACATTCCTTGTCCTCTTTCTTAAAAAATATCAATGCGTACTTGCCTTCTCCTATTTTTTCTTCCTTATTACCCTGCTTCCTACGTTTCTCAATATCGCACGCGGCGGTGATATGGATCGCTATTTTGCTTCGGATCGGTATGCCTATATTCCATCGATCGGATTGATATTCATTATTGGGGTTATTGCTCATCGTCATAGAAAATTTGCAGTCACTGCGTGCGTTGTCCTTTTGGGAATTCTTGGAGTACGCGCGCATGCACAGTCGCTTCTGTGGGGAGATACGGAGGTGCTTTTGCAAAATGTTTTGAAGCAGTATGGCGAACTATCGCATGTGGCTCATAATAATATGGGCAACGTCTATCGCTTGCGGGGAGAGCATGAGAAGGCGATCGCAGAATATGAGAAGGCGATCGCCATTCGACCGCATAGTAAAATTTTTGCCAATCTTGGTGCCACCTATCGTCGCATGCATCGTTACACTGATGCACAGAAAATGTATGACGAGGCGCTACGCCAGAATCCCGATAATGCCGAAGTGCATGTTGGGCTCGGGTTGGTATACGTGGAATTGGGACAGACAGATGCGGCACGAGAAGCATATGAAAAAGCCATTGCTTTGCGTTCAGATTTGGAAGAAGCGCACGTGAACCTCGGAGCGCTCGCGATGCAGGAGGGAAAGTTTGATGAAGCGATTGGGCATTATCGAAACGCACTCGACGCGAATCCGTATTTTTTTCATGCATCGTATAATCTCGGTGTCGCTCTGCAGGAACAGGGGAAAATCGAAGATGCCATTGCCGCATACGAACGCGCGATCCGGCTCCTCCCCACGCACATCGCCGCGCGCATCAATCTCGGTATCCTCTATGCCAATAGCGGACGTTTGGCAGACGCAATTGTCGAATTTGAGACAGTTCTTGCCATCGACCCAAAAAACTCCAGTGCACAGAGCGCACTGAAACAATTAGGCGAGTAAATGGAAAGAAGAAACCCATCGCCGTGGCGATGGGTTCTGTGAGATTTTCTGCACGGGCTAGTACCGTGGTTTGCTTTTGTCTTCGCTTAGTGCGAAGACGATGAGCAGGATGAGCGCCCCTAAGACGAATGGAACCCATGGCCACAGTTGATGGGTGGCAGCCGTTTGAATGCCGCTATACATCCCAAAGGTCATCAGGCCAATGCCCAATACAAAGAGCAATTTTATCACATCCTCCATCATCCCACCTCCTTTTTCTGAATAGGAAAGAACAGGAATCTCAATATTGAAATTATACAACAGTAGGTTTTAATAGTCAAATTGGAGAGCCCACTTTCGCTCTGTGAAGGTTGGAGCCGCCTCGGGGACTTGAACCCCGGACCCACGGTTTACGATACCGTTGCTCTACCACTGAGCTAAGGCGGCTTACTCATTGATAAGTGATCAATTACAATAGGTGTCTAACGCTTCGTCAATTATCAAGTATCAAGTATCAAGTATCAATTTCTTTTCTCAATTTTATGCATTTGCATGTTTCCCTCACGTGGTCTTGGCTTCATTGTCTCACAAAA
Source organism: Candidatus Peribacteria bacterium RIFCSPHIGHO2_02_FULL_49_16 (assembly GCA_001788955.1). Taxonomy (GTDB): domain Bacteria; phylum Patescibacteriota; class Gracilibacteria; order Peribacterales; family Peribacteraceae; genus 2-02-FULL-49-16. Next base: position 21,370 of record MFXT01000019.1, on the reverse strand, counting down.
AAGCGTTATGATGCTCTAAAAAAGGTGTATGGGAATCTGGATACGGCTTTGGAACATCTTGATGAAGAGATGCTCCAAAACCTCGGTTGCAAGGAGGAGACGATAGTAAAGACTCTTCATCGCTCGGAGGAATTTTCTGTCGAGCAGTATCAGGCAGAGCTGGAGAAGCGCAAATTATCATTCCTCTCCATTGAAGATCATGCGTATCCAACAATGCTTCACGATCTTCCCGATCCGCCTCTTTTTCTCTATTACTACGGCGATCTTGCGGTTCTTGATCAACCCTGCATCGGCCTTGTGGGTACACGAAAGATATCTTCCTATGGAAAACGCGTCGCAGAGGAATTTGCAAGAGCAAGTGTGCATTCGGGGATGGTGACAGTGAGCGGACTTGCGCAGGGCATTGATGCCGTCGTTGCACAAGAGACTGTGCATACAGGCGGGAAAACGGTTGCCGTGCTCGGTCATGGACTTGCACAGATTTTCCCAAGTAACAACAGGCGGCTTGCCAAGCAAATTGTAGCAACCGGCGGCGTGCTCCTGACAGAATTTCCGTTGGATACTACGCCGGGCAGGCACACTTTCCCTGCGCGTAATCGCATCATCGCCGGGCTCTCGCTTGGAACCGTTGTTCTCGAAGCGCCCGAAAAGAGCGGCGCGATTCTGACAGCCGAATTCGCACTTGAATATGGGCGCGAGGTATTTGCGGTGCCGGGGCAGATTTTTGATGAGAATTATGCGGGTTGCCATGCGCTGATTGGGAGTGGTCAGGCAAAGCTCGTCTGCTCACCGCAGGATGTCTTTCGGGAAATCGGCATCGTCTCATCGCCAGAGACGCCGGTATCTTCTTATGAAGCAAAGAGCCATCTGGAAGAGAAGATTTTGGAAGTTCTTACAACCATGCCCCAGCCTGTTGACAACATCGCTCTTCGTACCGTGCTTCCATCGAGTGATGTGAATGCGACATTGACGATGTTAGAAATTGCTGGTGTCGTAAAAAATACAGGAGGGGGACAATGGGTGAAAAAATAAGTAAGAATTCATACGTTTTAGCACGTTTTACGTTATTGAGCCTGAACGTCAAATTTGCTATACTTATACCTATAATAACATAAAATAAATAAACAATGAGCCTGATGATCATTTTGTAAAAAATAGACATACACAACACAATGCACGACAGTTGTCCTCTAGTACCGAGTCTTCAGAGCATTCGAGTAACACTCGAAAAAGGAAAGTTGCATGTTTCTGATTTCTCTTCAAAAGAGAAAAAGATTTCGTGGATCAGGAAAACATTGCAATCGGTTGGGTATGTGAGTTTAAGCAAAGAAGACAAGGGTCTTGTTCGAGCATACATTCAGGAAATTACCGGATATTCCCGTGCACAAGCGGCACGGCATATTACGACGTATATTCGTGAGGGGCTTGATACTTTTGGAGGAACTCTGGTTTTAGAAGCTTCGGCATCAGGACATTTCTTTCCGGTTCTGAAACGTAATGATTGGATTGCCGTTGGATGTATCGTTCTTGCGCTTCTGATCGGTGGCGCTTTGGCTTTCTCTCAACGTGCGGAAGATGGAGATCAGGACGATCAGGAAGTGATGATTGATGACTCTCACCTCGCAGCTCCAGATAAGAGTGGTAGTGAAACACTCTTGGGTTCGATCACACAAACGAGCATGTCCAACGAGGATGCTTCTCTTGCTGAGCGCCTGGTTCGTCAAGAGCAGAGGCTTTTGGAACGGCTGGCTTCGAAGCAGGCAGACGAAGCGCTTATAGAGCAATCAGATATGTCGATGGTACAGAATGGATCTCCAGTGCGTCGATCGAGACTGTTTGCGACAATGCAGTCGTTCTATGATCTTCTTGTAGGCGGAGCAAAAGAAAGACAAATTTTGATGTACAAAAATGGCGAACCCAGCTGGGTATATACCGCTCCACCGGTGATCAGAGTCGAACGCAGCGAAGGATCGTACAGCCCCGTTCGCCGTGGTGGAGGGGGGGGGTAATACGGTGGAGGCTAGTTCCGGATTGGAACGCCACGAGCATACGAATGACGATCAGGGCGGGCTTATTCCAATCAATGGAGGAACGAAGGATGTTCTGACTGTGGGAAGGGGGGGAACATATCTCACATCGTATTCAAAGGGCGAGCTTTTGCTTGGGACATCCACGGGAGTTCTTCGCACTCTTTCTCTCGGATCGGACGGGCAGGTGCTCACAGTATCCGATGGCGATGCAGTATGGAGCGCGTCAGTGGGAGGAGGTGCAGATGGTTTTGTAAATTACTACGTGCATACCGCAGGCGACACCATGACCGGAGCCTTGACCATCAAACGCGTCAGTGGAACCCTCGATCAAAATCTCCTCACGGTCAGTGGTGGAAGAATTATTATCAAATCAACTGCCCCCAACGACGACATCGCCCTTATCCACATCAGCGGAGGATCGCTTGATGTGTCTGGAAACGCCAATATTTCCGGAACACTCCTCATCGTCGGAAGTATCACCTCCAGAGGCAATCTCACGCTCAACGCCGACCAGACCGCTGCCGACACGATTCTGACCTTCGGCAGTGACACCACCAACGAAACGCTGACGTTCATCAATGCGGAAGACACTCTCGAATGGTCCGATGACTTCCAGGTCACAGGGAATCTCGCCGCCTCGGGAAAACTCGTCATCGACGGAGGAGCGGAACTGAACTCCACCGTAAAGATCAACGGCGTCACCTACACCTTCCCCTTCACCGACGGCACCGCCACGGGAAAAGTTCTCAAGACCGACAGTGCAGGAAATCTTTCGTGGAGTACAGACAGCAATGATGGTGGTGACAAGATCAACGACTACTACGTTCGCACAGGCGGCGACACCATGACCGGAGCTTTGACCATCAAGAGAGTCAGTGGAACCCTCGATCAAAATCTCCTCACCGTCAGTGGCGGAAGAATTATTATCAAATCAACCGCTCCAGATAATGACATCGCCCTCATCCACATCAGCGGAGGATCGCTTGATGTATCGGGCAATGCCAATATTTCCGGATCACTTCTCGTTGTCGGAAGTATCACGACGAGAGGCGCTATCTCCGGCTCCACGCTGAATATCAGCTCCGGCTCCACATTTGGTTATCACATTACGCCGTCACGCACCAATGCCGTTGACATTGGTTCCGACGGAAAACGTTTCCGCGATCTGTACTTGAGCGGCGGGACGATCCATATGGGTGATGAGACGAATGACGTGCTGCTTCAAGCCGGTTCCGGCTCTCCTGTAGGAAATGTTGCAAGTGCGCTGGGTTCCATGTACTTCGATCACAACGGCGGAAAGGTCTACATCAAGACGCAGGCCGATGGCGCAAGCACCGGATGGGAAGAACTCGTTACAGGGTCAGGAACGCTCCACATGGCGAAGATGACGCGGGATGCTGCGCAGAGCATGCCGCATAATATAAATACAAAGATATCTCTTGACACCGAACAATTCGATGTCGGCGGCATTGCCGATGTCACGACCACCGGCTCCGGCCGCATCACCATCAAGAAGGCGGGGAAATATTTGGTGACAGGCATATTTGGTGTCACTGCGGGGGCAGGCGATGATATAGCTGTAAGTCTTTTTAAGAACAATGTGGAAGTTGTTTATAGTTCTATAGGGGCAGAGCTCTCTGCTGATTCATTCTTAGTCACTACAACCGACGTGCTCGATTTGGCAATTGGAGACTACATTGAACTATTTGGGCGTCAGTTTGATAGCGCATCGGCAGCCAAAAATACCATAGGTGGATCAAAGGCGCCCCGCCTGTCCGTCATCCAACTGAACGTCGTTGCAGGTGCAGACCTTGCGGAAATCTACTACACGCACGATGATACTATTCAAGCGGGTGATCTCGTGAGCCTCGATCCGGCTTCTCCCGCTCTTGTACGGCGCAGTTCCACTCCGTATGACCCGAATATGCTCGGCATTATTTCGGCAAAGCCGGGTATCGTTCTTTCAGGTAGTCCTGTACAACCTGCGGATACGCGGCAAGTTCTCCTCGGACTCGCGGGACGCGTTCCCGTAAAAGTGACTGCGGAAAACGGATCAATCGCCGCAGGAGATCTGCTCACCGCATCAGAGCGTTCCGGCATCGCCATGCGTGCCGATCACGGGCCGGTGGTGGCGCGGGCACTGGAACCATTTTCAGGCAGCGGCGTCAGTACGATCATGGCATTCATTGACCGTTCGCCGGTGGGAAATCCCATACATTTCAATACGGGGAGCGGCATGGTTCTCAATGAAAATGATCTCTTCCTGAATGGGTCGGGTTCAGGCGCGCTGCAGATTGATCAGTATATTGATCGGAAAATCGAACAGAAGATGAACGAAATAGATTTTCAGAGCATGCTGATTCCTCACTCCGCTCTCTTGCAGAGTGAAAATATGACCGGAAGCGGTGGGGAGGTGTTGGTGACGCAGACAGAGCAGATTCAAGAGAGTATGGGGACGATGGAGATGACTATGGTAAAAGCTGTGCGCGATATCGCAATTTTGCAGGAGCAGATTGGAGAGTTTGAAGCCGACGGTTCGGGATCAGGGACGGTTTTTGTCCATGAGGGGATTGCGGTTGTTGGCAATGCAAACTTTGCGGGGAAAGTGCGCATCGGCGGTGAGGTGACGTTTGACGATACGTTGTACGCGGAAGCGATCAATGTGGAGGAGATGACTGTCGGCGCGAAGCTGATAGTGAGCGATGATGCGCGCATCGGCGGTGATCTCTTTATTGAGGGAGAATTGAACGTGGCCGATCTCTTTATCCCGGGAATGTTGCGAATCGACGGTGGTGCAGAGGTCACTACCACGTTGAAAGCAGGCAAGATTGTTGCCGGAAGCGGATCACAGATCGAAGGGCTTCTGGTCGTGGATGGTGATATTCATATGAGCAGCGGTTCGCTTGTGCTGGGTGGCAGCGGCAGTATCTTTGTTGGTAATCTCTTCGTTCATGATGCCATGCAGGTTCTCGGAGATATCATGATCCATGGTCTTGCCCGATTTCTTGGCGACGTAGAGGTAGCCGGAATTCTGACTGTCAGCGGCGCGCTTGTACTCAATGAAGAGCAGGGAGGATATGCCATAATCCCAAAGACAGCAACGGCGGTGACCGTGCTTTTTGGCAGCGGACGATTCCTCGCGCCGCCCATTGTGACGGCATCGGCGGATGTTCCTATTCTCTTCGGTGTCTCGAAAGCGACGTTGACCGGCTTTACGATTCATCTTGCATATCCTGCAAGCGAGTCTGTCACCTTCTCGTGGATCGCGCTTGGCACATTGGAAGCGCGAACCGTGTACGGTAGAACGAGTGAAGGTTGGGAACTCCCCGAGCATGAGCCGAGCTCTGTGAGTTCGGAAAGCAGCAGTTTTGAAAGTAGCGTCTCCAGTACCCCTCTCCTTGAAAGAGAGAATGAGGAGGCGCCCACAGGCTCTGGTTCGGTGCAGACCGGCAGTGGCACGATCATCATTCCAGATGAAGAAGACCATGTTGTCATGAGTGAAGTGAGCTCTGGGGCTACGACCGACGAGGAAAGCAGCGAGCAGGAAACGGAAAGTGGTGCAGGTGTAGAGCAGTCGAGAGCAAGCAGTGAGTCGACCGTAAATGTGCAGAGCGGCACGGGGAGTACTATTGAATAGGATATTCTTCGTATACTTTTTCACAGACCTTTATGATCTCAAACAACCAGAATCAAAAGATGCCCATGCTCTGGCATACGCTCTCGGTGGAGAGTGTTCTGGGGAAGTTTTCCGTAGATCAAAAACAGGGGCTTTCGCAAAAAGATGCAGAGCAGAGATTGAAAGAGCATGGAAAAAATATACTGGAAAAAGGGAAGGGACTTTCCCCTTGGAAGATTCTCTTTGAACAATTTCAGAATGTGCTGATCATCATTCTTCTGATCGCGGTGGGGCTTTCGGCGATTTTGGGTCAGAAGCTGGAGGCGATTGCGATCGTCATCATCGTGCTTTTCGCGGTCTTCCTTGGCTTTATTCAGGAATACAAAGCAGATCGTGCCATGGAGGCGCTCAAGAAGATGGCGGCGCCCGAAGCAAAAGTGATTCGTCTGGGGCAAGAAAAGACCATTCCCGCAGAAGAAATCGTTCCCGGCGATATCATTCTCATTGCCACAGGAGACAAGATTCCCGCGGATGCGCGACTTATTGAGAGCGTTAATCTCTCGATTGCCGAAGCGGCATTGACGGGCGAGTCTTCTCCCGTGAGCAAAAAGATCACCGTGATCGATGATGAGGTGTGTCCTCTCGGAGATCGCCGGAATATGGTGTATAGCGGGACGTCGGCAACCTATGGACGCGGAAAGGCGATTGTCGTCGCGACGGGCATGGAAACGGAATTTGGCCGTATTGCAGAGATGCTTGCAGGCGTCGAGCGCGAACGCACCCCGCTCCAGAAAAATCTGGACCATGTGGGAAGAGTGCTCGCCAAGGTTGCCCTTATCATTATTCTCGCGATCGTGGGAATGGGCGTCATGCGCGGCCAGCCGTTTTTAGAGATTCTCCTCTTCGGCGTGGCGCTCGCGGTTGCCGTTGTTCCGGAGGCTCTTCCTGCGGTGGTCACGATATCGCTCGCGATTGGCGTGCAGCGCATGGTCAAGCGCAATGCTTTGATTCGAAAGCTCCCTGCCGTAGAGACACTCGGCAGTACGTCGGTGATTTGTGCCGATAAAACGGGAACGCTCACGAAAGATGAAATGACCGTGCAAAAAATTGTGCTCGATGGCAACGAGATTCAGGTCACAGGATCAGGATATGCTGCGGAGGGGGATTTTAGAGGATCGCATGATGCAGTACGCTTGCGCGATCTTCTTACGGCGGCGGCGCTCTGCAATGACGCCCATTTGGTGCAGGAAGAAGGGAAATGGATCATTCGCGGCGATCCCACCGAAGGGGGGTTGGTTGTTGCCGCAGCAAAAGCGGGACTGAAAAAAGAGGAGCTGGATGCGGCGGCTGTGCGCATAGACGAAATTCCCTTCACATCAGAGAGCAAGCGCATGACAACGATCCATGAGATCAAAGGTACGAAGATGGCATATGCGAAGGGGGCGCCGGAGGTGATCGTCGATGCGTGCGTGCTGAATGCGGAAGAAAAAAAGAAGATACTTTCTGCTGCAGAAAATATGGCTTCGCAGGCGCTTCGGGTTCTCGCTATTTCGCGTAAAGAGGTACAGGGAAAAGAAGGAAGTGAGGAGCACATGGAATTTCTCGGGCTCTTGGGCATGATCGATCCTCCTCGTCCGGAAGCAAAAAAAGCGATGAATGTCTGTGAAGATGCGGGTATACGCGTCATTATGATCACGGGCGATCATCCGCTGACTGCACAAGCGATTGCCGCGGAACTCGGCATTCTTACAGATGGAGACATAATGACCGGGCAGGAACTCTCCGCATTGTCTGATGATGCATTTTCACAGCGAGTCGAGCGGGTTCAAGTATACGCGCGCGTAGATCCGGAGCATAAATTGCGCATCATCACGACATGGCAGGAAAAAGGACATATCGTGGCGATGACCGGAGATGGCGTCAATGATGCGCCGGCGCTCAAAAAGGCGAATATCGGAGTGGCAATGGGGATCACGGGAACGGACGTCTCAAAGGAAGCGGCGGACATGACGCTCATGGACGATAACTTCGCTTCGATTGTCGCGGCGGTGGAGGAAGGGCGGGGGATTTTCGGCAATATCAAGAAGTACTTGATGTATCTGCTCTCTGCCAATCTCGGAGAAATCGGGATCGTGGCTGGAGCGACTGCATTCGGCCTTCCTCTTCCGCTCACGGCATTGCAAATTCTCTTTGTAAACCTTGCGACGGACGGCCTGCCCGCAATCGCGCTCTCGGTTGACGCTGCAGAAAAGGATTTGATGATCCAGCGCCCGCGTGATGCAAAAAAAAGTATATTCACGCGTCCGATCATTTCGCTCATGTGCCTTGGAGGACTCTGGTCGACTGTGCTGAATGTCAGTCTCTTCTGGTTTCTCTTAAGGAAGGATGTTCCTGTACAAAAAGCGATGACGATGGTTTTTGTCACGCTCGTTTTCATTGAACTCTGGAAGGCGTACATCTTTCGCAGCGATCACCGGCCGATATGGGAAGGGATATTCAGCAACCGATGGCTCAATCTCTCCGTTCTTGCAGGCATTCTTCCTCTCATAGGCGTTGTTGCTCTTCCTCTCCTACAAATTCCTTTCAAAACCGTTGCCCTATCCATCAATGAGTGGCTTCTTCTTGCCGTTCTCTCTGCAACGATTGTTCCGGTGGTGGAAGGGGGAAAGTGGATGATGAGAATACATACACCGCGATACCTATGAAATGCTTCTCATTATTTCTGTAAACTTCTCCACTTCAAGCGAGCAGGCGCCTACGAGAAGTCCGTCGATGTCCTCATGTGCGAGGAACCCAGAAGCGTTCAGTTCATTCACCGACCCGCCGTAGAGAATTCTCGTTGATTTTTGTGATTGCTCCGGCAGGAGAGAACGGATGAATGTATGTATGTTCTGTATATCAGCCGGAAGCGCATTGATGCCGGAGCCGATGGCCCACACGGGCTCGTATGCAATTGACACTACGGAGGACAGGACTGCCGGCAGGGAATTGATCATTGATACCGGAGACAGTTGACGTTTCAGTATGCTTTGTGTCTTTCCTTTGTCATATTCCTCCTTGGTTTCTCCTATACAGAGAATCGGGTGGAGACCGGCTTCGAGGGCGGCGATGATTTGCTCGGCGATGAATATGTCGGTTTCACCATGATTCTGGCGTCTCTCACTATGTCCGCAAAGTGCATAACTGCACCCTTGTGCTTTGAGCATCTGCATGCTGACGTCTCCTGTGAAGGCTCCTTCGGGTTCGGGACGGCCGTACTGCGCCCCAACGAGCATTTTTGCCTTAATGCATTTGGTAATATGCAAATGCGTCGGAAAAATGACGATGTCCGCACGTGCTTGTGATCGATAGGGAGAATCTGTCGCATCCCATCCGTCAGGAGGTCGAAACATTTTCCAATTGGCGCACAGAAGAGGCTTTCGTTGCATGGCGAACGGAGTGTACCATCTTCATATGAAAGTGGAACGCGTCATTCTTGCCGCCGATCATGCAGGTTTTGCGCTGAAGGAAAAAATCAAAGCGTATCTTTCATCAAAAAAAATTGATGTGACAGATGTTTCTCCACATGTTCAGCAAGACGATGATTACCCGCCGATTATCCGCAAAGGATGTAAAGAAGTGCTTTCCTTTTCTCCCCTCCATAAGGGAGGGGATAGAGGGGAGGGGGTGTTCGGAATCATTGTTGGCGGCAGCGGCAACGGAGAAGCCATGGTAGGCAATAAAATGAAAGGCATCCGTGCGGCAGTGTGTTGGAATGAGGAAATTGCCCGCCTTGCACGCGCACACAATGACGCGAATGTCATGAGTCTTGGAGGAAGGTATGTCGAGGAAAAATTAGCCAAGAAGATGGTGGATATATTTTTGGAGACGGAGTTCGAAGGTGGGCGGCACGAACGACGGGTAAGAGAAATTGAGCCATTCATATGACACTGATCACTCCCTCCATTCTCTCCTGCAACTTAGCCCGTCTCCAGGACGAGGTCGATACGATCGAATCGTATGCTGATTGGCTGCAAGTGGACGTGATGGACGGACATTTCGTGCCGAATTTAAGTTTCGGTGCGCCGGTTCTTCGTCATCTCAAAACAAAACTTCCACTCGATATTCACCTGATGGTGGAAAATCCGGAAGATCGCATTGAGGATTTTTTGTCTCTGAAAGTCAAAAATATCACGTTCCATGCCGAAGTGACGGATACGGAAGAACGGTCGGCGCTGGTGGCTGCTATCCGCGATGGCGGAGCGACTGCCGGTATTGCCATGAATCCGGAGACGCCGATCGATGCAATCGCCAAAACAATCGAAGATGTTGATCTTGTATTGATGATGTCTGTGCATCCGGGCTTCGGCGGTCAGGAGTTTATGGTGAACGTGCTCGAAAAAGTGCGTGCGATTCGGGAACATTATCCGAATCTGATGATACAAATGGATGGCGGTATTGATGATCGAACGGCAAAAAAGTGCATTGAGGCGGGGGCGAATAATCTTGTCTCCGGAAGTTTCATTTTTTCCGCACCCGATCGTGCAGAGGCTATTGCTTCTCTCCGTTCTCCATGAGAGAGATTCGCATTATCCTCGGTGTCATCATCTTTGGTTTTCTCTTTGCTCTCGCCTTCTTTATTCTCACGGGAAAGCAATGGGATGGAAAGAGCGTTCTGACACTTTCAGGACCGAATGAAGAAGAAATAGAGGTGCGTGTCGAAGTGGCGGATACTGCGTTTACGCGTACACAGGGACTTCAAAATCGGCAAGAGCTTGAGGAAAAATCTGGTATGCTCTTTATTGTTGAGTATCCGCAAGTGCTGACCTTCTGGATGAAGAATACACTCATTCCTCTGGATGTTCTTTTCTTTGATGAAGAAGGCATTCTCATAAAAACACTCTCCATGGAACCGTGCAAGGTGGCAAACTGTCCGACGCATTCCTCCGATGCTGCAGTGCTGTACGCTTTGGAAGTGCATGCGGGGTTTGTGAATGACTATGGAGTGAAGAAAGGATGGAAATTTAAGATGAGATAAAAAACAGAAATATGTCAACTTGTATTGATGTACCGATTGTCATAACGTGTTAGAAAGTATTTCTGCTTCTTCTATGGACGATCAGCCAACAAACCCGACGCCGGATCTTCCCGATCCTCTGCCGCCGCCATCATTGCCGCCGCCTGCTCCGAATGGAAGCGCTGCCGGTCGTGTGGCCGTTCTTGGCGCATTGGTCGTGGTTGTTGCGGGTGGAACGTACTGGTTGAGTGGACAAATGGGTCAGTCGCAGCAGATCGGTCAGTCGCAGCAGATCGGTCAGGCAGGAGAGCAGTACTTGCCTCAAGATGATACTGCTTCGACACAGAATAAGGAGAAGGCAGCCGAAATCATTGCAAAAGTCCGTGAACATATATTGATTGCCGATGATAGTGCGCCGACGGTTGCAACGATTATTGATGTGGAAAAGTTGCAGGCGCAGAATGAATTCTACCTCCTTGCAAAGAATGGAAATTTCCTCGTGATTACGGCGAAGAGAGCCATTCTCTATGATGAAGAGCGTGATTTGGTGTTGGATGTCGCATCGGTGCGACTCGAGAAGAACGTCGAGTAATTGAGAATTATGGGACGCTACCTCCCTCTTCTTCTCTTGGCGTGTGCTTTCGGCTACACTGTAGGTCGTATTGTTTCTTTATATGAGGAAAGATATGGCACGACGATGACGCTCCAGCCTGATACGCGCGAAAGCATCCCCGTAGTAGAGATCCGCGGCGTCGAAGAAGGAAAACTTGTTGGTGAAATCAAAGGAAATGTGCGCGTGTTTCTTGGCAGTAAGCAGATTTTTACTGATGCCGACGGATCATTCGCGGTTCCCGCCGAGACACTTCTTATCAATGACATCTGGGTCTCGATTCCCGATGGAGCAAAATTTGTTGCTTCGAAGCGCGGCACGAAATACTATTCCATAGATTCTTCCGGCGGGCAGCGCATTGTGCCCGAGAATAGAGTGTATTTTGGGAGCAAGGAGGAGGCGGAAAAACAAGGATATGTTCGATAAAACAGTACAATTTATACTTCACCGATCTTAAAAATCAGGATAATCTATCATTATATGTCTCCTGCCCTTAGAAAACCATCTCGACCGCCGAATCGCAATCAATGGGTGCTCTCCACCCTGCTTTTCGTCGGTCTTATTGCTCTTTCTCTCTATTACCTTACGAATCCCGCACGAGAGCTGGAGCAGCAATTTGCCGATGCGAAGGAGGTTCCGATCAGCCAAGTGACGCGAGGCTACAACGTCGGGGAATTTGAGCGAATTTTGCTGCGGGATAATAAAGTATTTGCTATCACCCACACGGGAGCGGTGTTGCAATCGTACAAGGAATCGCGAGATTCGTTGGCAACTCTTCAGTGGAATGATCCCAAAAATCCCACAGTAGTCGAGGTGGAAAATCGTGAAGTGACCAATCTTCTTTTGGCAATCGTGCCGGATCTGCTGTTCTTCATTCTCATCATTGCCGGGCTTATCTGGCTCTTTCGCGGCATTGCCCGAAGCCAATCCACTGCGCTCTCATTCGGGAAATCGCGCGCGCGCGTTGCCGATGCGAAAGAAGTCAAAACGCGATTCAAGGATGTTGCCGGGTGTGAAGAGTCCAAAGAGGATTTGGTTGAAGTGGTTGATTTTCTAAAGAATCCCAAAAAATACATCGAAATGGGAGCAAAGATTCCCAAAGGTGTTCTTCTTGTCGGGCCTCCCGGAACGGGAAAGACGCTCCTCGCGCGCGCGGTTGCGGGAGAAGCCGGTGTGCCGTTTTTCTCGATTGCGGGATCGGAATTCGTCGAAATGTTCGTCGGCGTGGGCGCCAGTCGTGTTCGCGATCTCTTCATTCGTGCGAAAAAGAACGCGCCATGCATCATTTTCATTGATGAGATCGATGCCGTCGGAAGGCAGCGCGGCGGGGCGGGATTCGGTGGAGGCCATGACGAACGTGAACAGACCTTAAATCAGATTTTGACGGAGATGGATGGCTTTGAGCAAGGGACGAATGTGATTGTGATGGCAGCGACGAATCGACCGGATGTGCTCGATGTCGCTCTGCTGCGGCCGGGACGATTCGATCGTCGCGTGTTCCTCGACAAGCCCGATCTCGAAGCGCGGTGCAAGATCCTTGAAGTGCATGTGGGAAACAAGAAATTAAGCAGAGGCGTGAATTTGCGCATAATTGCGAGACAAACAGTCGGCCTTACCGGCGCCGATTTGGAGAACATTATGAACGAAGCGGCGATCTTCGCGGCAAAGCGCGGGCGCAAGGCGATCATGCAAAAAGATATCGCAGACAGCGTGGAAAAGGTTACGATTGGTGCAGAGAAGAAATCGCGAAAGTTAAACAAGAAAGAACGCGATATCACGGCCTATCATGAACTCGGTCATGCGGTTGTGGGGCATCTGTGTCCGGAAAGTGATCCGCTCCATAAAATTTCCATTGTCTCGCGCGGTTCCGCTCTTGGAATCACATGGTTTTTGCCCAAAGAAGACGAGTACACCATCAGTAAATCCAAGTTCATTGATCAGATTTGCGGTCTTCTTGCGGGGCGTGCAGCGGAGGAATTGATTTTTAATGAAGTGACGACTGGAGCGAGCAACGATCTGGAACACGCATCGCAGATCGCGCGCAATATGGCGATGCGGTTTGGGATGGGTGATGATTCATTGGGACTGGTCGCGTACGGCGAACGGCAAGGGACGATGTTCATGGGAGTCGAGCCGACCCTTTCGCGCAACTACTCCGAAGACATCCAAAAGCATATCGATGAGTATGTCCGTGACGTCATTCGTGCGCAATACGACCGCGCGATGGGCATGTTAAAGACACATCGAGAGAAGATGGATGAGATTGCCCAAGTTCTTCTGAAAAAAGAGACATTGTCTGTAACTGAATTTTTGAAGATGTTTGAGGAGAAAAAGTGATAAGGAAATGCGTTCTCTCTTATTTTTCATCTCTATCAAGCGGTGAAAATGAGGCAGGTGATCATTCTTGGAGAAACACCATTCTTCTGTTGACATAGAGATTCACTTTCCTTTTCAACATGCTTGTTTCCCTCGAAAATGCCACCCGTGAACCAGAGCAAAGCACGGTTCAGGGCACAGCTACGGCAGAGCAGTTTCTGCGTCTTGCTCTCGATCTCAATACACTTCTCCCCGTGCATCGCGAACGCATCTATGCGCTCCTTGCCGAGAAACACATTGCTGATCGCCATGATCCGGAGTATCTCCAAAAAATCTGGGATACCGATCCGCGGTGGAAGGCGGTAGAGCGACCATACTGTGCAAAAGATGTCATAGCGCTTCAGGAGGAACCTCACGAGGTACAGAGTCAAGTTGCAGTCGCTCGGCGGCGTGCCGAACATTTGTGGTGTCTGCTCCATACGGAGCCGTATATCAATGCTCTTGGTGCACTGTCCGGCAACCAGGCTATGGAACAGGTGGAAGCAGGATTGAAGGTAATCTACCTTAGTGGTTGGCAAGTTGCGGCAGATGCAAATCTCGATGGAGAAATATTTCCCGATCAAAGTCTCTATTCGTCTCACAGCGTTCCTGTCGTTGTGGAAAAAATCAATCATGCTCTCCGTCGCCGTTTTCTGGTTTCCAATGAAGCAGAGAGAAAGAAAGCGAATTTTGCCCCCATTGTTGCGGATGCAGAAGCGGGATTCGGCGGTCCGCGTAATGCGTATGTTCTCATGCGCTGGATGATTGCAGCCGGAGCCGCAGGCGTGCATTTTGAAGATCAATTGGCTTCAGAAAAAAAGTGCGGTCATTTGGGTGGAAAAGTCCTTGTGCCGACACAAGAATTTATTACGAAGCTCCAAGCTGCACGACTGGCAGCGGATGTCATGGATGTTCCAACAGTTCTCATAGCGCGTACAGATGCCAATGGCGCCAAGCTTATGACAAGTGATATAGATGAGCGCGATCACCGGTTTCTCACCGGTGAACGCACAAAGGAAGGTTTTTATCGAATGCATGGCGGATTGGAAGCCGCCATTGCGCGCGGTCTTTCGTATGCTCCTTATGCGGATATGCTTTGGTGTGAAACATCAAAACCGGACTTGGAGGAAGCGCGACGTTTTGCCGACGCAATTCATGCGAAGTTTCCCGGAAAACTTCTTGCCTACAACTGTTCGCCGTCGTTCAACTGGAAAAAAAACCTTGCCGATGAAACGATTGCGAAGTTTCAGCGCGATCTTGGTGAGATGGGATACAAGTTTCAGTTTGTTACACTCGCAGGATTCCATGCCCTCAATGCAAGCATGTTCAAGCTCGCGCATGAGTATGCAAAAGAAGGCATGCCGGCATACGTGCGGTTGCAGAAAGAAGAGTTCGAACTGGAGAAGCTTGGTTACAAAGCCGTGAAACATCAGACATTTGTCGGCACGGGATATTTTGATAAAGTGATGGATACTCTTTTGGGCGAAGAGGCAGCCACTGCAGCCCTCAAAGGTTCCACCGAAGAAGAACAATTTTCTTCCCCTATGCCACAATGACCACCGCGGCTCATTGTGATCTGATGATTCACGGAAAAATCGAACCGGAGTTTTCACAGATACTGACGCACGACGCGCTTCAGTTCGTTATCGATCTCCAGAGAATTTTTGGTGATCGCATCGATGAACTTCTTGCAGAGCGCAGAGAAAGACAGGCATGCATTGATGCGGGTGATGATCTGGATTTTTTGCCTGAAACCAAGGCTATTCGTGAATCTGATTGGCGCGTCAATCCGGTTTCTGAAGATCTCCTCGATCGTCGGGTCGAGATCACGGGTCCGGTCGATCGCAAGATGGTGATCAATGCGTTAAACTCCGGCGCGAGCGTCTTTATGGCTGATTTTGAGGATTCGCAATCCCCGACATGGGAGGGGTTGATGCAGGGTCAGGTGAATGTGCGAGATGCGGTGCGCGGATCGATTGTCTACGAAGATTCACAAAGTGGAAAGCAATATGCGCTTCATGAGAAAACGGCAAAGCTCGCAGTGCGTCCGCGTGGATTGCACTTACCCGAAGCGCATCTGGAGTGGGATGGCGTGCCAATGTCCGGCTCTCTCGTCGATTTTGGGTTGTCCGCATGGCATAATGCGAAGAATTTGGTCGACCAGAAAAAAACGCCGTTTTTTTATCTTCCAAAATTGGAACATCACAACGAAGCGAAGCTCTGGAATGATATTTTCGAACGTACGGAAGATCGTCTTGATCTGGCACGTGGAACGATCAAAGCAACGGTTCTGATTGAAACGTTTCCTGCCGCGTTCCAGATGAATGAAATTCTCTACGCACTCAAAAATCATTCAGCGGGATTAAACTGCGGTCGGTGGGATTACATTTTTTCGATCATCAAGACATACAGAAATCGCCCGTGGATCATGCCTGATCGAAGAGACATGACGATGACGGCGCCGAATATGCGAAGTTACGTCGATCTTGCGATTCAGACATGTCACAAACGCGGCACATATGCGATGGGCGGTATGGCGGCACAAATTCCTATTAAATCGGATCCGGAGGCGAATGCGGTTGCCATGGAGAAGGTTCGGGCGGATAAAAAGCGCGAAGCACAAGCGGGTCACGACGGCACGTGGGTCGCGCATCCGGGATTGATTGAGATCGCGCTTGAAGAATTCGATGCGGTGTTGCAGGGTCGTCTAAATCAGGTGGATCGTTTACGAGATGATGTACAGATTACTGCCGTCGATATACGCAATGTACCCGTGGGTGCACCAACGCTTCAGGGTCTGCGTACAAATATTTCCGTGGCCGTTGCATATTTGGAATCCTGGCTTCGCGGCAAAGGTTGCGTTCC
>MFXT01000019.1:0-4891 GCA_001788955.1 Candidatus Peribacteria bacterium RIFCSPHIGHO2_02_FULL_49_16 | reverse complement strand
AATTTGATGGAAGATGCGGCGACGGCGGAGATCTCCGGGGCGCAAGTGTGGCATTGGTTGCACCATGCGACGAAACTTGATGATGGAACGCCGATCACAATCGATCTTGTGCATCAAGTCCTCGATGAGGAAATGCGAAAGGAGTTTTCGCGTGCTCGTGAGATTTTTGAAACCGCTGTGACCTCCAAGGAGATGCCCGACTTTCTGACGTTACGTGCCTATCCGCATTTACTACAATAGCTTTTCAGCTTCTTGTAGATATTTTTTCTGTCTCCGATTGATACAACAGTAACCGTGACAATCTTTTTCTCCACAGTGTAAATAATGCGATATGGCCACACGCGTATCGACCACAGACCCTGTAAATCTCCATGGAGTTTTTTTCCTGCATACGGATGCACACGCAATTCATTCAGCGAGGCAAGTACGCGCTTCTGATCTTTTTCAGAAAGCGATGCGAATTGTTTACTCGCATTTTTTTTAAGAAGCACTCTATACGTCATATTTCTTTTCCAATGTATCGAGCGTCACAGTTTCTTTCTCTTTCAATCCTGCACGAATATCTTTCATGAGTTTGGGATCAGACATGACCTCCATTGTTTCTATCCAACCTTCGAATTCTTCAGAAGACATAAGCACAACATCTGGTAAATCTCTATGTGTGATTGAGATAAAAGACCCGGGCTTTCCTGCCTGTTCAATGAGATCAAACAATTGACGCCGTGCATCGGTTGCAGATATGCTTTTCATATATGTACATTTTAGCGTACATGTCTACATATTGCAAATATACATTCAGTCGCGTAAAGCATCTGTGTTCCACTCGGTCTGAAATTTTTGGCCGTGCCACGTGATCGCGCGGAGGGACGTAAAATGGCTCCGCCGCCACGTCCCACGTAAAATAGCTGCTCGTTTCGCTGCGCGCGATTTTACGTGGTGACAATGGAGTTACTGAATTCTATTTTCACTTGCTGAAGATATTCGGGCAAATCAAATACCCAACTATAATTAGTCATGACAAGTTTATCATTACTATAGCCATCTGGCGGAATTCTTTCGCTTACATTAAATCTTGTTCCAAATATTTCCTTATCATTCTTGTCGAATACTTTAAAAAGAAATTCTTCACCCATAATTGAACCGCCTAACTCATCAATTACTTTTTGTACATCATCTTGAGATAAAGGTGATTCCATTTTCTTTAAACTCCAGAATTTGCCATCTTCTCTTTTGACTAGAACCTGATATTTAGCTCCAATATTTACGCTAACTACCGTTTCGAGTGCAAAACCAGTGAAATATGCCTTTCCGTTTTCAAAGTAGAAGTCGGCAGTAAAACTAAGCCGCTGATGTCCATTTGTAGTCGTCATACATTCTCAGGTTTACTAAAGGGTAGATTTTCCGCTTTCGCAGGAATTACGTAAACGGCTTTCAACATATGTTCAACTATCTCAAATGCGTTTCTTATTTCTGATTCTGAATATGCCAATATTTTGTGCAGGGCTCTATTTCCCATGAATCTGAGTCCATGCAAATATTTTGCTTGGTCTGTGCTAATAATTCCCTTAACTGCCAAATTATCAATCTTATCTTCTAGATATTCGCCCTTTGTTTCTTTTTCAAGGCAAATGGCCTCAACAATTGCTCTCAATCCTGCTCCGGTCAAAATATATTTACCACTACTCTTTGTGCTGCAAGTTTCTTTGTAAATTGAAGCCACAATTTGAGGCAACATTTCAACATCGTCCATAAATTGAATTTTTGTTAGAGCTGCAGGATCAGGATAAATAGATTGGGTGCTCTCATATCCATCAATAATCCTTCCATTTTTATCGGTTGTGCAATCATCCATAATCAATGTGTGTTCTTTGAGAAAGCTCAGATTTTCACATCCTTTACATCGGATTATCAAAAATTTATCCCAACTCTCATAATCACCTATTCTAGCGTGTGTGCACATTCCCTCAATCACTTCATGACATGTTTTTCTCGAACAAGAAGAACAAGTCGCCCATCTATCTTTTTTCTCCGTAAGAGTTAGAGGGATAGTTTCCTCTCCAAAGTGTTCCATATCACCCACTTCATTGATTTGAACCAATTCCATGGAAGTCATAACATTGATTATACCATTTTGTATTCTAGTAATTAGTAAACCCTATATGGTGCCCAGGAGAAGACTCGAACTTCCACGGGATTGCTCCCACACGCCCCTCAAGCGTGCGTGTCTACCAATTTCACCACCTGGGCAGGGATAGATATTGAAGCATATATATCCATCAATGACCAATAGCGTCCCATACACATTCCTCAATATAACTTATGCGCATACGGCAGTAGGCGGAGAGGTACCCCTCCCTTTAGGGAGGGGACACAGGGGAGGGTTTTGAAGAACATGTTCCACTGTATACTTCATACATGCCTGACATATACACACATTCTCCAGAAGATACTCTCGCATTTGCCAAAACATTACGAAGTAGTGGTAATCCTGCAGAGAAAAAATGCAAAACATTGATAGTGTTCTCGAACGAATACGACTATTTCTGGGATTGAAGTACGAGTAAGAACATTCTTTTGAACCCTCCCCCTACCCCCTCCCTAAAGGGAGGGGTGCCCTGCGAGGGAGGGGTGCAATTTGTTGCATTACAATTAATAATATAGTATAAAAATACCAGCTCACGGTGAGCTTCGATTTTTTACATGTGCGGATACATTCTTTTGTAGAAAAGGAGCATTACATGTCCAAACAAGAATCCGCCGCCCCTCTTGATGTTGTCGAAGACCAAGAGCCGCAGAACAAGATTTGCTTTTGCCTTCGAATGGGCAAGCTTTCCGTTCAAGCGGATTTCGATACCATCTGTATGGCGGCGCATCTGCACTGGAGGGCGATTGCTTGCACCGACGGGTATGTTCATTTTGTGGACACCCGGTCCGACCACCCCAGGGTGATGTTTGCTGATCGCTATCGTGCGTCTATCTGTTGCTTCATGCCGGAAGCCCTTAAACAGATAGCCATCTATCAGGATAGGGATACGGGAGAAATGTTTCTCGCCTACGCCGGAAAAGAGATGGTAACGGCAACACACACTTTCATGGGGTCCTGTCGATGGGAGCAACTGACAAAAGGATGTGTCACGGATGACAAGGGTACTGTTCTAAAATGCTCTGGAGTCAAAGAGCTCGTGTGGCGACCGGGCCCGAATAAGAGACTTGCTCTCTACATTCATGACACTGACGGAAAAATCTTCCGTTTCCAGGAAATGAAACAGAGCTTGCTTGGTCGTCTTCATCATCGCTTCCAGCATGAGGATCTGCGAAAGCCTCTGTGGTATGCCGAGGAGGTGTGAAAACGCGTGCTTTTGGGGGAACCCTACGGTTCCCCCAATTTTTCCTGTGCTTCGCCATCCGCCGGATTGAGTTTGACGACGCGCTCAAAGGCTTGACGGGCATCATCTATTCTTCCAAGTCGTTCATAGATGAGTCCCAGATTAAAATGCGCGATCGTGAATGTGGGATCGATGGTGATTGCTTGTCCGAATGCGGCAATCGCCTCTGTAAATTCTCCGCGGCGCATGTGAAGTTCGCCGAGATTTGCGTAGGCTTCGTAGTCCGTCGGTTTTTGTTCAATGGCTTTGTGGTACATCTTCATCGCTTGGGGAATTTCGCCGATCTTTCCAAGCATGTTTCCGAGATTAAAATATGCTGCGGAATTTGGACGAATCTCCAGTGACTTCTCGTAATAGTCTGCAGCCTGCGCGAAATCTCCCTTATTGAAGGCGATAGTACCAAGGTTGCTGTAGGCGAGATGCGAGTTTGGATAATGGCGAATGACAGTTGTAAAAAGCGTTTCCGTATTTTTCCAAACGCGTGCCTGTTGATAAGAAAGAACAGAGAGTGGCAAAATAATCACTGCGAAAAGTGCAGGAGCGTACTTCATGTGTACTTTGCGCATCATCCAATGACTGAATAATCCAATAACGAAAAATATCCCAATGGAAGGAAGATAGGCATATCGATCGGAAGCAAAATATACATCGCGAAGAATGTCTTTCCCCTTTGCGAAATTCGTGAAGGAGGGGGTGAGAGTAACGAGAAAGAAGAATATGCAGAAGGGCAGTATTCTTCGTAGAGCTTCGCCTCCCTTGAGGGAGGGGTAAGGGGAGGGGGATATGACGAAAAATAGGCAAACGATTACTGTTACTACAACAATGGTGAATGAAATGAAGAGATCAGCATTGGTAATAGAAATGTTTTCCGTATACGGATACAGCACGGAGAGTCCCGTCGGCCAAAAGAGTTTTGTGATGTAAAACACAGTCGCTTTGCATCCGATGAGAATTTTTTCAAACAAAAGTCCGCTGTTTCCCTGTTTTCCTCCCAAGGCCGCGATTCCAAACAACACACTCAAAAAAATGTACGGGATCTTTTCAATCCAAAGAGTCTTTTCGCGCAACGATCGTCCTTGAAGCCATTCAATCAGAAGAAGAATCACCGGCAGCATGATGATGGAAACTTTTGCCAGTAACCCCAAGGCAAAGGCAAAGATGCTGAAGGAATACAAGAGCTTCCCGCTTCTCTCTTCTTTCTTCTCTCTTTCTCTCCATTGGAGATAACTGCACACACTCAAAAGAAAGAAGAAACTCGATAGCACGTCTTTACGCGCGCTCGCCCATGCAACCGCTTCTGTGTGGAGAGGATGAACGAGGAAGAGAAGACCGCAGAGAACAGGTAAGAGGTGATAGGATAATCTTCGCATCAGTAACCGTATAAATAACGTCACCAGCAGTGCATTCATCGTATGCAACACCAGATTCGTCAAGTGAAATCCGAAGGGATTCATTCCCCACAGAAGATGGTCGATTTGATAGCTGATCATCGTCAGTGGCACATA
>MFXT01000018.1 GCA_001788955.1 Candidatus Peribacteria bacterium RIFCSPHIGHO2_02_FULL_49_16 | reverse complement strand
AGAGAGAGAGAGAGAGAGAGAGAGAGGAACGTTCTCATAGGAAAGCGAGATTATTTAATCACTCGTTTCAATGTTCAAATTCAACCAACTGATATCGGCCCACGTTCTGTTCGTAAATGTCGCACCGGAATTGATGAGTTGGATGAGAAAGGTAGCATATCCTCCCGCTGTCCACGTTCCCCCCGCTTCCGGTCCTGTAATGGTTGCCGTGGTCCAGTCGTTGGTATCGAGATCCGATCCATCGGTAAGAGCAACATTCGCGTCGTCCGTTCCTTTGGCGTACACGTTTACCGTTCCACTATGCGTGCGATACCGCAGTTCGATTGGCTTCGTTGCCTGCCAGGTGGAGAAGTTGTCTGGAATTCGTATTCGTGTACTCACCCAGTAATCCTGATTTGTGAGCTTTGTCGTCTGCCAACGGTAGAAGTTCCCGAGCCCGGATCCGGACTCTGCATATCGCACCCCCAACGTGCCCACCGCCGTTGATCCACTCGCAAAGTACGCGGCATTGGGATACTCCGGATGGAAAGATATGATCGATCCACTGGAGCGTCCCGCCGTATCATCACTCCACACGAGATTTCCCGCCCCATCAGTCTTGAGAACTTTTCCCGTTGCAGTGCCGTCACTGAAGGGAAAAGTGTAGGTGACGCCGTTGATCTTTACGGTGGAGTTCAGTTCCGTTGCACCGTCGATGACGAGTTTTCCCGATGCGGCGAGATTCCCTGTGACCTGGAAGTCATCGGACCATTCGAGAGTGTCTTCCGCATTGATGAACGTCAGCGTTTCGTTGGTGGTGTCCGAGCCGAAGGTCAAGACGGTATTCGCAGCGGTTTGATCGATATTCAATGTCAGATCGCCTCTGGTCGTGATGCTACCTACCGATAATGTCGTTCCGGAAATATTCGCATTGCCCGACACGTCAAGCGATCCTCCGGAAATGGTGATGAGGGCGATGTCGTCATTGGGAGCGGTTGTCTGGACGCGAATGCGGCCGCCACTGATCGTGAGGAGGTTTTGATCGAGGGTTCCACTGACTCTCTTGATGGTCAAAGCTCCGGTCATGGTGTCGCCGCCTGTGCGAACGTAGTAGTCGTTGATCTTGTCAGCACCATCATTGATGTCTGTACTCCAGGAAAGATTTCCCGCCCCATCGGTCTTGAGCACTTTTCCCGTTGCAGTGCCGTCACTGAAGGGGAAGGTATAGGTGACGCCGTTGATCTTTACGGTGGAGTTCAGTTCCGCTCCTCCGTCGATGACGAGTTTTCCCGAGGCGGCGAGATTCCCTGTGACCTGGAAGTCATCGGACCATTCGAGAGTGTCTTCCGCATTGATGAACGTCAGCGTTTCGTCGGTGGTGTCGGAGCCGAACGTGAACACTGCATCCGCATTCCCGCTGTCACTATTGATCGTCAGATTTGCTTTTGTTTTTACGTTGCCGCTCACCGTTACCGTTCCTGACGCCGTGATGTTTCCATCCACGCGGATATCATCCGAGAACCGAAACTCCGCATTTGTGCGATCCCAATAAATTTTTTCATTCACCGTATCCCCGAACCGGATTTCGATGTCGGTGGTCGCATCGCCTTCATCTATAATTTGGAATGATTCCGTATTCACAAGGAGGGTAGGACTCCACGAAGACGCAGAGAAGGTGTTTTGAGGCATAAGCAAAAGAGCCACCCCAAAAATTGCCACGAATCTCCTCGCAGAGGCCGTCCCAAAGTGATGTTGGTATTTGTTTTGCATGATAATCTTATAATTATAGCAAAATAACAAAAGATCATCAAGATCCGACAGATCGCCTAGATTAGGTAGATCATAAGCATATTGTAATTATGTCAAATATATAGTATAATTAATATATTTAGAACATACATATAAAAAACAGCACATGTACGGTACAAACAGAAATATTCACTGGGATAACGGCGATCTTCAGAAATGCGGAACCGATTTGAGCAGAGGAGCACGGGAACGCTTGAAATGGTTTTTGTATGCGGAGAAAAACGGACATAACCCCGAAAAAATCGCAAGGCGTTTCGGCGTATCCATATCGACGGTGCGCCGCTGGGCGAAGAGATTTGACCCGCAGGATCTTTCGACATTGGAAGAACGCTCCAAGCGTCCGCATGTCTTGCGGGAATCGGACGTCGAACAGCATGTCATTGATCTCATCCGCACCTATCGAAAAAAATTGCCCACATGGGGAAAGAACTCCATCACACACGCACTCAAAAAAGAACACGGCATCACGATTTCGACTTCGACTGTCGGCCGTATCATTCAACGCGAACGATTCTATTTCGCCGACACGATATCTCATAGGAAAAAGTTGCGTTCGTCAATACTCTCGCTCCTGATCGTCGCCGGTGCGGTTCTTGGCACTCTCTTCGGTGTGCCGTCCGTGCATGCGGAAGGGATGACGAGTTCGAGTTTTCAACTGACAACAAACTTTACCAATAGTGCGACAGAAAAACCGCAGACGTCGGATGCGTTCCAATTGCGCGGCGAACTGACATGGAAACAGAAACCGCTTTCCAGTTCCAGCTTCCAAATTACCACTGATCCTCCTGTTGCCGCCGCTATTTCCGAAGAGGAACCTACACAAGAAGGAGAAGAACGACCTGCTGGAGGAGGTCGTCGCTTTATTCCGCCGATCGGTTTTCTTCCAAAAGAACCATTCAAACCAGCAGCACCTGTATTGCCAGAGGAGCCGGAAGATGTTCCATCTGTTCCTGCTCCTCGTAGAGAACGTGAAAAACTGGAAAGGGGCATCGTGGAACTGCAAGAAGACATCGAAAAGATTCCGACATGTCCTGCGGTTCTGGAGTCGAAAGAGAGGATTGTGTATGTGCCGGTCATCTCTACGGCACCGATGGAACGCATGTCGATCCTGTGGATTTTGCCATTTGTGATAGGACTCATCGTAGGGCTTATTCTGAATAGATGTACGTGCAGATGTACGTGCGAAAAGTCCAAAAACAAAAACAAGAAAAAGAAGGCCTTTGCCCTTATCACGTTCTTTCTCTTCTTTACCGTCTCCTCGGCGCAAGCCGCCACAACCGGGCCGCAAAAACACGTCTACAACGGCCACTTGCTTGACAGCAGCGGTACGGCGATTACAACGGAACACAAGATCCGCTTCAGCTACTGGACAAGTGCGGATTACGTGAGCACCGACGTCACATCGACAGGCTCCATCAATACGAGTGCGGCCAATTACGCCGATTGGGAGGAGGAACACACGGTCACACCGGACAGCAATGGTTACTTTTCCGTCCATTTGGGCTCCGGCACCACACTCCCCGATCTTGCGAATTATTCGTTAGCTGACATGGAGTCGCTTCACCTTCAGGTTGAAGTAAAACTATCGAGCGCCGCGAATACCGCATACGAACTCCTCGACACAGACAGTAACAGCACGACCATCGATCGCTCCCCCATCCTCGCCGTTCCCTTCGCTCTCGAAGCAGACATGCTCGATCAGCGCCATGTCGGCACCGGCAGCGGATCGATTCCGGTTTTGGGAAGCGGCGGACTCGTATCGGAAAGCATGATCGGCACCGGCACACTGCTGAAAGAATGGGTGATTGACGCCGATAATTCCGAAACCAGTTCCGTTGATCTCGTCTTTGGAGGAGTGCTGAACAAAATTCTCTCGTACAACATCGGCAATGCCTACTTCAACTTCAATGATGACGTGAATATTCAAGGAGATCTCACCGTTACCGGTCTTGTCAACGGGATCGATATCGGCACGCTCGGCACCTTTACCGGATCACACCTGCGCGTGAGCAGCGGAGGAGGGCTCAATCTCAAAGTCACGGCCGGTGCGTACAGTTTATCCGGAACCATCGTCGATTTTGCGGGTGATAGCGGCATCAGCTTGACCGATAATACGACAAACTATGTGTTCATCGGTTCGGGTGGCATGACCGTCAATACGTCCGGCTTCCCGACCGATGAGAGCTTCATTCGTCTTGCGGAAGTCGTGACGGAAACCGGCGGCGTGAAGACTGTGACAGACCGCAGAGTTCTCAATAGCGACAACCGCGAGCATACCGTCGAAAAAGATTATCATCCGGAATTTGAACACGCGGTCTATCAAGGGGATGCCACAAACAATGTCGGGCAACTCTCGGTGGATCATGACAACACCAACCTGCATAACTTCTATATCTGGGAAAGCTCACGTAGCACGTTGCAAGATTATGATATCGTCCTTCGCGCCACGCTTTCTGCGGAGTTCGTTCGATGGAGCACGGGATCACTTGTTGTCAATTACCGATCGACGTCCGCATCAAGCGATGACAACCAGATGGACATCTCGGTATTTGATACCAATGGCAGCCCTGTGACAATCACGGGGGACTCGACGAACTTCGCCTCGACCTCCTGGGCAACCACAACCCTGAACTTCGGCGGATCGCCGACATGGACTGCGGGACAGGATTTCTTGATCAAATTTATCATGCATGCGAAAGATGACAAACAAATGCATCTGGGAGGAGTGACAATAAAATATGTGGATTTCCAACAACACTAGGTGTCTCGCTTCCCTGATAAGGATCATTTCATCCTCCAGCGCACTCCAGCGCACGAAGGATCGTACGCTGGGACGCTCTTCTCATCATCCCCCAGCGCACGAAGGATCGTACGCTGGACGTTTATTTGCCTCCAGCGCGCCATCCTTGGCGCGCGTTCTAACTTCTGTTGAGCGCACGAAGGATCATCCCCCAGCGCATGAAGGATCGTACGCTGGACGCACCCCTCAACATGGGATGCATAGAGAGCACAGGCAAGTGATGTCATGAAGGTGAATGATCATTTCATCCCCCAGCGCACGAGCCTTCGTGCGCGTCCTGAATACAGGTATTCTCTGCAACATGACACAACGACATTGGGTACAGAATGATCGTATTTCTCTGGTGACAACAATCACAAAACAACGTGCGCCAATATTTCAGGATGATGCATACGCATGCACAGCTGTGGAATCTCTCTACATTATTCAAGAACGACAACCGTTTTATCTTCATGCATTTGTGGTGATGCCGGACCATTGTCATGTACTTCTCACTGTTCCGGAATACAGCACCCTATCAAGCATCATGTATGCGTACAAACGTGATGTCAGTTTTCGCATCAACCGTGGTCCGTTATGGCAGAAACGGTTTGACTGTCGTTTGATGAGAAAAATTCCTCAAGCAATACACTACATTCATCACAATCCGATTGTTGCAGGGTTATGTGCAGAACCGGAAGATTATCGTTGGTCTTCTGCATGTGGAAAGTGGGATGTCACAGCGATAGATGCTATGGGTATGTTTGCATAGTCAAGACACGCGCACGAAGGATCGTGCGCTGGAGGAAATACTCATCGCTCTAACACTCATCAATGCAGACTCAGTGAACACGTACTTTTTTTCTTTTGCCATTTCTGATAAAGTTTCTTCCGATGAGTATGATGTTGATCAAAAGCAGCCTGATTGCAGTGTGCGTTCTGCTCTTTCCCGTTTCCTTATCTGCGGCGTCTTTCTCCGATCTTCCCCCCGGTCACTTTGCCTATTCGGCAGTGGAATTTTTGCAAGTAAACGGCATTATTTCCGGGTATCCGGATGGCACATTTCAGCCCGATCGTGAAGTCAATCGCGCGGAAGCAACGAAGATCGTCGTTGCGCCGTTTCTTCAGTCCGGTAGCGATATTTCCGGTTTTACGAGTGTGTATGATGATGTGCCACAGGACGCATGGTATCTGCCCTATGTGGAAATCGCGCGCAGTCAGTTGCACATCATCGACGGTCCGCCGAAGACGACCATGTTCAACGGTGCACGAGCGGTGAACAAAGTGGAGTTTCTCAAAATTCTTCTTCTTGCACAGGGAGAAAATCCGACGGGGGCATATTCCGAGTTACAGTTTCCCATAGCAATGGACGTTACGAATCCTGAAGAATGGTATTACCCGTATATGCGTTCGGCGTTGGCCGCGTCGATGACGATGGTTTCGGAAAACGGAATGCTGCATCCATCAAAAGCGCTCTCTCGCGCAGAAGTGGCAGTGCTTCTCCATCGGTATCTGATGTATAAACAAGGTCGCCGCACGCAGGCGCTGCTCTCGGAAACGGAGAGTGAAATCATCAATACGATACAACTGATGAAAGAGAAAGATGTGAACAACGCAT
>MFXT01000017.1:5197-32314 GCA_001788955.1 Candidatus Peribacteria bacterium RIFCSPHIGHO2_02_FULL_49_16 | reverse complement strand
CACCTGCCCCTCCCCCTCCTCCCCTTTGGGGAGGGGCTTCACTGTTTCATTCGCTGGATACGCTCCAACATTCCCTGATAGCGCATATCTGCATGATCAATTTCAATGGCGTGTTTCAGGATGAGGAGAGCTTTATCGAGTTGTGATGTGTTGATATACACATTTGCGAGGCCGATGAGGGCATCAACGGACTCTGGGTCATATTGGAGCGCTTTTTCGTACGAATTTTTTGCTTCGTTGAATTTTCCTTCTTCTTCATAGAGAACGCCGAGATTTTCATGAGCGAGAGAAAAATTCGGTTGCGCCTCTATGGCTTTACGAATTGTGTGCATGCCTTCTTTTCGTTTGCCCTCCTGCACAAGGAGCACGCCGAGGTTGAGATATGCGCGCGCGTGCAGAGGATTGATTTCCACGGCAGTAGTGAATGCATCAAATGCGTCATCTTTTTTCCCTTTTCGAAGATACGCAAGACCGAGATTATAATACGCGCGGCCGCTCTGGCGGATGGCAATGGCTTTTTCATATTCCTCAATCGCGCCGTCAGGATCATCCTTCATTTTCAGAATCCCAACATTAATATGCGCAATATGCGTATTGGGGTAGGCAGAGAGAACGTACGTGAAAAACGTCTCCGTATCATGCCAGATGCGTGATTGTTGATGTGCGGCAACAGAGAGTGGCAAAATAATCCCTGCAAAAAATACAGGAGCGTACTTCATCTTTATATTCACTTTGCGAATAATGGAATAACTCAATAACCCAAGAACGAAAATGATTCCAATCGAAGGTATATACGCATACCTGTCTGATGCAAAATACAAATCCAATTCAATGTCATCCCCCTTGCGAAAGTTTGTAAACGACGGCGTGAGCGTAAGAAGATAGAAGAGCCAGGAGAAGGCGAAGAGTTTGTAGGTGAGGTGAGTGAGGAAGAGGAAGAAAAAAATACTGACAACGGTTATTGCCGTCACAATGACAAACGGCACCAGAACATCCGCTGCTGCGAACGATACTTCATCCGTATACGGATACAGCGGTGAGAGGTTTGTCGGCCAAAAGAGTGTTTGCAGATAAAAGATCGTACTTTTTCCGGCGAGGAGAATGTTTTCCGTAAGCGACGACTCTGCAACGTTTTTGGTTTTCCCAAAGAGCGCAACGACGCCGAACATGACAGACAGCAAGAAATATGGCCACAGGATCACCATCCTGCTTCGTAGCCATCTTCGCCAGACCGGTGGAGTGGTGAAAAAGAGCCATTCAATCAGAAGAAGAATCACCGGCAGCATGATGATGGAAACTTTTGACAGTAACCCCAAGGCAAAGGCAATCACACTTCCCCAATAGAAAGCCTGTGGGTGTCCCCCTCCCCCAGCCCCTCCCTTAGGGAGGGGAAGATAGAGAAGATATCCACACACACTCAAAAGAAAGAAGAAACTCGATAGCACGTCTTTACGCGCGCTCGCCCATGCAACGGCTTCTGTGTGGAGAGGATGAACAAGGAAGAGAAGACCGACAAAGAGAGAAAGATGAACGTTTCTCAATAACAGAAAAAGAAACATCATCACCAGCAGCGCATTCATCGTATGCAACACCAGATTCGTCAAGTGAAATCCGAAGGGATTCATTCCCCATAAAAGATGATCGATTTGGTAGCTCAAAAATGTGACAGGAATGTAGAGTTCCGGGTCATATTGTGAGAATGATTTTTTGATATTCTCAAGAGAAATTCCCTGTACGATCGGGTTTTCGACAATAAGATACCCGTCATCCCATTGTATGAATTTATTATTCAATGAGACGCCGTATATCGCAAATGAAAGCACAAAAAATCCCAGTGTGATTGCGATCAGAAGCCACATTTCCTTGCGTTTGCGAGACATACAAAGGCAGTGTACCAACCTTGCAATACATACACAGTGCTGTCATGTTCAATTCTATTGTATATACTATGAATAGTTCGTATCATTTTTTGATGTGAAGCTTTCTATCGAAGAACGAGTACGGCGTGCTCTTGGAAAGAAAATGGATCGCTGTCGCCGTTCACAAAGATATTCTGTGAAAGAATTGGAAGAGGGAAGTCAGGTCATTCGTGGAATTCTGGCGTTGCCGACTATCGAGAGCAGTCCCAAGCAGGAACTTATTGATATCAATCGAAAACTCATACAGAACCGGATACGAGAGAATCAACTTCTGACATATCATAAAATTGAGGCTGCAAAAAAACATGTTATGACGGAACTGAAGAAAATGGAGAAATGCTATTCACCGGCGCATTTTGCGGTTGCAGAAGAGGACGCTGATCAGAAATTACGCGAGTGTGTTTCACGCATGAAAATGGATAGTGAAGATCATGTGAAGAAACTGCAGAAAGAATGTGATAAGAGTGAAGCCGAAATCCTTGCTCTTTTTGCAGAGTCGCCGCAGGAGATGGCAGAGGCATTGCGAAGTAAAAGTAATGAAGATATGTCATAACTTTTACTTCATCATCTCCAAAAATTCCTTCTCCCCGATTATCTTCACATCAAATGTTTTTGCATCGTTGAATTTGTTTCCGGGGTTTTCTCCAAGCAAAAGATAATCCGTTTTCTTGCTGACAGAGGAACTGACTTTCCCACCGCGTTCCTTCATCATTTTCTTGGCGTCCTCGCGGCTGACGCTCGGGAGCGTACCGCTGATGACGAATACCTTTCCGGAAAAGATTTGCTTTGCCGCCGTCCCTTTTGGTTTGAGGCAAAGTACTCCGGCATCTTCCAATTTTTGCAGAAGCTCTTCATGGTGCTCGTCATCGATCCATTCTTTCAGCGAATCGACGACAACGTTTCCAATGCCGTCAATTGCCGAAAGTTCTTCCTGGTCGATGGAATGGAGCATGTTTTCGATAGCTTTTATGGCCACTCTTTCCACGCTCGATCCCAGATATTTTTTCTCTTCGACAGTGAGTTTTTCGGTCGGCCAATTGATGCGGCGCATGAGGAGATCCGCCGTTTCCCGTCCGATGTGACGAATGCCGAGCGCAAAGAGGAAGCGATCGAGCGGAATCTTTTTTGCTTGTTCAATTGCCTTCAAAACATTTTCCGTTTTCTTCTCTTGAAACAGCGGGAGACCCATCAGATCTTCATGTGTGAGTGTGAAGATATCCGCAGTATCTGTAATAAGTCCTGCATCCAGCAGCGCATCGATTGTCTCTTTTCCAAAACCTTCGATATGAAATGCGTATCGCGAAACAAAGTGTTCAAGCATTTCTTGACGTATTGCCGTACATTTTTTGTTTGTACATCGATGCACAACCTCTCCTTCATTGCGCACAAGCAAGGCTCCACAACTTGGACAGTTTTTTGGATAGTGAAACGGTTTTGCTTCTTTTGGTCGCAAATTCCGAATGACTTCCACAACTTCGGGAATAATGTCGCCTGCTTTGCGTACGATGACGGTATCGCCAATGCAGACATCTAACCGCGCAATTTCATCGGCATTGTGAAGCGTGGCGCGTGTCACAATCGTTCCTGCAAGATGCGTCGGGGTGAGATGTGCGACGGGAGTAATCGCGCCGGTGCGGCCTACTTGTACATGAATATCGAGAACCTGTGCGGTTTTCTCCTCTGCGGGGAATTTCCATGCCCGTGCCCATCGCGGCGCTTTCGCGGTGGAACCAAGATCGTGCTGGAGTCTGCGATCATTAAGTTTGATGACAATACCGTCGATCTCGTAGGGGAATGTGCCGCGTTTCTCTGACAATCGTTCGTACAATTTTCGTATCTGTGCGAGTGAATGACAGAGGTGATATTCGGAGCAAACGGGAATGCCGATGTTCTGAAGAAATTCCATAACGTCTTTCTGGCTCTTGCATCCCAGAGCTTCCGCCGCTTCGCGATTGAGACTGTAACAAAACATCTGCATATTGCGGTGTGCGGCGACTTTTGGATCCAACTGTCGCACAGTCCCTGCCGCCGCATTGCGAGGATTCGCAAACTGCTCCGATTCGGACAATGTTTTATTGACGGCTTCGAGAGATTTTTTTGATATGTAAACTTCGCCGGAAATTTCGATGTAGGTTATAGGTGATAGGTTATAGGTGATGGGAAATTGTATTTCGAATGGAATTGATTGGATGGTTTTAATGGTGTGGGTGACGTCTTCACCCTCGACGCCGTTGCCGCGAGTGACGGCGCGAACGAGGTGATAGGTTGATTTCTTTCTCTCATACACGAGCGATATATTCAGCCCGTCAATCTTTAACTCCACCAGATAGTCAAACTTCTTTTCTTCATCTCCCAGAACTCGCCGCATCTGCTCCACCCAGCTTTCGAGATCTTCCATCGTAAATGCATCTTGCAAGGATTCCTTCGGCGAGAGGTGAGCGACTTTTGGGAGGCGTCCGTCGAGCGGAGCCCCGACGCGTTGGGTGGGGGAATCCGGCGTGATAAGATCGGGAAATTGCCCTTCCAGATCGGCGAGCTCGCGTTTGAGCGAATCATGAACCTCATCGCTTACTTCCTTATAATCATTGAGGAAATACGATCGGTTATGTCGCCAAATCTCGCGTCTTAGCTTCTGTATCCGCTCTTTGGCTTGTGTCTTATTCATGGAAAAAGTATAGCTGCAGAGCCTACTGCCTACTACCTACAACCTATTTTTTCGTCGCCTCGAGCACGATGCGGTTATAAATCATTTTTGCCGCTTCCGCCCGATTCACGCCGTCATTGGGTCGGAAGGTATTCTTCCCGTCGTCGCCGGATACGATGCCGAGGCTTGCGGCATAAGCGATGTCCGCTTCGTAGGCATGGCCGCCCGTATCGGAAAATGACGCTTGACCAAGAGGAACGGCGGAGCCGAATGCATCGAAGAGGATTCCCGCAACCTCGCCGCGCTTCGCGGGTTCATCGAGACTGCGTTTTTTATTGCGCAGAATCCTAAAGTCCCGTTCCTCGCCGCAAAGCACAAATTGGCGGGCCCAATGCTCTTTAGCCTGCGGATGAGCAGGGGAACCGGCACAGGTCATTTCGTTCACCTTCGCGGCGCGTAACGTCATCTTAAGAATTGCTCCGATGCTTAACGGATCGGAGGGTCCATATTCTCCCGTCAAGGCTCCTTCGGAATTCTTATATCCCGATACGATACCCCACTCAGCCACGGCCGAGACGTATGAATGAAACCATGCGTCTTTTTTGACGTCTTTAAATGACGGAGCAGTCTTGCCGGTTGCCTGTTCAAGTTTTTGGAGAATTTTTTCTGCACTTAACGGCTCTTTTCCCAATTCCGAAAGCCCCTGAAAAAACCCATAGGCGGGAGCCAATGGAAACAGGAGGAGGAAACCGAAGAGAATTGATAATCCTGTCATCTGCATACAGGTAAAGAATGTTACTGAAGAAAGCGCTCAAAATACAGCAAAAATATTATTGTGAATTTACAATAAAAGTGATATTATATATGTGAATATCTACATCCATACCCTTCATATGTTTATGAGACAGCGCACACGCGTACTCGCGATTCTTGCAATGGTTGTTGCGTCTACCGCCGGTATTCCAGCGGCGGCATATATTGTTCGCGGACAGATCGATGAAACGGCAAATACGGATGATTCTCATGACGAGACGACGGATACTGCGACAAGAGAGCAGCAATACGAGGACAGTGCGATGATGGAAGATGAAGGACAACATGAAGCAGCCATTCCGGAATACGAAGATGTGCAACGCGAGGAATACGAAGATGTGCAACGCGAGTCTGCGGTTGCCGGAGAAGAGAATATTTTCTATACCGATACGGATTTTCGATTGGATACGGAACTGACGTGCGGTCCTCGACCGACGGAAGGGGATCCGCAAACGGATTACGTATTCTGGAAGACGTGTATGCAAGAGGAGTTCGGTAGTTTTTGCGGTGAAGAGCGTGCATTTTGTACTATTCAGGATATTGCGGATGCCCAAGGTCCTCCGGCGCAATTCCCCGGGCAGCCTCCGTTTGGCTCCGAAGGATTTCCCCATGGCACACCGCCTCCGTTTGGCGAATTTCAGCATTCACAAGTTGGTGTACAAGGACCTCCTCCCGAAGTCTTTGAACAGTACTTCGGCAATTTTCAGCCGCAAGAAGGCGGGCCGCAATTTGGCCCGGGTGGTGGAGGATTCGATCAGAATCTCTTTACGCAGGCTCTCCAGCAGGCAAATGAATTTCTCTCGTTTATTCTCGATCAGGTGAGCGGGAATGCGAATGCGGTGCGGGAAGTCGCCGCGCTGATGCGGGAGATTGCCGTGATTGATAACGACCCGGAAGCCGTTCGCCGTATTATAGAACGCGCGCAGAGCATTGCCATGGAGGGTGGTTTTGAATCGGAAGGGCATCGCGGTCCGTCTCCTGAAAAGATGATTCCCGCATTGCGGGAAGGATTGGCGCTTCTTCGTCCGTACACCGATGTGAGCAGCGCGGAACAACTTGTCAATGACATCGAAACGTCGTGCATGGGCGATCAGCCGGATTTTGCGCGCTGCGAACAAATCGCTTCGGGAATGGAGAACGTGATGATGGATGCGACAATGCAAGGGCACCGCGCCGCAGAGGAACGTGGCGAAGCAATACATCTTTGTGTGCGGTTCCTGACCGTGATGCAGCCGGTGATCGATGATCCGATGATGTTCCAGATGGGCGTCGAATTTGCCTGTGAAATGTTTGGAAAAATGGGATGGGATCCGCGCGCCATGGGTGGCCCCCCTCCGGGCATGTCACCGGACATGATGCAACAGGGGTATGGCCCCCCTCCGGGCATGTCACCGGACATGATGCAACAAATGATGATGCAAGGGGGCGGATATCCCGGCGGTCCTTTTGACGGGAGTTACTGAACGGACCCGGTGATTACAGAGACGAAGGGATGGCGTGCGCCATCTCCTTCTCGTATATTCCATCGCTCCACTGATGTATTGCAATATATAATAATATATTGTATAATATACATAACACTTTTATTTTTCTAACACACATACACATATGGATACACAGAATAATCAGTTGCTTGTTATGGTGGCGCTCGTGTCAATGGTAACGAGTGGTGTGACGACGGTCACCAGTTTCACGATTGCTCAAATGATGGACGGTGGCGGTACGATGGACGGTGGCGGTACC
This sequence comes from Candidatus Peribacteria bacterium RIFCSPHIGHO2_02_FULL_49_16, assembly GCA_001788955.1. Classification (GTDB taxonomy): domain Bacteria; phylum Patescibacteriota; class Gracilibacteria; order Peribacterales; family Peribacteraceae; genus 2-02-FULL-49-16. The sequence goes on along the minus strand of MFXT01000017.1, from coordinate 25,195 downwards.
TACCAGCCAGATGGTATGAACTACCAGCCAGATGGTATGAACTACCAGCCAGATGGTATGAACTACCAGCCAGATGGTATGAACTACCAGCCAGATGGTATGAACTACCAGCCAGATGGTATGAACTACCAGCCAGATGGTATGAACTACCAGCCAGATGGTATGAACTACCAGCCAGGTGGTTATCGTATGGAAGATGGTATGCCCGGTGGCATGTTTGCACCGCATGGTTCATCGTATGACGAAGGATTCCAGAATTTCCGTGATTTTGGAGGACAAGGCGATATGCAAGAAGGAATACTTGATCGCATGTTCTCGCCGATGCAGAGAATGGATGGCGGAGAATCGATGGGGAGTTTTGAACCAAGAAGCAGGGACAGCAGATTTGGCGGTCAAGAGATACCCGGGGAACGCGGCGGTCAATCTGAAATGCCAAGAGCACGCGGACGGTTCCAGGTGGAATCGGAGAGTGGGGATATGAGAAGTCGTTTTATGCGCGGAAATGAAGAAGAAATGATGGGAAAAGAGATGAAGGCACGCTCCGATATGATGCGCTCACGAATGGGAAGCGATATGGATTCCACGGAGATGATGGGGGGACAATCAATGTTCGGCGGGTCAGTCAAACAGCCAAAAGATTTAGGATGGATCGATGACATTGCAAATTTTGAAGACGAGAGCGATTTATCTGCAGAGGATGAGAAAAAAATAGGAGATGCTATTGCAAAACTCGTGAGGTCAGCGGATAAATACGATACAAAGGACATTCCTCGTCTGGAGAAGAAGGTTTTGAGAGATAATAAAATCAGCTCAAGCGAAGCACGGCAAATCGGGAAACTTGGTGGAAAAGTTGAAGAGCTCCTTAATCGTTTAGATATATTTGAAGACCTCTTTTATGACTATGATCTGCCGGAACTCGAAGAGAAGTATTACGATGCGCAGGAAAAAGCCGAAAAAGCTTTGGAGGCTTTGACAGGACTCTACGAACAGGCGAAGTAAATGTGCATACGGTATGCACCGGCGCGATGCAAATTGCATCGCGCCGATTTTTATTATCTGTCAACAACAGTTATTTGCAATGGAAGCGACTGTCTCTAGAAAATGCGCGTGACATGGAAATCATGAACGCAATGCAGGCGCAGCTTCAAAAGATAGACGAGCAGATTTTGGATCTGCTGGAGGAACGAACGCACGTTTGTGCAAATGGCGCAGAAGAGAGTGAAAAAACGATTGACTACTGGATTGATAGTGCGATGTATCGGGAGATGGATGAGACGAGCATCGAGAAGATGTGTAAGGTGGTCATGGCGCATTGCAAAAATCGGCGCAATTGATTACATCTTCATTCTTATGACCAATGCCGAAATTGCACAGGTCTTTGCCAGGATTTCGGATCTGCTCGAAATTCGCGGAGAAGAAAATCCATTTCGTGTGCGGGCATACGTTCGCGCGACTGCGTTTCTTGAAAATACGTCGCACTCCGTTTGTAAAACATACGAGGAAGGCGGCGTTCGCGCTTTGGAGGAACTGCCGGGGATCGGCAAAGACCTTGCCGGGAAGATTGCGGAATTGTGCGAGACGGGAAAATTAACATATCTAAAAGAAATCGAGAAGAAATTTCCGCCGGGGCTTTTGACGATTATGGAGATTGAGGGAATCGGTCCGAAGAAGACCAAAGTGCTGTGGCAGAAATTCAAAGTCAAAAGCGTTGTGGATCTGAAAAAACTCGCACGGTCCGGCAAACTCCAAAAATTGAAAGGATGGGGAGAAAAAACGGTCCAAAATATTCTCAAAGGCATCGATGTACAAAAGCAGATGGCTGGACGCTTGTCGATCAGCGAGGTACTTCCCTTGGCGGAGGAAATCGTTGATGCGTTGAAGAAAACAAAGCTCTGCGAACATGTCGAAATTGCCGGAAGTCTGCGACGTCGCAAAGAAACAATCGGTGATATAGACATTTTAGCAACAAGCAGGAAGCCGGAAGCAGTCATGGAAGTTTTTTGCTCATTGCCGCATGTGGCACGAGTGACGAATACAGGGAATACCAAGTCGACGGTTTTTCTGAAAATAGGCATTGACGCCGATTTGCGCGTCGTGGAGCCCGACGTTTTTGGCGCGGCGTTGCAGTATTTTACAGGCAGCAAAAATCACAATGTGCATGTGCGCAAGATCGGTGTACGTAACGGTATTACGATTTCAGAGTATGGTGTGTTTGAAGGAAGTGCTCTGCGGAAAGGAACATTGATTGCGGCACATACGGAAGAAGAGGTGTACAAAACAGTGGGTCTCTCCTATATCGAACCGGAGTTGCGCGAAGATTGCGGAGAGGTGGAAGCGGCGCAGCAGAAGAAACTTCCAATACTGATTACGGAAGATGACATCAAAGGTGATCTTCATTGTCATTCCGATTTCAGCGATGGAACGGCCTCGATGATTGAAATGGCAAAAGCCGCAAAAGAGGCGGGACTGAAGTACATTGCCATAACTGACCACGCGTCGCCCATGGGAATGGTAAAAGGGATTAAGGAGAACAACATCGCGCAGTATCTAAAGAACATCGAGGAAGCACGAAAGAAGGTTGCAGGCATCGATATTTTGGCAGGAGCAGAAGTGGATATTCTCGCGGACGGAAAATTATATCTGCCGGATGACGTGCTGAAAAAACTCGATTGGGTCGTTGTTTCTATTCACTCTCATTTTAAGCAGTCGCGTTCGACGATGACGAAGCGCATTCTTCGTGCGCTGCAAAATCCCCACGTCAATCTTTTCGCGCATCCAACGGCGCGAATACTTGGCAGGCGTCCGGAAATCGAATGTGACATGGATGCGATTTTGAAGGAAGCGAAGAAACAGAAGAAATATCTCGAGCTGAATGCGTCTCCCGAACGTCTTGATCTCTCTGATGTCCACTGCAAGCGTGCGAAAGAGTTGGGTGTGAAGATTTGCATCAACAGCGACGCCCATTCTGTTCAAGGATTCGATTACCGCTACGGCGTCTTTCAGGCGCGGAGGGGATGGTTGGAGAAGAAGGATGTGGTGAATACGGAGGGGGTAGGGGGAGGGTTCAAATGGCATTTATGAGGCGGGTATTTTACAGGATAAACAGGAGAAGTATGACGGTGGCGACTATCATGCGGTAGACGCCGAACAGAATGAAAGAATGTATCTGTATGAAATGGAGAAGCCATTTGATTGCCAGAATCGCAGTGAAAAAGGAAGTAATGAGCCCGATCCCGAGAAAAAGAAATTCCTGCTGCGTGAATGATGTTCCATTCCTCAAAAGTTCCAATCCCGTTGCAGAAAGCATCGTGGGTACGGCGAGCAGGAAAGAGAATTCAATGCTTGCCTTGCGATTGAGTCCGGCAAAAAGTCCTCCGATAATGCTTGCTGCCGCGCGCGAGACTCCGGGGACCATCGCAATCGACTGGAAGCATCCGATGAGGAATGCTTGCGGGAGAGAGATGTTTTCCAGTTGCGCTTGTGCATCCTTTTTTTCCGTATGGAAGAGATCGAACACGATTAAAGCAACTCCTCCAAGCAGCAGTGTGAGCAGAATCAATGTGATGCTTTCAAAAAAGATATTTTTGATGACCGAATAGAGAAGCAATCCTATGACGGCTGTGGGAATGAATGCTGCAAAGATTTTCCACAGGAGTGTGGGATTCATAAAAAAACTCCTCCGGTATAAAAAAACGACGGCGAGTATGGCTCCCAGTTGAATGGAAATCTGGAAGCTCTTCAGAAATTCCGTTTGGGAAAGCTCAAGAAGACGGGATGCGATAATGAGGTGCGCCGTTGAGGAAATGGGAAGGAATTCCGTGATTCCTTCGACGATTCCCAGAAGAAGAATATGGAAAAAATTCACAAAGAAAAACGTTACTGCGAATGAATGGAGCAGGCGCGATGGATTTTTTCAAGAAACCAGATCGCAACGAATCCCAGCGCTATGAGCAGCATCGCTGCCACTGTTGTTTTGTCAAAAAGCGTTTCGGGGAGAATATTATATTCCGTCGTTCCTTTTACCAGTTTCCATGGCCAGATTTTGCGAATACTTCCCACCATCAATCCGATCAGGATGCTGACCGTTTGGTCGTGATAGTTGCCGAGTAGCCAGCTGATGATGCGCGTGAAGAAGATCAGCCCAAGCCCCGCGCCGATAGCGACAAAGAAGAGCGGCACGATGTTGCGTTCGTTCACGGCCTGAAGAATGAATGCATATTTTCCAAGGAGAACTAAAATGAATGAACCGGAAATGCCGGGGAGGATCATGGCGCAAATTGCAATGGCGCCGCTGAACACCAGAAACCACCAGTTGGTGGGCGTTTCAATGGGCGTGAGGCCCACGATAACATAACCGACCAGTGTTCCTGTGAGGAGCAAAATGAAGAATGATTTCGTGTTGCTTTGTACGCGGCGCACGAGCACAAGAAACGAGGCGACGATGAGTCCGAAAAAGAAACTCCAGATGAATATCGGCATTGTGGAAAGCAGGTATTCCACCAGTCTGGAGAGCGTGATGATTGCGAGAACTATTCCACAGGCGAGTGCGACGAGGAGTTTCCAATGAATCATGGCGAGTGCGTGTTTTGGTCCTTTGTTCCAGAGAGTATGCAGAAAAATACGATTCGTGAGCATGCCGATTGATCGGATCAGATCGTCATATACGCCAAGAACAAAGGCTATCGTTCCGCCCGATACTCCCGGTACGACGTCGGCGGCGCCCATGCAGAATCCGAAGAAAACGTGCTCCATCCATCGAAATTTTTCTTTGTGCCGTTTTTTGAGGAAGTGGAAAGATAAGTGCATGGAGAGAAGAGGTTATCTGTAGGTGAACCGGCGCCACGAAAACAGGCGGTTCAGAATATGCATGGTATTCACGGAAACCTTTAATCTCATTGATGGTAGAGGAAGATGTGTCATGGAAACATATTCTTTTGAGAGAACGCCGCGAGCTAAAACATCGATGACCGTAAAGCCAAAGGTTTCAAAGTCTCGGAAATCGCCGCCCATAATGAGTAGTATACAAGGCACCCCTCCCTCAAGGGAGGGGGTAGGGGGAGGGTTCAATCGGATCTTCATGGGACGGCATTGATTTTCTTCCTGTATTTCTCCGCATTTTTTTCGTTTCCCGCACGCTCCCAGAGTTCAGCGAGGGCGGCATAGTTTGGTTTCACGGATTGATATTTCGTCATTTTCAACACCTTTTCCAGCGTCTGTGCGGCTTCATGCCATTTTCCTTGCGATGCGAGTATAGATGCTTCCACCTCGTACGGTTCGTATCTTCCAGGAAAGCGGTTTTTTGCGAGTGAGGCGAATACACCGGCATTTTCGAGATTCCCCAAATTGCGTTCGAGTCTGGCAAGCAGAATCAATCCTTGCATTCCTTGCGTATCATTATCAACGATGCGGGCGAGTTCGCCGCGTAGATTTTGTGAGGGAGATGCCTCGTCAAGAAGAGTTCCGCGAAGAAATGACTGCGGATTCACGGCAGTGTACGCATATGTATGAATGATGGGGAGATATTCAGGAATCTGTTTCAGATACACGGCCGTCCGGTCATCAAGGTACACGAGCGCCCAGAGAGGATCACTGTCCAAAAAAGAAAAATCAAAATCACCATCTTGTTGCTCTTTCAGTGATTCGTATTCGATGACGGCGTAAGTGAATCCGTATTTTTTTTCTAATTCACGAAACACATTTGCGTCATTGCGCGCGAGGAGCGCTTGAGTCAGAAAATCAAAACCGTACTCTACATTCCGTCCGTCGACGAATACTTTTCGATCGGAAAAAAGCAGATACCCTCCGGCTCCATATGAATTGAACATCTTTCCTTGAATACTATTTTTATTCAAAAATTCCACTGCTCCTTTTACGGGTTCATATGAACCGAAACCATAGAGGTTTTCACGGAGCAAAAATGCGTGATAGGGCAGGTTGAGGTAGAAGAGGAGGAGAAAGATGACAATGGTAACAATGAAAGGCAAGAAATGTGTCATCCTGAAGGATGTCCATTTTTTATTATTTTTCAATTGATAGAACGTGCAGCCGAGTGCGGCAATGATGAAGAACGCTTCGTGCCTCGAAGCCGTGCGGGACAGGTATCCAGTGACAAAAAGAATGAGACCGATGGCAATCCAATTTTTTCTTGTAAGCAGCAAGCTGATGATTGCCGCAATCCAGAATGGACCGAGTTGCAAAAGGTACTGCGGCCACGGGGTCGGATTCCACTCGCGAATGATGACGGAAGAGTGTTCCGTAAAGAGGGAAAGCGCGTAGGTGACGTTGTGAACGTGGTTGGGAGAAGCAAAGAGTAAGGCAGCGACAATGCCGTTTAAGATGAGAAGAAAAAATCGCTCTTTCCACACACCAAGGTAGAGAGCTTGAAGAAGGAATGATCCAAAAATAACCAAAGACATGAGTGCTGTGGCGCCGTGGAGGTTGACCCAGAGAATTTGGAGGCCAATGACGAGGCCATAGGAAATAGGGGATAGGTGATAGGATGTGGATGTTTTATCTTGGGTATGTGTCAGACCCAGTGCCATCATTGCGGCGAATATCACATTCGAGAAGAGCTGTGGACGTTCAATCAGCCCTTGCCGAATGGCGATTGCTCCTGCAATTGCGAGGAAGGCATTCGGCCAAAGACGCTTGCGATCAATCAGTAGCAAAATGCCGAAGATCAGGAATGTGCAGAGAATGCGTAACAGTACGATCCCTGCCGATCCGCCGAGTGTGTATGTTCCAAACAAAATCAATTGCGCCAGCCACTCATGGCGTGCGAGATACGGGAGTTCTTCACGCGTGTAGGCGAAAGGATCGACGTCGATAATCTTCAGAGTCTCCCACATGATTTCTCCCGCTTTCACATGCCACCAGAAATCGGAGTCCGCGACTTTGAAAAAGCTCACCCAGAGCAAAAATGCGGCAGTAGTCATACAGGCGCCGATTGTCAGCAGACGATCTACGCGCATGATCACCCATTGTACACCCATAATCCAAACATGCTTTTCAACACACTATCAGTGACAAACAAATGCAAATTTTTGTCTATGAAATTACAATAATCCCCGTTCTTTCCTTCTCTTTTATGCAACTCTCACAATTTCTCGCACAGCTTCTCGGTGTCGTCTATGTCGTGGTTGGCCTTGGCATTCTTCTTGAGAAGAAGCATTACCAGGCAGTCGTGAATGACTTCATCAAGTCGCCGGGCTTGATGTACTACGATGGAGTGCTGGTGCTCCTGTTTGGCTTTCTTATTACGTCTTTTCACAATTTCTGGGGTCAGAATTGGCAGGTCATCATTACTGTTATCGGTTGGCTTGCACTGGTGAAAGGAGTGGTGATGCTTGTCATGCCCGGATATACGATTGCCATGGCCAAGAAGTGGTCGAAGCACATCGAGTGGGCTGCAAGCGCGTGCCTTGGTCTTGGAGTTGTTCTCTCCTACTTCGGGTTTTTGGCGTAAAAAATTTCATCAAGGAATATACTGATGGTGATGACTGTCGCATGGATTTCATTGTTTGTTCTCCTCGGTCTTATTTTTGGAAGTTTTGGAACGGTAATTGTCATGCGTGTGCCGAAAGGCAAAGGAATTGGCGGACGTTCGCGATGTGTATCCTGTTCCAAAAAACTTTCGGTGCGCGAACTCATTCCCGTTTTCAGTTTTCTTCTGCAACGCGGAACATGTTTGCATTGTAAAAAAAGAATCCACTGGCTGTATCCATTCATCGAATGTGCCACCGTTCTCCTTTTTCTGACCGCTTTTTGGTTTACTGAATCATCTTATGATCAATTATCACTATTTGTTTTTCGGTCATTTTTCCTCGCTCTTCTTCTCTGGCTCCTTCTCCTTATTGCCATCATCGATCTGCATACGCAAATGATCCCGGATACGCTCAATATTCCACTCCTTCTCGGTAGCATTTTTTACACATCCTTTTTTGGCGATCTTGATGTTCTTGCTTTGATTCTCGGGGGCGGATTTTTTGGACTTCAGTGGATTCTTAGTCGGGGCAAGTGGGTTGGGAGCGGAGATATCATTCTTGGCACAAGCATCGGCGCGCTCCTTGGTTCATGGAGACTGACAATCTATTGGATTGCGGTAAGTTACTGTATCGGTGCAGCCGTTGTTTGTTATTTTCTGGCTACAGGAAAGAAAACGCGAAAAGATCGCATCGCCTTCGGACCGTTTTTGGTGGTGGCATTGTGGATGGTGATGGTGATGGAAAAGATTTTCGACAGTCTTCGAGTGTAATGACATGCATTGAACGCATAGTAGAGCTCTACTCATATTGTTCCATTCTTCCCGTTGCTTCCTTGTCTCATGGCACCACGCATCCACCCCCCCTTATTCCAGAAGCCACGGATGTTCTTTTCGCAAAATGCGTCCGCGTTCGTTTTCAAGATCATTCCACCACGAGGGGAGTAGATCGAGGAGTTTTTGTTGCGCGTCATTCATCCGTTTCGTGTCATTCAGTATGCGATAACTTTCCATGGCAATGCGATGAGTGACGATGTCATGTGGGCGCAACTTTTGCGCGCGTGCGAGAAATATTTCGACAGCATCATGATCATTGCGCTTCGCAGCATGCCATCCGTAGAGAAGCGGGATCATTCCATCTTGTACAGAAGAGACTTTTTCTGCTTGCAAAAGTGTTGTATCGATAAACTGATGCACCGCATGGCGCGTCGGCTCGTCATCCGTACTTGCAAGTGCGAGAAGCCCGAGCTCCGCTCCTTGGAGGAGTGATTGTCGGTCAAAAGGGAAAAGACGAATGGATGTGTCGTATGCGCGGATGGCGTCATCAAGACGTCCTGCGTCGAAAAATTGTTCTCCCTGTTCCATGATGATTCGTGCTCGCATCCATTGGATTCCAGTTGCTGCGCTCATGCATGCCGAGAGGAGAAGCAAGATGACGAAAAGATATGCGGAGCGAGGAGAACGTTTCTCTTTTATAGAAGGAAGCGATCCAAATGCCATTCCGATGATCAACCAGAAGAGCGCATGAGTTGCGATGTTTTCGAAACTAAAGAAAAGGTTCACGCTGAAACCGATGAGAGAGAGAAAGAAGACAAAGGCATATTCTTCTTTTCGGCAACGCCACAGTTCGATAAGGAGCGCTATCAAAAATCCGTAATAGGAGAGGAATCCAAACAGTCCGAGAGTAAGAAGCAAGTCGAGCGGTTTGCTGTGGGCGCGATCAATTTTGGTTGTGAGAGATTCGTACTCATAAAGTTCCGGTCCAAAAAACGAATCGGAAAGAATGCCCATCGTTTCGAGGCCATAGCCAAACGGACGCGAGGAGATCATATGGATGCTCCCTTTCCATAGGACGCCGCGCGCGCCGAGAGACATGTATTGCGTTGGTACGGAAAACCGGTGCGTGTAGGAAAAGAGTCCGACGGTAATCACAAGAATAGTAACTCCTGTAAGAAAGATCGCTTTTGTTCGCAAAATATGACGGATAAGTCCCTTAAAAGATACAATGCCAATAATCAGGATAACGATCATGCCAAGCAGCGCCGCACGACTTGCGGTTGCAAGAAGAAGACAGAGATTAAGGATCACAAGAAGTCCCCATAGTTGTTTTCTTTCTTTCTTCCATGCGAGAAAAACAAAAGGAAGGGTGAGGAGAATGAATTGACCCAGAAAGATCGGCTGTCCCAAAAAAGAAAAACTGCGTCCGAGAAAAAGATCCGATTTCCAATAATGGAAGAGGGGATCGAGTCTTAAAAATTGCAGAAGTCCGTAGAAGATAGTGAGGATATTTGTCAGAAGGATTATCCGTAAAACTCCGCTGCGGATCTGTGGATAGTGTGCGCACAGAGCTCCCGTAAGCGTGAGTGCGAAGAAGACGGCGTATGCGAATACTCCTTCAAAACGTGGGGGATTTCCAACAATGCTGATGAATGGTGCTGTAGACCAGAGTGGAGAAAGAAAGATCACAAACACGAACAGCAAAAAAAGCCGTCCCGGAATGCTTACAAGGATTTTTTGAACGGCGGAGAGATCTTGTTGCAGGATCAGGATCATTCCCACGATGGCCGCAAAAGAAAGAAGAGTTATTTTTGGCAAGGCAAAGCCAAGGCTTTGCATAGGGATGAAGGCAAGAATACCCAGAAGCACAAGTACAAAAAAGCCATGGAGTGTGTGATTTTTCAGTGAAAATTTGCCTCTCATACGTGTAGTACTATAGAAGGAAGAGAGCATTCATCACGCTTGTAATAAAGAGTGATGTATGTTAAACTATACATAACATAGACACATATCCCCTTCATATCTTATGAATGATCAAACGCGGTTCACCGCACTCTCTGGTGTATGCACAGTGCTCGTTATCGTGGGTGCACTTGCAGCTTCTTCTTTTCGTGCAGCTATCAGTGATCAGGACGAAGGCTTGCAAAGTCTCTCGATCACCACGGTTTCGAAAACAGTCGGTACCGATGGATCTGCGCGCTTAACCGCAATGGGGAATTACGGCACGATGGAAATGCCTATTCAGGCGAATTGGTCGGTGATTGACGGTGAGGCGACGCTTGAAAATTGTGCCTTCAGCAAAACCTGCACGGTGACGGTGGGAAAGGTTGAAGGATCGGTCACCGTGAAGGCCGAAGCGGAGAAAAAGACAGCCACGATCACGCTCTCCGTGACCACTGCTTGTACGCATTCCTTCTCCGATGCGATCCCCAGCTGGTCGGAATCGGCGATCTGTAAGCTTGCCAACAAGGGTGTCGTAAAAGGATATGATAATGGAAAATACGGCTCCGGGGATCCGGTCACGCACGGTCAACTTATCACTCTTTTTGGTCGTGTGATCGGTCCTATGGTCAAGGAACCGGAAGGATGCATCGATATCGGCATTACAGGAAGTCACTATGCGTTCTCTCACGCGTGTCTTTTCTTACAGCAGAACTGGATAAATACAGATTTCATGACTCTGATCGATCAACCGGCGCCCCGCGGCACGGTCGCAAGTCTTATCAACACCGTTTTCGGCGGCACCATGCTTTCCGCCAAAGAGTCGGTTGTGGATACGACTGTTCGGCATTTCGAAGATATTCCCATGGACAGTCCTTTCTATCAAGCAACCGCTGTCAGTAATCTCCTTGGTATTATGACGGGAAATCCGAGTGGGGATTTCCTACCCGATGCCGCCCTCAACCGTGCAGAGGTTGCGGTAGTCGTCCATCGCATCCTTGCGGCAATCGATGATCTTGAGATTTCGACTTTGCAGAGTTTCGATGCAGATGCACGACATGCAGCTGCATCAGTATCATCTTCTGCATCTTCTCAAGCACTTTCTTCCGTGTCTTCAGAGACACAAGGTAGCGATGCTGATGCAGAGACGGGAGAAATTTCGCTGTCTCAAGAAAGCAATCGTCGGTATATCAAATTTCTACCCTTCAACGTGTTTACGGAAATGAAGGATTTAGAGACGAACAAATTTGATCTCATTGTCAATTACTGGGGACGTCCCGGTGACAATATGCCTGTATTTTTTGCAGGATCGACCGGCACAATCTACGGAAGTTTTCAGGGCGCCATTCTTTCAGGTCCCGGCGGAAGTTATGAGACAATGACAAAGGAGGGATGTGAAGAATTACTTCGTACAAAATCTCGTGGACAATCATCCCTCGTTCTCTATCAAACAAGCGAGACACTCTGTTTTCGTGGTGATGAGGGTCATATCGGGAAAGTGCGAAAAACGGAAGGTGGCGAGCCCAATCTTCTCTACGCTGTCTGGAAAAAATAGCAGTGTACACAGCTACCTCTATTCAGCCTTGATGCTGATATCAAGAATGACAAGGTCGTCGTACTGCTTCATGCGAGGCGGGTTACGCAAGAGTGGATCAGCGTCCTCTTTCATGTCATTCTCGTTAAGCTGGTAAATAGAGCCATTCAATTGCGCGTTTGCAGCACTACTCCGAAAAAAGCGGCCGCACCTTCGCTCCGCGCTTCTTACAGGATTTCTGGGCCTCGATGGCAAAATTGACCATCTCTGTCAGGGCATGGAACTTGCTCTCCACAGACGCGTACTTCATGCGTCGCAGCTGATCGCGTTCAAAGCCGGAGGTTCGTGGGTTCCGCTGCTTCATAGACCCTTCAATTCTAAGAGAGCAACCACATCCTGTACATCTTTTTCCCGATCAGATCGTTGTTTCATCCCAATCAAATCGTCAATGGAGACGACTGGCACGTCGATATTCCACACAGTGGCGTGCATCTTCTGGGCCGAGAATTTCTCGAAATCCAGCGATTCTGCCACGATGACATCCACATTGAACTGGGGCTCTTCGGCATGGATGAAAGAGTATGCCGTGAGTTCTTTTTCCTCCATGAGCGCGCGAACTCTTTGCTCGTCGCCCAGTTCTTCAAGAGAGATGGGAAGACGTTGCTGATATCCCAAGTCTTCCATGATCTCCGCCATCTTTTTCAGGTTTTCATGGTCTAAAGCCAACAGAATATCAATGTCGTTGGTGAAGCGGGGATAGCCGTGCAGATTCACCGCCACGCCGCCGACGATCAAATAACGAAGGTCCTTTTCGGCGAAGGAACGAAGGATGGATTCATAGCTTGCCATAGTCGTATGGTACGCGTTTGGGCACTGTTGAAGAAGCGTGTTTATGTACGAAATGGCTCCCCCGGCTGGACTCGAACCAGCAACCCTCTCGTTAACAGCGAGATGCTCTACCATTGAGCTACAGGGGAACGATGAGAGTATACAGTACCCATTTTTTAGTTCTTTCTCGTTCTTCTGCGTACCCATGCACATCCTGCAGCTGCACCTGCAATCGCGATTGCAAGAATCCCCGGCCCTGTATCGGTAGTCTTTTTTGGTCCGTCTTGATCGAATGCGTAGGGTTGTAGTCCGTAGAAGTAGCCTGATGGAACCTGACCGGTGAAGAAGGGAGAGCCGGGACCGAGCGGCCAGGGTGGAGATTCCAAAAGGCATTGGTCGCTGCAACCATCACCGTTGCGATAATTTCTGTCATCACATTGTTCGCCTGCATCGAGAATGCCATCGCCACATTCGACAAAGGAACAATCCGTGCGACATGGCGCATTCGGGGAATCGGCATTGGTGATACCAGAATCACACTGTTCTCCGGGATCAATTTTTCCATCCCCGCAGAAGAAAGAGAAGAAGCGGCAATTTCGACATTCATACGGAAGAGACGGATCATGAAGTGATAGTTCGCACTGCTCTCGCAGCAAACTTTGTACGACACCATCTCCGCAAATACCCCACTCGGAAAGACAGCGGTCTGTGCAACCGTCGAAGCTCCGGGTATTTCCATCATCACATTCTTCTCCCGGGTCTATGCGCAAGTTGCCGCACAGGAGAGAAACGGGAGGCACAGAACTCGGCGGGAAAGGGACAGACGAAACGGAACCGAAGGAAATGCTTGTTGCAGACGCAGAAGATCGGGGTGGAATTTCGAGAATGGGTTCACGCATGCAGACAGAGGAACAACCGTCTCCATTGTTGACATTCCCGTCGTCACACTGCTCTCCCGCTTCTATAATACCGTTCCCGCAGAATGTCAGTGTGATTGGCGGACGGGAAGAGAATTGCGAGAACTGCGAGAACTCTGAAAAGGCGGAAGAGAAACCTCCACTCATGGATTGGCTCGACTTGGAACTCGACGGACAGAGACAATCACACTGTGGCGGACTGTCCGATACACAGAGCGTATTACAGGTAATTTCCGCAGCTTCTGCGTCAACATTGTCTGCAGTAAGGCACTGCATACAGGCAAGTCGGTCACCGTTCGGGCAGATGCAACTGTTGTGGTTCTGGTAGATATTGCAGGAGAGCTCGGCATTACCTCCTTCTGTTCCTTCTTTTGTTATAAGGCACTGCATACAACCGATTCGATCCTCTTGAGTACAAGCATGTGCTCCTCCTGTCGGAGTTGAGCATTTCAGCGAGCATTCCGCCGGGCAGCTTGGAGGAGTGGCCGGAGGCAGACCGCAGTCTGGTCGCTTATCATCACAGGGACAGAATCTAGTGTACACTGTATTCGATTTCTGCGTACTTTGACGTGTGTTTGTAAATTCGGCAAATGCCTGATGGGGAATGGATGTTCCAATCGGACAATTTGCACGCGGATCCACCTCGAATGACACCATCTGGATGGGCTGCTGCTGTGAAAGAGGAAGATTTCTGCAGATAATTTTGCGTGGATTTGCAGGATCTTGTTTGCAGAATTGTGCCGGCTCGAGAGCGCTTACGGTTGCTGGATCCCAGCACTGATGCAATGTCTGTTCCACGTGGACGCTTGGTGCGTTGCCTTGTGCGACGCGACCCACCGCGTAGACGTACAGTTCACTGTCATCGATGCAAATAACGGGAGGGTTGCCTACAAGCGCATTACACTCCGAACTCAATAAATTTTCTTGCTCATTGTTTTCGGGATTTGGATCGAAAGAGAGCGGCGTCGTGACTCTCATGTTACGTACGGCGGAGTCGGATGTGAGAGAAATCAACGGCCATGCGGCAAATTTCCCTCCAGGAGGAATGACAACGCCATTATTTTCCCATTGGCCACCGGGGAGAGTAATTCCAGTTCCAAGATGCGTAACATGATCAACGTCATAAATCACCGGAGGCATGGAGTCGCGGTTATGAGTGGCGTTTTGCAGTTGTACTTCGGACAGAACGGCCGGCAACGGATCCGGACCGTTGTTGATAACATGCAAATCGCAAACAGCTTCTTCTTTTTCGACGCACGTGCATACCGTATTGATGGAGACGTCGGTGATGAGTGGATCTACACGAAAATCGACGTCGTCGAGCGTTGCCTTTTGCCCGCTGCCATCAGTCACTTCGAGTGTCGGAGTGAATATCTCGCCGGCGGGAAGAGAACTCTCCTGTCCAGAGGCGAGTTGTGCTCTCAATGGACTTTGTTGCAAAATACGAGGAAGCTGGTCCCATTTGATTTTGCCCTTACAGACGATTGTGCGTTTATCCGCAACATTTTGATCAGTTTTGCATGTCAACCCTGGTACGAAATCTCTCACAAAGGGGCTAAAATCATCGTTTGGCCTGGGAGTATCTCCTCCGACAATGCGGAAGATCACGGGTTTTGTCATGAAGTCAGTATCGTACTTCAAAACTGTTGGCTTCCCCGGTATTGGTTTGGGCTGTATGAGCACAATCTTAAAGCAAGTATCCTTTTGTGTTATAGAAGCAATTTCCTTGCTGATACGCGGATCAGGATTTAATCGTACCTCTTCGCAGCTTACGGGACGCTCTTTCGGATTCTCCGTCATAGCCGAGAGAAAAAACTCGATTGTTTTATCGGCAGCCCCGCATGAAGTTCCGCAGGATTCCGTCGCGAATGCAGAGAGACAGCTATCCTTCAATGAAGCAAGAATGATTCCATCATCTATTAATGCATCGCACATCGGACCCAAGGCCTCTTTCTCCGATGTACAACAGTTCCCGGGCGGTTTTTCTCCAACAGGTAGACCGCATTGTTGTTGTACATGTCCGACTTCATGGAGAAGGAGATAGGTCAATGGAACAAGAGAGCCATCTTCAAAGGGATCAAAATTATGTTTCATACAGACGGGAACGACGCCATTTGGTTGCTTGGGAAATGTGAAGCCTGTATGGGCGGATCCGCCGCAACTGTTTGTACAAGTGAGGTGCTCTGCAAGATTGAAAATGCAGTCACCTTTCGCTGCCGCATTTTTTTGACACGTTGACAGGTCTGGCATTGGCGGTGGTAAGTCGCTTGATGTGGGGTGTCCAAAGACGGCGCACTGCTGTTGGTTTCCTGTTACTACCTGTGCACGATGTTCCATCGGTCTGCTTGTGACAAAAGAGACGACAGCAAGCACACCGAGAAAGGAAGCGGTTGCTGTGATTACCCGTGAGCGAAAAGAGAACTCCTGCACGATTGCAAAATCGTACCATGCATGCAGGACATTCACCATAAAACGAATGTGATGAGACAATGCATTTACGGTCTAAGCATCACAATCTCTCGTCCTACAAATTGATTCGGTCGGCGATAGAGGAGCGTCGGCCTGCCATGCAAATTTTCTTGCCCTCCCGGTGGAGCAATGACCTTATAACCGATGTTGTCGAGATGTTTCCATATCTGCTCAAGAAAAAGCGGTTCGGTGCGCAGATACCACACGGGGAACGTGCAGACCAGAGGAACATCGGGCAGACATTCCATGGCATTTTTCAGCCACTCTTTTTGTAATTTCTCGTTCTCGGTTCGGTGCTTTAATGCATCGCGCTGTGCCGCCCTCATCTCCAGAGGCGGGCCGAGACTGGTTTCTGTGACGATGATGTCGGGTCCGTCGCGCAGATCCGTATCGCGAATTTTTGAGAAGTCGAACGGCTTGCGCGCATCGTGCTTGAAGACCGCCGATGGCACGTCTTTTTTGGGAATACCTTCTTCTTTGCGAAACCAATCCATATTCTTTGTACATCCGTTCACTGCACGCAGAGACAGATCAGAGGCGATCACCGGCCAGGATCGAAGCAGCGCTTCCATCGGGATCACGCCCGTGCCGCAAAACGGATCGAGAATGGTGGGTGGTCCACTTTTCGTCCGACCACATAACCACCATCCGAGATTTAACATGATCTGTGCCAGTTTCGGCGGCATGAGTCCTGTGCGCGTATCGCGAACGGGTTTTTCCATATCGCGGTAACCATAGTCATCGGGATCATGTGCTGCGACGGTTCTTCCTATCCAGAGATGGTTCTCTTCATTGAGCAATACCAATTCGCAGCCGCTTTTATTGCCAATCATCTCCTGATCATGGAGCAGAACCGGCGCTGCTGGAGCGCGTTCATTGCCGACATATCGGGAGGATCGGCCCTTTGAGCGCAGATGTTCTTTGCAATCGCGGTAGAGTTTTTTTATATTCTTTCGTGCGATATTCTCCGTACGCAGGCCGAAAATCACTTTTCCCTTTCCGCTGCGAAGTTCATTTGCGAGGAGAAGCGGAATATCCTCAAGAACGATATCATCGGTGGTGATCTGTTTTGCGAGAATGATCGTACCGCCCCAGAAGCGAAAGACTTCCTGTTCTATATCCATTGCACTTTCAAAGATGATCCAATGTGAGTCCAGATGACGTTGCATATGCAGATCAGGTACTACCGCATGCAATTCGGCGATGCTGATATGCGGTTGATGACCAAGGAAAGCAGCGTAGGAAAACATACGCTCGTGATGATACTGGATGTCATTGAGAATTGATAATTCTTGTATCAGTCCAATGTTGTTCCCATAGCTCCTCTGATTCATCCCCCAGCGCACTCCAGCGCACGAAGGATCGTACGCTGGACGGCACCATCCCTCAACGGTGAATGATCATTTCATCTCCCAGCGCACGAGCCTTCGTGCGCGTCCTGAATAAGCGAAACTTCTTGGTTCTTTTTGGTGACAGAAAGAACAGTTTTTTCCAACAACAGGACTGTGATCATCACCATCACCGGAACCAGATGCACGATCCCCCTCGCGTATCCCGTCTGCTTCACGGCTTCGGCGGAGAGACCGGTAAAGAGGTAGAGACCGAGTTGTCCGAAGTACACGATGAGAAAGAATCCGGTGAGTACGAGAAGCGGAGAAGAAAACGTGCTGCGCCATTGCCAGATGAGAAGCCCGAAACAGAGAAAGAAAAACAGCAACCAGTTGCCGAGGAAGAAGGTGTTCAAAAAAATGGCGATCAGAGCTTCGCTCTGCCAACTGAACTCTGTAAAGGCGTTAATGGATTTGGCGTTTCCAAACTGTAAATGATGAGACCATTTGAAGAGAAGCCAAGGAAGGAGAACAGAAAGGGTACAACAGGAAAAAAGAGTGCAAATGGAGTAGAAGTGTTTTCGATTTTTCAGTATGAGGATGATGGTGAAGAGGACAAGGGGAGGGAAATAGAGAAGAAGACCCTCGTTCTTCGTAAAAGGAAGGAGCGCAACTCCCAAAATCGCAAGACGAAGGAAGGAGCGTTTCTTCTCTGCGTCTTCTTCATGCGCGCTTAAAAAAAGCAGCATCGCCGCCGCAAAAATATGTCCCGAGAGAAAGACGTCGGCATAGGGATTTGTTCCATGAACGAGATAGAGCGGAAGACTGACAATGATATACACACCAAGAGCTCCCCAGATCGGTGAGAGAAGGCGCTTGAGGAAGAGGAAGATCAGCGTGAGAATAAGGAGGTACCACATGAAGTGCACGCTGTTTATGAGGTTTTCATCCCACGACCCAAGAATGGATGCAAGATACGCTTTGACAAGCGGGACGGTGGGCGGATAGGAACTCACGCCGCTTGCGAATGTCTCTTGCGATTGTCCCGGGAGAACGAGAACGAGTTTCTGATCGATGAAGAAGGTTTTTCCACGCATATTCCAGTTATCGATCGCATCATCGAAAAAGAGGGGGGTAAATAGCGAGAAGGTGATTCCGGTTGCAAGGACTTTTATTGCTGTCCATATGCCGAGAAGTATGAATACAATTTTTATCCACTTTGGCACGTTGGCACGTTGAAAGTTGCAAGTGGTCTTCCCTGTAACCTGTAATCCATACCTTAATGCACTCAACAAGACTGCAACGATGAGTTGAACCCCAAGAAATCCCCATCTGGTGAGACTGATCCACCCCAGAATATGTATGAGAAATGTCAGATACATCGTCATCGTAAGACCAAGAAGCAGCCCCAATGTCCACCGTTCTCCTTGTGCGAGGACAGGCGTTTTCCATTCAAGCAAGCGCAGGATCATCCAGCCGCTGATTGTCGGGAGCAGCAGCCCGGGAAGGAGAGGCCAGAGATGGAGCAGATTTGGGCTAAACATGAAGGGTGAGCACCCCTCCCTTTCTTGCCGGCCATAGCTTTAGCGACGGCTGGAGGGAGGGGATGAAGGGGAGGATGAGATGACACCCCTCCCTTTAGGGAGGGGACACAGGGGAGGGTTCAAAGAATTTTTCCCTAAACAAAAATGATTCATCGGAAAACACGTCGATAATTTCTCCGGGATTGGAGATCGGATGCGTGCCGTCGCTTCGAATCCAGACGAGTCGACCTTCCGGATCAATTCGCATATCGTTTCGACGATAGACAAGCCAAACAGGCGGAGATTCTTTTCCTGCCAGAATAGCTCCGGGAGTGAGTATTTCTTTGGGATAGGTGATGTATGACGCAAGGCTCGCAAAAGGGGAGCCGTCAATCGGGGCGATTCCATAACGCTGCTCTCCTTTAAAATACGGAAAACTTTTCTCGTACACTTCATAAAAATCCTCAAATGCCCGAAAGCGGCGTTGGCCGGTCTGTGCAAGAACATAGTGTTGCAAATCCGTTTTCACATACGAGAGCAATTCCAGTCCCATGCGCAGATCAAAGATGAGCCACAGGGCTGTGAAGGATAAGAAAAATACACCCAGCGCATACTGCTGTATACGCATCCTGATACTGATCATTCCGGCAAGAACAATCAACGGATAAAAAACATACCCCGAAAACCATCCTTTTGGCGGCGGGATCATAAAGAGTTCGCTGCGCCAGACGGGATTGAGTCCGACGACGGGTCCCCAGAGGAAATTGATGCTGTATGGTCGAAATGTGTCGAATGTCCAGAAGGAGAGAAATCCTTCCCGCAGCTTTTCGAAGCGCGACCAGTGTTGCAGCCGTATTTCCCGTATCAACAGTTCTCCTCTGTGATTCAGGGCAATGCCGATGCGGTCCGCATGCGGATCCCATTGTGTGCCAAAACTGCTCGGATTGATCTGTAGGGTGACAGGTTCTTTGCTTTCAGGAATATCGAAGGGGAGTTGTACCATGTGTCCCATCGGCGAACCGCGCACATGCCAGAGGAACGTGGCGTGCGTCTTTATCGGTGTTTGCACAGTGAAGGTGAGTGCATCAATCGGATGATCGAGCTGTAACTCACGAAAGAAGCGGCAGGGTTTTTCTGTGTAGACGTAGAGTCCCCGGTCTGTCGGATATCCTTCATTGCAGTCGAAGAATTGCCACTCTCC
>MFXT01000017.1:0-5169 GCA_001788955.1 Candidatus Peribacteria bacterium RIFCSPHIGHO2_02_FULL_49_16 | reverse complement strand
GAGTATGGAAAGAATGTGCAGCACACAAACAGCCTACCTCTCCTTACACCTCTCTCAAAAAGAAATCCGAGTCCACGATGGCAAATCTGCCTGCCCGGGGAACGGGTGCGATGAAAATCCAGTTTTCATGCAGTTCATAATCCTGCCCTTCGCTTAAACCCAATCCCGGATACTTATACTTCTTCATGAGGGAATTGAGTGCATCGAGAACGGTGTCATACCCGTTCACCTTGTCACCGTCCGATTCATGATTGGTAAATCGGTTTCCGTTTTCGTCGTATCCGAACGTGCCGATGCTATAGGCGTGATAGCGCGTGCCTTCCTTTGTCTGAACTTCGCGCACCCATACGCAGATCGCATGGTGTGGAATCAGGAGAACATGCGCATTCTCTCCCTGTCGCCGTTTCACATCGCGGCCGAAAAATGCCCAGTCATCGCAGTCACCTTCCATTTTCCCACTCTCTTTGTCGATCCGTTTTACTGTTTCCTCCGCACTCTGCCAGTAATCGCCGTTATCGTATTCATATTCGAAAAATTGTTCGAAGAAGACGGCAAAACGCTCGGGTGTGTCGAGTTTTTTGGCGAGGATATCGAGATAGTGTGATGGAGTGAGATCGGAATTTTTGGCCTTTTCGTCGTGATAGTTTCCGAAATGATTTCCCTTTGCATCAACCATATATCGTTTGTGCGCGTTCTTGTCATTTTGATGATCTTCCCCATACACGAGATCGCCGTCTTCTTGGTAATAGCGCATGCTTCCGGCTTTGGTATCAAGGGTGACCCGGAGACCACCGCTCTGCCAGTAATCGGTTCGCAGAAGCAACTGTTCCGGCTGATTGTCATGTTCATGGATGACCGTAGAGATACGGTGCAGTTCTCCCGTGGAGAAATGGCGATACCATGTTTCATCGCGGTATCTGCCGTTTTCGTGGTCGATATGTTTACGGAGATAATCATCTTCGTATGTTTGCTTCTGCACGAGCGCCGTGCCATTCTCGACGGTGCGTTCAAAATTTTTGGGAGATGTTCCATTGAGTTCTGTGATAGTGTTGCCCGTCACATCATCGCGATACAGACGTGTCGTATCACTACCTTGTATAACGCGCAGAACATCGCGCACCGTTGCGATGTACTGATGTGTGCCGTGATCTTTCGTGGTGCCGGTAAACAAGAATCGCGCACCGCCGTAGGCTTCAAGCTGATTGTCTCTGGTGATGTGATTGCATGTTTGATCAATGTGTTTTGTGGCGCTGACGGCATTGCGCAGGAAACGTTCGAATTGCTTTTGTGAAACAGGATGTGTCAGCCGTATGCCATATCCGCGTAGTTGCGCCGTCAGGAGTTCATTCTGTGCATTCACCGTCCCCGTGATACGCTGACCGTCGAAGGTGCAGGTAAGGATGCCATCGTTGATGGAGAGATCCTCCAAGTTTTTTCCCGCATCTGTCCACGCTTCCCATTCGGGATGATTGTTCTTTGCAAGAGCGGTGGTTCTTTCTGCTACAGAAAAAGTCTGATCTTTTTCTTTCGTTTCTGCTTTTTCGATGGGAAGAAAAGATGCAAGCGCAAGTGAAACTGCCGCCACTGTTCCGAGTCGTCCTGTGGCGACATTGCGTGATGGAGAATGTAGTGGAGTGATGGCGACGTCACTCCTATTCACTTTTGCGGAGTGTAAAGTGTTCATAACATTCTATACAAAAGCATAAAACATCGACTGTCAATTATTTTTACAATTTGAGGTTTCACATCCGTGGAAAATGTTTAGGAATACTCCTTTGAAACGTCAATCTCTATCGGCCCTCCGTGTATGACGGCTTTGATCCGCCGCACACCTGCAGAACTACTTTCTTCTTTCAAAATTTTGAACGAACCGATCATGCCGGTTCTCGCAACATGCGGTCCGCCGCAGATTTCGAGGCTGAATGGTCTATCAGACCATTCTCCTCGCCCCGAGCTTGTCGAATGGGCTTTCGGACCTATGACATAGACTTTTACATCTTCACCATACCGTTCATCAAAGACGCCGATTGCACCCTCCTTCTTCGCTTCGTCCACTGTTGTTACATAATAAGAAACGGGGAGATCGGCCAGGATTGCATCGTTCACGATTTTTTCCGTGTCCTCAAGTTGTTCTTTTGTCATCTTGTCGGTGTGATTGAAATCAAAGCGCAGGCGATCGGCGGTGATATTCGATCCTTTTTGTTGCACATGATCCCCCAGCACTTTTCGCAGAGCCACGTTGAGCAGATGCGTGGCCGTGTGGAGTTTCGTCGTTTCGCTGCCGTGGTCGGCGAGTCCGCCGGTAAATTTCTTTTCCGCTCCGGTGCGGCTTTTTTTCTGATGTTCTGTGAAGGCTTTTGTAAAACCATCTTCATCAACAGCAAGCCCATGTTCCTGTGCCAATTCTTTCGTCAGTTCCAGTGGAAAGCCGTACGTGTCGTAGAGATGGAAGGCAGACATGCCATCCACAGTCTTATTTTTGATCACATCTATTATTCGATGAAACTGCTTTAGCCCTTCTTCAAGAGTTTTTCCAAACTTTATTTCTTCATCTGAAATAGTAGAACAAATTTCTTGTTCATTAATTTTCAAATGAACGTAATGGTTGCCATATTCGTGAATAACTTTCTTAACAATTTCATTGACAAATCCTGAATCCTCAATGCCAAGCAGCCTTGCTGATCGCACCGCTCGGCGAATAAGTCGCCGCAGAACATACCCCTGATCGGTATTACTGGGTTTCACACCATCGGCAATAATAAACGTTGCAGCTTTTATATGATCTACAATAATTCGACTATGGCGAATCGTTGCTGTTAGCCGATCGCTATCAGTTGATATGTCCTGTATTGCACTAAAAATAGGCTTCATCTTATCTGTTTCATAGACATTTTTTACTCCCTGTAATACTGCCGCCGTTCGTTCCAATCCCATCCCCGTATCCACGTTTTTTTGGATGAGCTTTTGGAAGCGAACTTGCCCTTTCTCATATTCCATAAAGACGTCGTTCCACATCTCCATCCAATTACTCTCATCGTTTCCCGGGTGCGATGCTTCTTTTGGAAGATCGCCGTCTCCGATCCAAAAGAACATTTCCGTATCCGGTCCACAGGGTCCGGTTTGGCCGGCAGGACCCCACCAGTTCTGTTCACTTTCGAGTACTCCTCCTTGTACAAAAGCAATGCGTTCTTGAGGGATGCCGATGTTCTTCCAGATGTGTGCGGACTGCTCATCTCGAGGAAGATCGGCGAAACGATCGTCGCCTCCAAAACAGGTCACCGCAATTTTTTCTTTGGGAATCTGCAATACTTCCGTCAAGAATTCGAAGCTCATTTCAATCGCTTCTTGTTTAAAGTAGTTGCCCAAACTCCAATTTCCGAGCATCTCGAAGAACGTCAAATGGGTACCGTCTCCGACCTCGTCGATGTCCTGTGTTCGTACACACTTCTGACAATCGACAAGGCGCGCCCCCGAGGGGTGCTTTTCGCCAAGAAGATAGGGGACAAGCGGGTGCATTCCGGCTGTTGTAAACAGTACAGTCGGATCATTTTCGGGTATCAGGCTTGCACCGGGAATTTCCGCATGACCGTGTTTCTTTACAAAGAAGTCGATATAGGCCTGTCGTAACTCGTCCGTGCTCATTTCGTTCATGGTGAAATTGTATACCCCCTTCTCATTATTTGCTTTGGTTTTCCTGTTTTCCTATACTCGTTTTTCCTTTAGATTTTCTGAAGGATCGATATTTTACATCACCTCTGTTTCTCTATAAGGAGAAGCGTCATGAAAGCGGATCGTCAATTGGTTCGCAGGCTCCACAGACATGTTCAGTATCTGGCCGCGAGTGCGCGAAGACCCGGCTCTATCCAGCATCGCAGAGCGCGCAATTACGTCAGTTCGTTTTTCGACAACTGTCTCTACACGGTGTATCAGGTACCCTTCAAACATTGCGGTTACGAAGGAATCAACATCCTGACCGAACCCATCCCAAGAAACCGGCCCGAACTCCCGCTGCTCATCGTCGGCGCCCACTATGACACCGTGCACACATCTCCCGGCGCGGATGACAACGCGAGCGCGGTTGCGGTGATGCTGGAACTTTCAAGGGGACTTCTGGAGTTACTTTCGCAACCGGAGCACTTTTGTTCCCGCCGGATCCAGTTTGCCGCATACGATCTGGAGGAATACCAGAGCGTAGGAGTGCACGATTGCAATGGAAGCGCCGCGCATTGCAAAGAACTTCAGAAAAACGGCACGGATGTTGCGGCGATGTTTTCACTCGAGATGCTCGGTTACACCGATGTGCGTGAGGGATCGCAGAAGTTTCCGTCGGAGGTTGCCTCTCTGTATCCCAAAAATCTGCCGGGAGATTTCATTGCCATCGTTGGCAATGAACGCTCGAAGGAGCTTGCATCTCTGATGCATCAATCTTTCGAGGAAGCAACGGATCTGCGTTGCGATATTCCGCCGCTTATCGTTGCTGGCAATGGCGAGTCCGTACCTGATACGCGCCGCAGCGATCATAAGGCATTCTGGGATGCCGGGATTCCTGCGTTGATGGTGACGGATACGGCGGAATTGCGAAATCCGCACTATCACAAGCCGACCGATACGCCCGAAACGCTCGACTACACCTTTATGGCCAAGGTGAAGATGGGGATCCAGCGGACGCTGATCCACCTTCTCTTCAATCCGAGCGCACATGCGTAGGATCACAATCTGTAAACAGAGGTGAAAAGGGAACCCGCACGCGGGTTCCCTTTTTCTTTGTGCTACACTTCACATTCATGAAAGACTATGAACACATCTATCACGAGAGCAAAGAGATCATTCAGGAATATGTAGATCAACAAGGGCACAATCGATGTTGGTATTACCCCGATCTCTTTCGCAGTCTCGTGAAACTCTTTGAAGTCGACGCATCAAAAGAACCTGCCCTTCCTCCTCTGGAAGAATTTAAAGAAGGGTGCAGGAGGTATCAACAAGAAGAATTTGGAGAAAAAATCAGTGACGTCCTATAAAAAATAATAAGGTAGCAGCACAAGAATGAAGAGGCGTGCGGGAGGAGAGGGGTTAGGGGAGGGGGTCCCTCTGTATTTTAAGGTAAAGAAGTTCCCCTCCCAAAGGGGAGGGGTTAGGGAAGGGGGTCCCTATGCATTGTGCGGAGCAATG
>MFXT01000016.1 GCA_001788955.1 Candidatus Peribacteria bacterium RIFCSPHIGHO2_02_FULL_49_16 | reverse complement strand
TCCAGCCGACGTCGCTGGCTTCGCGCTCCTACAGTGCATCCTCGCGCAAAAGCTCGGCGTCGGCGTCGGCGTCTACAGCCACTCCATCTCGAATGCGCATGTGTACGATAATCAGTATGAGGCGGTAGAAGAAATGCTGAAGCGAACGAATAACCACAAGCCCATCAAAGTCGTGCTCCCCAAAAACACGTTCGATAGGGCGGAGAAAAAAGACATCAAATTGGTGGAAGAAATCGCCGGCCCCATCATGGCCCAATACCAGCCTCTTCCGGCAATTGGAGGCTTACAGATAGTACTTTAGAGTTGGTGTACAATGGTTGATATTAAATAATAGACAATAGCTTATGGCAATGGAATCTGGATCATATAGCAAGGGTAAATACGATTCTTTAGAGCGTTCGCGAAGGGAGACGATAGAGGAGGATACGCCCTTTATCGGTATTCCGCCCGAAGACGTTGTAAAATTGAGTTCTTCCCCTATTGAGGATGGCGAACAAGGCCCACGTTCGATCGAAGGGACTGTCAGAGGTGTTGCTGTAAAAGCTATAAATGATCCGACCAATGGGCTAGAGGTTACACTTGATGATAAAACATTAAACGCTGAGGACGCGAAGGATGTTTATGGGCGATTAGCGTGGGCTCTTAGGAAACGGGATCGAGCCAATATAGAACATATCGACGCCGTTTATGAGACTGCCGTTCGGGAGAATGAGAAATATCCCGAAGATGTATATAATCGTGAGGTGCGTCCAGTTTTAGCTAAATTCTTGGGCAAGGAAGCATAATAATTACGTGGTCGTATTTCCGTATGTCGGTTTTGACCAAGCAGGAGATATTAGGGGGGTGAAGCGGGGGAGCATTGCTTTTGGCCGGCGCGTCTTCATGTTGCATTTGGCCTTGAGTTGGATACTATGGCTTTATGACCGAAGAAACAAAAAAGTACATAATTTCCTTTGCCCGCAAGAAGGGAAAAAAAAGCGGTAAGACGTTTTTTGAGCTTGCCAGACGGCACATTGTTAAGGGCAAGCGTGGTGGTGATCCCGATCTCTCTAAAAAAATAGATGAGATCGTATATGGAGCTTGATGAATTCATAGTTGACTCCTCTTTTTTAGTCGCTTTTTATCGCGATATTGACTCGCAGCATCAGGAGGCGCGACGGATCGCCTCCGATCTTGTTGGCAAAACGATCATTCTCCATCCTTATGTAATTCAAGAAACAGCAACGGTGCTGACATATAAATGTGGGACCGATATCGCATACTCTTTTCTCGCGGATGTAGCTGTTGCAGAGCGAATTATTATTCCCCCGCCCGATATCCAAACTGACATTAAGATGTTTATCGCTTTAAAGCGGAAGATTTCTTTTACGGATGCATCGCTCATTGCTCTTGCAAAACAGCGCGGCGCGCAAATTATCACGTTTGATCGAGAGATTTTATCATTGTTTAAATAATATGGCAGTGTTGACCAAGCAGGAGATATTGGAGCGGGTGAAGAGCGGGAGCATTGCTTTTTTGCCCGGACTCGATTCGTTCCAATTGCAGACGCATGCCGTTGACCTGCGGCTTGGGTTTACCTTTTTGATACCCAAAGTGTGGCGGATGACGGATAAGGGGAGGGAAGCACTTGCCATCGACCCACTGCGCGATCATGGGCCAGAATATTTTGATGTGATCGAGCTTGAGCAGGGCCAGTCGTTTGACCTTTTGCCTGAAGAGTACGTCTTGGTTTCTACTTTCGAAACAATCAAAGTGCCCAATGATTTGATGGCGATTCTCTACCCGCGCTCATCGGTCAATAGAAAGGGGCTCACGGTAGATCTCACCGGCATAATCGACAGCGGCTACGAAGGGCCGCTGACGCTGCCAATCCGCAACAACACTCGCTCGCAGGTTATCCAGCTCCATCCGGGCGAGCGATTTTGTCAGATAGTTTTCGAAGAACTCGCGCACAAAGTCGAGCCGCGCAAGAGCCGTTGGCACGGCAAAGACGTGGTGGAAAAAGGAGCAAAAGAAAAGGCGAAGGAAATGAAGCTCGTCTTCAGCGGCGATATCAAGAAGTTGAAGCGCGAACATCCGGCACTTTGAGATAACCTTATGATCCTATGCATATTAGATTCACGAATCATGCACAAGCTGGAATGATGGAACGCGGCATATCCACCTCCCGTGTTGCCGAAACAGTCCGCCATCCAGATTCTCATTTCCCCGCGCGTGGCGGAGCAATCGGGTGCATCAAACGCTTCGGCATCAAAACGCTCAAAGTGATTTTCGGAATTCGAGGCAAAGTCGAATATGTTATAATCACAGCGTATTACCTATGAAGGCTACGTACGACAAGGAAGCTGACGCAATGAATATTCGCGTGAAGCCTGGGAAGGTCTATAAAACGCTTGAAATAAGCGACTCCATCCTCGTTGATGTTGATAAAAAAGGTCGGGCGCTGGGAGTTGAAATTCTCTTCGTCTCCTCGCAAATGTCGCCCAATAGTATCAAAAAAGCTATCCGTGCAGGTATTCCAGTTTCGGCGGTTGTGGCATGAACAAACCTCTCATTTGCGCGGTGGTAGCGATTGGGAAAAATAGGGAATTGGGAAAAGGCGGAAAGCTGCTCTGGCATATTCCCGACGATCTGAAGCGATTTAAGCAACTCACCAAGGGTCACCCGATCATCATGGGGCGAAAGACGTTTGAATCGATCGTCGGATACGTGGGCGGCCCTTTGCCGGGGCGGACGAATATCGTCGTTACGCGCCAATTCGACAAGCTCATGGCAAGTGATCCGATCTATCAACGAGGCGATGTTATCGTTGCGCATTCGCTTGAAGAGGCGATAGAGATTGCGAAACAGCAGCCGGGCGCTGATGAAATCCACATCGGGGGCGGCGCGGAATTATACAAACAGGCGTTCCCCATGATCGACAAACTCTACCTCACTATCGTCGATGCGGAAGCAGAGGCCGATGCGTTTTTCCCAGAATACGCCGATCAATTTACAAAAAAAGTGTTTGAAGAGCGGCGCGAATGGAATGGGATGAAATATAAGTTCGTTGATTTGGAGCGGGCATAAACCTACTTTGCACCGTATCTATCGGGAGAGCCCGTGATGTTTTGCTCAAGCGGTTCAAGAGATATTTGTCGCGGCAAGTGAGGCTTGGGATAGAGCGTGCGCAAGTCAGTACGAAGGATTTGTCCTGTTGCAGCGACCATTAGAATTATAGGCCCCCGATCGTTCGGGTTATTTTTTCCGTCATCACCAATAAAATTACCCGTGTAATCGGATATAAATTTTCTGCATCTGCCGCATATTGACTCTCCCTCTATATCGTCGAATTTGACTCGTTTACCGTACTTTTGAGGTATCCGGGCAAGTTCTTCGTCTGGCGCTGATGCCGCGAGTGCCAGCAGTTTTAATTTCTTCTCGGTCGGACTCACCGCACGATACAAGGATGTCAGTGCCAGCATCTCGGCGTGACCTTCTTGGCCTTCAAACTCGTTGTGGCGAGCCACGCGTGTCCCGTCTTCGGCCACAGCACAAGCCCCTGCGCGAAATTCGGGGTTGGTACTGCGGTGATAAGCTGCAATTGCATCTTCGACCGCAACTCGTTCTTCTTCGGGGAGATCCGCGAGCTCGAATAATTGCCACTGTCCGGGGGTATCCAAATTCCTGACCGCTTGAGGCATCCTTTCCGCTCTCATAAAGACATGGTATCACGACGCTTTTGCGAGGCTCTTCAGTACTTTCAAATACATCTCCTCCACCGTTTTCTGCTGCGCTTTGCCTGTCTTTACATAATGATCGAGACCAGGAGCGGCGTTGACTTCAAGAATCCAATACCCAGCACCAGAACTCGCCTCAGCGTCGTGCTTGCGCCGACGCGGATGAGAGGCGAGTTGCGGTGACCGGGCAGGTTTTTTTGGTTTTTCTGAAATAGTTCCATCGACCATGATGTCGACACCGCACAGACGCAGACCCATATCTTTTGTGAGTTTGATTGCGATTTTTTTGAATGAGGGATGCATTGTATGAGTCACATCCACGGCATCGCCGCCGGAGGAGAGGTTGGCGTTGTCGAGGAGGAAAATCTGCTGGTCTTTTTTGAGCACTGAACGAAGTGAGAGCTTTTGCGCTTTTAGTTTATTGCGGATGCGAGGATCGCCGAGTTTGATGCGCGTGTCTCGGTTTGCTGCGATGAATTCACGCTGTTTCTTTTTGAGCAATTGCGCAATCGTGCTTTTGCCGTCGCCTATCACGTTGAGCGGGATGCGCTCATACGCTGAGATGATCTCGTTGTCGAGCACCACGATCCGATAATCGCGGCCTTTCACAAGCTTTTGCACGAGCGCCACGCGATCATCGAGAAATATTTCTTTGAGCGCGGCTCTCATCTCTCGCGCGTTGTGCACGACCGATACGTTTTTGCCTTGGCTGCCGGAGTTGGGTTTGACGATAAGCGGGAAGCCGCGATGCCGCGCATAGCGAAGCGCCGCCTTCATATCGTCCTTTGAGCCGATAGCTTTTGCCCATCGATCAGAGAAGAATGTGCGACCGGGAACGGTGGGGTAGCCCATGGTGCGCATAAAGTACGTGGCAAAGCCTTTATCCTTTGCCACATCCGAAGCACCGACAGGATTGAGGTCGAGTGTGTTGTAACGGAAATAGCTTTTGCGACCGCTTCTGAAGGTGATCTGCCCGACGATACCCCAGCGCGGTTCCACCAAGACGCGCGCGCCGATTTGGGGAGCAATTTTTTTCAGCAGTTTTGGGAGCAAAAGCGCTTCTTTTTTGACTCTTTTCATGGAAAGTACCCTACTGGATTTTTTGACCGATAGCTAGTACAGTGAGGCATGACGCATCGGATTGTCGTTCTGCCCAAAATTGCGGATGCACGGGCGGCGGGGATCTTGCGCACTCTCCGAAATCTTTTTCCGGCCGTGAAGCTGTTGGACGTGAAGACGGCATCGGTCTATACGATCGATGCGGTGCTTTCGCGCGATCAAGTAGAGCGAGCGGCGGAGCGCCTCATCAATCCTGTCATCGAGACTTTTTCGATTGAGAACGTGCCAGCGCCCGAAGGATATTCGCACGCGATCGAAATTGGATTTTTGCCGGGTGTGACGGACAACGTGGGCCACACCGCAAAAGAGACGATTGAAGATGCGACGAGTCGCGCTTTTACCGCGGGGGAAGCGGTATACACCTCGCTCATCATTTTTCTTTTTGGCGAAATTTCACCAGGTGACCTGGAGCGTTTCGCGGGTGAACTTCACAACCCGCTCATCGAGCGCGCGAAGATCTCCACAGCGGGCGACGCATTCGATATCGTCGTGCCCAAAGTGACGCTCGGTGTGCCGAAAGAGCCAATCAGCGTTGATCTCGACGTCTCCGACGAAGAGCTCGAGCGCATCGGCAGAGAGGGAATTCTGGACCCCTCGACTTCCTTCGACGGAGCTCAGGATAAACCGCTCGGGGCAGGTCAGAGACGAGGACCCTTGGCGCTTTCGGTGGAAGAGCTCAAGGCGATTCGGCAGTATTTTTCCGCCAGAGGCGGATCCACCTCCGGTGGAAAAAAAGAAAAACGGAAGCCGACCGACGTGGAACTCGAATCAATCGCGGGCACGTGGTCGGAACATTGCAAGCACACGATTTTTAACGATCCCTTGGATGAGATAAAGCAGGGCATTTATCGCACCTACATAAAAGGTGCAACGCAAAAAATCCGTAAG
>MFXT01000015.1 GCA_001788955.1 Candidatus Peribacteria bacterium RIFCSPHIGHO2_02_FULL_49_16 | reverse complement strand
GCGACCCCATGAGTCCTTGGGACAAGTATCACCTTTGCGCTATATTGTGTCTGGATTACCAACCAGGGAGTGCCAAATGTACTGGACTCGTACAGTCCCTTGTCATTCGCAATTCTTCATTCTACAATCTCCCTTATGTTCGCGATCGCAGATATCGCCGGCTTTCAAGAGAAATGTGAGAAGGGGATGCGTCTCAAAGTGCCGCATCTTGAAGGGGAAAAGGGAAAAAAAATCACTTTCGATCAAGTTTTGCTCATCGCAGAAGATGATGAAAAGGTAACCATCGGAAAGCCGCTCGTTGCTGGAGCGAGCATCGAAGCCAAAATTGTCGGTCATGGAAAAGAGGACACCATCCGCGTTTTCAAAATGCATCAACGCAAACGTTTTAGAAAGACACACGGACACAGACAGCAGTTTACAGAGATTGAAGTGACAGGAATCAAGACGAAATAACCTTTTCTCGTAGTTCTCGCATCATCTGTAATGTCATGCCCATATTCTGCATGCACGCGATCGTTTCTCCGTACCGCTCGCCACAGCGTATGAGATGAGAGAGATAACTTTTGGTATGGCGGCGGCTTAATGGAGAAGGGGAAGACGGATCAATTATAGAATGGTCAGTGATGTACTTCTGATTTGTCATTCGCAAAACCGATCCATCGGAAACATACACCAGGCCATGCCGCGCTTCGCGCATCGGGAGGACGCAATCGAACATATCAATACCCTTACTGACACATACGGAAAGCTGCGACAGTTTTCCCACACCCATCAAATAACGCGGCTTTTTCTCGGGAAGCAGGGGACACACCCAATCGAGCACCTCATACATTTCCTCCGTACTCTCACCAACAGCAAGACCACCGATCGCATAACCATCAAAATCCATAGTAATGAGTTCTCGTGCACAGTATTCACGCAAGTCACGATGAATGCCGCCTTGAACAATGCCAAAAAGCAGCGGCATGGAGGCGCCATCCTTTCTTTTTAGTTCTTCATGTATCCTCTTACACTCCCGTGCCCATAAAAGAGTCCTCTCCACTGCTTTTTCAATCTCACAACGGTCCGCCGTCGAAGGAGGACATTCATCAAGCACCATAATGATATCTGCACAAAGCTTGTGCTGAATTTCCATAGCTTCTTTCGGACCAAGAACATGTTCCGTTCCATCGAGGTGTGATCGAAATGTTACGCCGTCATCATGTAATGAGCGGATATTTCGGAGAGAAAAAATTTGAAACCCGCCCGAGTCCGTCAGGATCGGTTTTTCCCAGCCGATAAATTGATGCAATCCTCCTGCATCAGCAACAACATCCTCACCCGGCCGCAGATGAAGATGATACGTATTACAAAGAAGAGCCTGTGCACCAAGATCCTGTAATTCCTGATGCCCAATACCTTTCATCGCTCCCGCCGTTGCCACGGGAAAGAAGAATGGCGTTTCAATAATGCCGTGAGAAACCTTAAGCCGTCCGCGACGGCCAGAAGGAGAAGTGGAAAAAAGAGTAAATGGCACAAAATCAAATAGTAGAAATATGAAAACAGAAGAAATAATAAAAACAAGTGTATTTCTCCATTTTTATCAACAAATACCATTGTAAATGGTATCCACAACCAGCAAACTGTTTATGCTTTATTCAGTCTCTCTTTATTATGACCTCCTCTCTTCCTTCTGATCCCAAATCCATCGCGGCCTTTATTGTTCGCATTACTTTCGGACTTTCGATCCTCTTTATCGGCCTTTCCCACTCTATGGAAGTGGCAAGTTTCTCTACATTCACTGCCAGTGGACTGGGAGCGCTTGCTCCATTTGGAACAATCTGGGGTTATCTTCTTCCCGGCCTCATGATCGTGGGCGGAGGGCTCTTTGTCTTGGGAATGTATGAAAATCTTGCCGTCTGGAGTGCAGGAGTGGCGTTTGGTTCCATCATTGTCGGCATGCTCTTAAAGCCACTTCTCGGAGGCGTCCCACTCTCCGAAGTTATGCCCGCAACGATCAACGCGTATATTTACCTCTTCGCATTTTTGATGGCGACGAAGTGCTGGAAAGTTTAGGGAGAGGTAGCTTACTTCACCACCTTATCAATCAATCCATACTCCAGCGCCTCTTTTGCAGAGAGAAATTTGTCGCGTTCGGTATCGATGGAAACTTTTTTCACCGACTTCCCGGTGTGCTTGGCGATAAGTTCATTCAGCTGATTCTTCATCTTGATGATATGGTCCGCGTGAATCGCGATATCCGTGGCCTGTCCCTCGGTGCCGCCAAGCGGCTGGTGAATCATAATTTCGGCATGCTCCAAAGCGAAACGCTTTCCCTTTGCACCTCCCATAAGAATAATCGCTCCGCCACTCGCCGCCATGCCAAGGCATACCGTCGACACGTCCGGTGCAACATGCTGCATGGTGTCATACATTGCCATCGTTGACGTCACCTGTCCTCCGGGAGAATTGACGTACATGGTAATGTCTTTCTTGGGGTCTTCCTTCTCAAGAAAGAGGAGTTGAGCAATGATGGCATTGGCTACTTCATCATTAATTCCCGTTCCCATAAAGACGATGCGCTCTTCCAGAAGACGCGAATAAATGTCATACACACGTTCACCAAATTGTGTCTTTTCGATCACTGTGGGAATAATAAAATTTTGGGGAGAAGCCCCGCGGGAAATTTGAGAAGCAATAGAGGTGATAGATGGATGCATATATCATAATTATACAGTAATTTTCTCATGCTCATCAGTTGGCACAGAACTATTTATATGGTCTCATGCTCATGTCATGCAAAGTTGGCAATCCATCTTCAAAGAGCACATTCAGAAATCCGCAAAACCAGTGATCGTTGTGCTTGGCCCAACAGCAAGCGGAAAAACAGATTTCTCCATACGTCTCACACAAGAAACACCTATCACCCATAACCTATCACCCATAACCTATGAAATCATCAACGCCGACTCCCGTCAACTCTATAGACATCTCAACATTGGCACGGCAAAAATTACTGATGAAAAACGACAGAGAATTATTCACCATCTCTTTGATGTGCTCGATCCCAAAGAAGAAGTGACTGTCGCGTGGTACCGAAAAAAAGCAGTACAGACGATCGATGATATTCTCGCACGAGGAAATATTCCCATTCTCGTCGGAGGATCCATGCTCTACATAAGCGCAGTAACCGACGGATATGTCTTCAGTGGCAGAGGTAAGAAAATAACCAAACCGATTCCGTACGATCTTTTAGTCTTCGGCTTACATTGGCCGCGTGAGGAATTAGTGAAACGCATTCATGAACGAACTGCGAAGCTCCTTCGTTTTCCCTCTCATGTTCGTGTCCCCCCTCCCAAAGGGGAGGGGACTAAGGGGAGGGGGTCTTTATCCGCTTACAATGGCAGCGACACAAAATCCTGGATACAAGAAGTCGAATCCATCCTTCAACGCGGTTACACCCCCTCCGACCCCGGTATGAAAAGTTACGGCTACCGCGAAATTGCAGAGTGGATTTTGAAGGGAAAAGATTCAAAAACATTTCCTGCGCTCGAAGAGGAGATTAATAAAAAGACACGTCAGTATGCCAAGAGACAAATGACATGGTGGAGGAAAAATAAAAGAATTTATTGGATTCCAGGATGGACGGCAAGGAATTGATAATTGATAATGGATAATGTGCACTTACAAACATCGTTACACGCCGTTCTCCGCACTCGCCAAGAATATCTTGATGCTCTCGCTGAACTCAATATCCACACGGTCGAACACCTTCTTTTATATCTCCCACGAACACACGAAGACTTGAGCCAGATGCAAACAATACGTTCTGCGCCACTGTACGAAAAAGTCAGTATTCGAGGAGTGATAGAAAATATCAAACTCGTGTACACACGCAGCAAAAAGAAAATTGTCACAGCACTCTTCACAGACAGGGAAGGGGAGTGCGTCGAAGTGATCTGGTTCAACCAACCGCACATCAAACGCATGCTGAAAGACGGAGACGAAGTGGCTCTCACGGGAAAGCTTGTCGAGAATCATCACAAAGTACGCTTTCAAAGCCCTGCATTTGAAAAAGTACAGCAGCAGAATCTACTTCATGCCGGCAGACTCGTGCCGATCTATCCCAGCCATGGGATTGCCGGCAGCAAATGGCTGCGCGAAAAGATTGCTCTTCTTAAAGAGTACATCGATGAAATTCCCGAAACACTTCCTGAAGACATCCTGCAAGAAGAACATCTCCCGAAGAGATCCGATGCCATTCGCGCATTTCATTTTCCTGATAAACCCGAAGAAGTGCAAGCCGCGCGGGATCGTTTTGCGTTCGAAGAACTGTTTGATATTCAAAAAAGAGCACTCGAACGCAAACAGCAGTGGCAAAGCCAGAAAGATGAGAGACTGTGCATCACTATGAACCCGGATCTCATCAAAACGTTCTTTGCTTCTCTTAAATTCACTCCCACAAAAAGTCAGAAAATTGCCATCTACGAAATCCTCAAAGACATGGAAAAGGATGTCCCCATGTCGCGTCTTTTAGAAGGAGACGTCGGCTCGGGCAAAACCCTCGTCGCCGTTGCCACGATCGCCCACACTATCGCGCACGGCGGCCAATGCGCCCTCATGGCGCCCACGGAAGTCCTCGCCAAGCAACATGCCATAACGGTTTCCAGATTATTAATGAGTTTTTATAATTATTGCACAAAGAAAGATTTGCCACCTTTCGTGACGATCAGCCCGTGTCATGGTGAGGGATTTTGCAAAAGCAAAATCGTCACGAACCATCACGGGCTGATCCCTCAAGATGACACATCTTTTCCTCTTTCAACAATTTCTCTCTTAACCGGCTCCACTCCCGCATCCGAAAAAGAGTCCATCAAAACCAAACTCAAAAATGGAACAATCGATCTCATCATCGGCACACATGCACTCATAGAGGACAGCATACAATTCAAAAATCTCCTCCTCGTTATCATCGATGAACAGCATCGTTTCGGCGTGGCACAACGTTCTCGACTCGAAGAGAAGGGGAGTCCGCATGTTCTTGCCATGACCGCCACACCCATTCCACGCACGCTGGCACTGACCGCCTACGGCGATCACGATCTCTCCGTTCTTCTCGAAAAACCTGGAAACCGGAAGGATATTCACACCAAAGTCGTCGCCCCTCGTGATCGTCCCATCATTGAGCGGTTTATTGATAAAGAAATAGAAGAAGGACGACAGGTATTTGTGGTTTGCCCTTTAATACAGGATTCACAAGAACTTGACACAAAAAATGTTCAAGCAGAACTTTCCCGTCTCCAGTCTACTTTTTCCAACCGATCTGTCACCTCTCTCCACGGCCGCATGACCCCAAAAGAGAAAGAGAAGATCATGCAGTCATATAAGGAAAAGAAATTCGACATTCTCGTCTCCACATCGGTGATAGAAGTCGGAATCGATGTCCCCAATGCCACAATCATGATCATCGAAGGCGCAGAACGTTTCGGACTCGCCCAATTACATCAATTTCGCGGTCGCATCGGGCGCAGCGATCATAAAAGCCACTGTTTTCTGTTCACCACGAATCCGGCGCAAGCCAAATCTGCAAGACTCAAAGCGATGGAAACACATCATGACGGATTCAAGCTCGCGGAAATCGATCTTTCCATTCGCGGCCCCGGCGAACTCCTCGGATACCGCCAGAGCGGAATTCCCGACACATTGCGAGAATCTCTTCTCAACCCCATCTTGGTCATGCGGGCCAGAAGAGCGGCGGAAAAGTACCTAAAAATGCATAAGTTCAGAAACATTTGGCACTCCTCATAACTGAGGAGCAATGAAGCAATTCAACATTCT
>MFXT01000014.1 GCA_001788955.1 Candidatus Peribacteria bacterium RIFCSPHIGHO2_02_FULL_49_16 | reverse complement strand
AAAAGCTCAAGGCCTTGCGGTTCCCGACCTTCTGGTTTGAGCCAATACCGCAGGGAAAGTTCATGCTCAATATTGCTTTCGGTCAGAGCAAGTACTACGTGGATAATTTGAGCGAGAACGTGAAGCGCGGCATCCGACAGAAGCTGCGGCGCGGCGAGTGGTGCTGGGCTGCGCCTTCGGGATACCTCAACAATCGATACACCAAGCAGATTGATATTGATCCCGGACGCGCACCGCTCATACGCAAGGCCTTTGAACTCTACGCTACTGGCGAGTACACGCTGCAATCACTGACGTGGTGGTTGGAGGAACAGGGGCTGAGAAGTAGAAAAGGGAATATCATCCATCTCTCCACGATTCAGAAGGTCGCCCCTTCTACTACGGGATGCTGGAGTTCCATGGCGAGCTCTACGAAGGAAAACACGAGCCACTCATTGCCAAAGACTTGTTCGACAAAGTGCAGCGGGTGATGAAGAACAGAGGCAAGAAGCAGCGCAGGCGCAAACACGAGTTCCCTTTCATTGGACTCATGCAGTGTGGGATGTGTGGGTGTGCGATCACGGCGGAGATCCAGAAGGGACATCACTATTACCGCTGCACTAAGAAGAAAGGGAACTGCACCGAGAAATATCTCCGTGAGGAGTCGTTGCTTGAGCAAGCGAGAGCAATCGTCGAAAAGGTCTCACTGCCCGACGACTGGGCGGACAACATGCTCAGAGAACTCGATAAGGAAGAATCTCATGATCGCACAGACAGTCGGGCAGCCGTTCGCTGTCTCGTTGAGGAAAATGAGCAGATCGAGAAGAAACTGGAGAAGCTCCTCGATATGAAGCTGGAGGGAATGATCGAGGCCGGGGAATATGTACAGAAGAAGAACAAGCTTCTCCAGCGAAAGACAGACCTCGACCAGAGTATCCGAGACAGCGAACAAAACGGCAATGAGTGGCTCGAACCGATGCGGGAGTTTCTTATTCGCAGTAAACAAGCCAAAACCCTGCTGTTACAGGATGATCCGGTGGAATTTCGCGCATTTCTCAAAACGATCGGCTCGAACGTTCTTCTCAAAGGACAAAC
This sequence comes from Candidatus Peribacteria bacterium RIFCSPHIGHO2_02_FULL_49_16, assembly GCA_001788955.1. Lineage (GTDB taxonomy): Bacteria > Patescibacteriota > Gracilibacteria > Peribacterales > Peribacteraceae > 2-02-FULL-49-16. The sequence goes on along the minus strand of MFXT01000014.1, from coordinate 22,755 downwards.
ACTGCGGCCGCAAGCCGCGAAGGGGTGGCGCGTACTGCTCCAAAACCCGCGATTTCGCAATTGGCAGCCCCAGGGAGAATCGAACTCCCGTTACCAGGATGAAAACCTGGCGTCCTAACCATTAGACGATGGGGCCATCATATGAAGATTATCATATTTTGCAGAGTAAACGATGAAGATGATGTACATTGCCAAAAATGCCTAAATTTGCTATTATAAGGAGATGGCCTTTATAAACAGAAATCTCCTTTCGATCCTTGTTGCCGCGTCATTTGTGGCCAGTGGTTTTTTGGTAATGAATGTCGGCGTCGGAGACTATTTGCAGGCACGAGTCACAGGACAGGGTTCACTTGCTGTTGAGCAAACGATAGAAGATGAATTTCACGCAGCGGCACTTGAACAAACGGCTGGATCGACACTTGGACAATTTGTCATTGGAATTTTTCTCATTCTTGCAGGGTTTGGCTTCCATGCACTTCTTATGACACGTTCGGAACGCTCTGTTCGTGTGCGCGGTGTGAAACATGGAAAAAAAGCGCGAAAGGCAAAGAAAATATTCATGTGGTTTACGGTGAGGGTATAAGGGGGGGGTGATGCAAGGCTGCCTTTATAAATGCTGAAAACAACGGATGCGGGCGGTGGGGGCGGCTTGTAAATTCCGGGTGGAATTGTGTGCCGAGCATGAAGGGATGATTTTTGAGTTCCACGATTTCTGCAAGCCCTGTCTCTGGCCAGATGCCGGAAAAGAGAATGCCTTTCTCTTCGAGTTTTTTTTTGAAATTTTTATTGAATTCGTAACGATGACGGTGGCGTTCCGAGATTTCTTCCGCTTCGTACGCTTTGGCAGCGAGAGAATCGGGAAGAAGTTTACAGGTATACGCACCAAGGCGCAGGGTTCCCCCTTTACTCTTTGTGCGATGTTGATCGGGGAGGAAATGGACGACATACTTGCGTTTTGGTATTTTATTTTCTTCATCAAATTCCTCGCTTGTAAGTTCAGGGTCATCCAGTGCGGCTCGTGCGAATTCAATAACAAGAAGCTGACAGCCAAGACAGAGTCCGAGGAAGGGAATTTTTTTCGTTCGTGCGTATTTTGCTGCGGCAATTTTACCTTCGATACCGCGTAAGCCGAAGCCTCCGGGAACGACAATACCATTCACTTTTTTGAGTTCGTCCCAAGTTTCTTTGTCATCTGCTTCCAGTTTTTCACTGTTAATCCAGATAATATTCGCTTTCATTCCCCAGAATACCGCTGCGGATTTTACCGCTTCGATAACGCTGATGTATGCATCTTCGAGATGTGTATATTTTCCAACAAGTGCAATGGCAATCTGGTTGTTTGCTGATTCGTGTCGCTTCTTTCCTTCCTCCCATTCGGCCATATTCGGAACGAGATTCATTGCGAACTTTCGTCCGATAATGGCAGAGACGTTGTATTCTTCCAGATGCTCTGGAACATCATAAATGGAATGCAGCGTCGGTGCGGGAATGACCGCATCTTCAAGAACGCCGCAAAATCGGCTTATTTTTTCGAGAAGCTCCTTGGGAATGCGATAGTCTGCACGCGCAATGATCATGTCCGGTTGTAAGCCAATGCGCCGCAGTTCTCGTACGGATAATTGTGTGGGTTTTGTTTTGAGTTCTTTTGTTGCTTTGAGATAGGGGAGCAAAGTGAGATGAATGTGCATGATGCTCTCGTGATGCAGTTCTCCTTTAAGTTGGCGCACTGCTTCCAGATAGGGTTCTCCTTCAATGTCGCCAACCGTTCCGCCAATTTCTACCATCAAAATATCGGCTTTCGCTTTCTTTGCAGCTTCGTACATACGTTGCTTAATTGCATCCGTAATATGCGGGATGACTTGGATAGTCCCTCCCAAAAAATCACCTTTGCGCTCCCGTGCGAGAACGTGTTGATAGATTTGTCCAGTGGTTACCGTGGAGCATTTGCTCATCGGCTCATCGATGAACCGTTCATAATGCCCCAGATCGAGATCTGTTTCGGCGCCATCTTCCGTGACAAACACTTCCCCATGCTGGAACGGGCTCATGGTTCCCGGATCAATATTCAGATACGGATCAAGCTTCTGGACGAATACTTTCAGTCCACAGGCTTTCATGATTGCTCCAATACTTGCTGTTGCGATGCCTTTTCCCAGTGAGCTGCACACACCTCCGGTAACGATAATGAATCGCGTATGCATAGGGAAAACGCTGAAGACGTGAGCCAGATATTATACCTGTTTTATCTTGAAGGCATTTCGTGTTCTTTTCTTCACAGTTTTCTTCATGCTCTTTGCTGCGGATCCCGCTTGTTTCACAACTTCTTTCTTGCCTTTCTGCAGCCAAGTTCGTACTTCTTTTTCCGCTATATCGAAATGTTTTTGGGCAGTAACGTTCGCTTGTTTGATTTTATTCTGCACACGATCGCTCTCCAGAAAATCGCAAATATCTTTCCCAAGTTTTTTTCCATCCTGCTGGAGGTGTTTGCCGAGGATTTTTCCGACATCATCCGTCGTTTTTGCCTTTGAAAGTTCTGCGCGTAATTTTTTGTTACTTACGAGATATGCGGCTGCCGCACCGCCCAGTGCACTGAAGAGAATGGAAAGTTTACGCATGTGCCTTAGTATATTGGATAGAGAGATATATTCCAGTGTTTTTTACTTCAAATGTTCGAAAGATGCTTTCCAATGACGCTGCAGGCGTTTCTTACGATGCTGATTGGCGAACCGATGAGCTTCATCACGGAGCCTCATAAGAAGAAATTTGGCGGGAGAATCTTTTGGGAAGATGACCGGGTGCTTCTTATTCGGAATGAAGACCTCCTCTTCGCGCTTGGCGAGACTAATGACGTTGTTCGTTATGTGTTGCTTTTTTATCATGTCGCGTGCGGCGTTGAGTTGGCCTTTTCCACCGTCGATGACAATGAGATCAGGGAGGCTTGAAAGCGACGGATCAGATCTGTGTTTTTTTGCATCGAAGATCATCACCAGGAAAGGGACAGTTCGTCGTTCTTTTTTGACAAGTTTTTTTATGGATTCTTCAAATGCGGCGGGAGTGTGAAGAGCATGCCGAAATCCCATGTCTGCATAGTACTGTTCCAGCTTCGGATCGATCGCAAGCATGTATTTGCCATTTTTTTGCCTTTTTTTGAGCAGAGTTCCTTCTTTTTTCCATACTATTTTTTTCTGATGTACATATCGTAATCGGCGTCGGAGTACTTCTTTGAGTGCTTTACAATCATCAATTTCTCCTTTCTTCATGGTGCGAATGGTGAATGATCGGTAGTGATCGTTCTTCGGTTTGCCGTCTTGTATGACAACCATGCTCCCGACGGTTTCGGTGCCGCTAAGGTGAGAGATATCGTACCCTTCGATGCGTTGAGGAAGTGTGGGAAGACCGAGGAGAGTCTGAAGTTCCTCCAGGGCGCTCTGATTTTGTTTCGCAGCTGCCTCCCATTTGGCAAGTTGCTGTGTGAGTTGCTCCTCGGCATTTCGTTCTGCGAGTTTCAAGAGATGCGCCTTTTTCCCACGTTTCGGCGTGGTGATCGTCGTTTTTTTGAGCAGAATCTCCAGAAGCGCATGTTCCGGCAGCTCTTCTTGGAGAAAAATGGTTTTTGGGATGTGTTGTTTTGCTTCGTAATATTGCGGAATAAATTGTGCAAGAATTTCTGCTTGCGTGTTTCCCATGCCTTGAAGAGAAACCGTTTCATCATTCACGATTTTTCCGTCCCGCTCATGAAGGATGACTGCCAATACCCGTTCTCCGGATTGCGCAATTGCAATACTGTCGGTATCTGCATGAGAGGTATTTGAAACAATTTGTTGATGATCTATTTGAATACGTTCAATAGTATCGCGAATCGTCGCTGCTTTTTCATAGTGCTTCCCGCTTGCTGCTTCGTGCATAAGCTCCGTGAGTTTTTCGATGGCAGGTTTTGTATTTCCTCGAAAGAATCGCACAACTTCCTGAATGCGTTTCTGATAATTCTCTTGCGAGATATTTCCGCTGCATAAGCCGTTACATTCATGAATTTGGCATGCAAGACACTCTTTTTTGAGAGTGGATTTTCCCGCGTTCTGCGTGGTGATTGATTCCCGGCATGCGCGAAAGCGAAAGAGTCTGTTTAAGAGAGTCAGTGTTTCCTCGAGTTGCTTTTTCTGAAGAAAGGGGCCGAAATATGTTGCGTTATCCCGTTCCATGCGGCGAACGATTGCAATGGATGGATAGGCATCTTGTGTACTGATACGGAGATAGACGTAATTTTTATCATCTTTCATGACGATATTGAATTTTGGTTTCAGTTCCTTAATGCGCTGGATTTCAAGAATAAGCGCCTCCAGTTCACTTGTTGCCACGGTGATTGAAAAATCCGCAATATGGTCCATGAGTGCATTTTTCCAAGGACTCGCTGTTTTCTTGCTTGATGAAGTGATGTAACTCCGAAGTCTATTGCGCAAATTTTTTGCTTTTCCAACGTATAAGACGGTTCCCTTTTTATCGAGCCACTGGTACATTCCTGGGCACGAAGGAACGTGTGCCATGCGTCTTTTGATCTTTTCAAGCCTCTTAAACAGCATATCGTTTCTTTTCATCTTTCACCTTTTTATACCATGTCACCTCTTTTTCTCGAACTATTTGCTCCCATCGTGGCTTTTTTGGGTCTTCTGTACAGTTTAGTATTCTGGTCTTGGGTAAAGAGTGCTGATGATGGCAATGCCGCCATGCAAAAAGTGGCACGCGTTATTTCTGTCGGTGCTCGCGCGTTCCTTTGGCGTCAGTATAAAACGATTACAATACTCGCCGTTGTCGCGGCGTTTTGCATGCTCTGTGCATATGGGTTTACCGGTGAAGCTGATGGATGGGTGCACGGTTGGCAGGTCGCAGGAGCATTTTTGCTCGGAGCATTCTTTTCCGGTCTTTCGGGCGTGGTGAGTATGATCGTTGCCACACGGACAAACCTGAAAACTGCACACGCAGCTCATCACGGACTGGGCGCTGCTTTAACGATGTCTCTGCGTGGAGGAGCCGTGCCTGCGGTGGTGATTACCGCACTTTCTCTTCTCGGTATCAGTGGTCTATATCTTTTCTATCATCTCTTTGTGGGGCTCGATTCGAGTGTTATCCCTGCACGAATTATCGGATATGGCTTCGGTGCGAGTTTCGTTGCGCTCTTCGCACAACTCGGAGGGGGGATTTACACCAAGGCTGCGGATGTCGGTGCGGATTTGGTTGGAAAGGTGGAGGCGGGGATTCCCGAGGATGATCCGCGCAATCCCGCTGTTATCGCAGATCTTGTCGGAGATAATGTCGGTGATTGTGCAGGGCGCGGTGCGGATCTTTTTGAATCCATTTCTGCGGAGAATATCGGTGCGATGATTTTAGGAGTCGCTCTGGTGCCATTCTTTGGTGTGAAGGGTATTCTTTTTCCATTAGTCCTTGGTTCGGTTGGCCTGATTGCTTCGATTATCGGTATCTATGCAGTGAAGACAAAAGAGGGACAGAATCCCATGAATGCGTTGATTCGCGGATACTGGGTGACGACAATGCTGATGATTGTTGTTCTGTTCTTTGCAACACGTTTTCTTCTCAATGAATCATCCGGTGCGTCGTTGTGGTTCTTCTTTGCCGGTCTTACCGGTGTGCTTACGAGCGTGGCATTCGTGTATATTACGGATTACTACACTGGCAAGAGACATCGTCCTGTGCAGGCAATTGCGAAAGCGTCCACAACGGGGCATGGAACGAATGTTATTGCAGGGACAGCCATTGGCATGGAGTCGACGGGGCTGACAGTAATCACTATTTGTGTCGCGCTCTTTCTGTCTTATTGGTTTGGATTACAAACAGGGATTCCTAGCGGGGGACTGTATGGAACAGCTGTGGCGACGATGGGCATGCTTTCGATGGTGTGCTATGTGCTTGCGATGGATATGTACGGACCCATTACCGATAATGCCGGAGGCATTGTAGAGATGTCTCATTCATCCGAAGCAGTTCGTTTGGTGACGGATGAATTGGATGCAACAGGAAACACGACGAAGGCTTTAACGAAGGGTTATGCGGTCGGTTCGGCAGCCCTTGCTGCGTTCCTGCTCTTTTCGGCATACCTCGAAGAGACGCATCTCTTTTCTGTTGATCTTGCGAAAGTCGAAGTGTTCATTGGCGCATTTCTTGGTGCGATGATTGTGTTCTTTTTTACATCACTTGCCATTCGTGCCGTTGGTCGCAGCGCGGGAGTGATTGTGGAAGAGGTGCGTCGGCAATTTAAAGAGAAAACGGGAATCATGAGCGGGAAAGAGGATCCTGATTATGCCTCTGTAGTGGATATCGCGACGAAGAGTGCGTTAAAAGAGATGATTTTCCCTGGTGCTGTTGCCGTTGTGTCTCCGATTATCATTGGCGTACTTCTCGGAGCCGAGGCGATCGCCGGCCTGCTTATGGTAGCGACCATTACGGGTGTGATATTGGCTTGCTATCTCAATAACAGTGGTGGTGCGTGGGATAATGCGAAAAAATACATTGAGACAGGAGCATATGGCGGCAAGAAAGGTGATGCCCATCGTGCTGCGGTAACCGGTGATACGGTTGGTGATCCATTCAAGGATACTGCGGGTCCAAGCTTGCACGTTCTCATCAAACTTCTTTCCACGTTGACGCTTGCTCTTGCAGCACTCTTCATGTGAGGCACCTTCGGTGTCCGTACTGGTTCTTAATTATCGGTCACCGCGTGATACTGTTCGCTCCGTTTGTGCTCTCTATGAGCAGACGTATGCAGAGCAGAGTGAAGTCATTGTGATTGATAATCATTCTGAAGATGACTCTATTGGAATTATTCGTCATCAACTCCAGAAAGTATTCCCTTTGCGCATAGTGGAAACACACCGTAATTGTGGATTCGGTGCGGGCTACAATGTCGGTGCACGTTTCGCGCGAGGCAAATATCTTCTTATTAATAATCCTGCAAAAATACTTCCACGTGATGGCATCGAACGTCTTGTAGAACACATGGAGGCAGATAGCTCAATTGGCATCCTTGCACCGAAGCTTCTCCATCCCGACGGCACACAACGGCAGTCGGCGCGCACATTTCCTCATCCATTCGATCTTGTGATAAAACGCACATGGTTGCGATACGTTTTTCCGTGCCGCGTAGATCGATATGTATTGGCGCAGAAACATGGTGAGAACGTACAGGATGTCGATTGGGTCGTCGGTGGCTGTTTTCTTATTCGCCGTTCATTTTTTGAAGAGCTTGGCGGATTTGACGCGGAGAGATTTTTTCTTTTTTTCGAAGATATGGATCTCTGCCGCCGGTGCTGGCTGCAAGAAAAACGCGTCGTGTATACGTGCAAAGTGATTGGGTCTGATCGTAAACGAAGGCTTAGCGATGGGGGAATCTTTTCTCTTTTCACCACTCGTGTCGGCCGTGCACATATTCACAGTGCCTTGCGATACTTCTGGAAGTGGAGAAATCTGCCGAATCCACGGACGTCGAGCACTTGACCGATACTTCCTGCTCCAGTAGCGTATTTTGGCTATGGTGTCCTTCGGACTTGCTGTTCATCGTCGTTCAAAACGATCTTCATCTCTTTTGCGAAGGGAAAAGAAGGTTCCGTGTGTTTTATACGGGAATATTACAGAAAATATTCCGTTGGAGTGCGAAGCAATGCTGTTAAGAAAAGCGTATCAGCAGGCGGGTGAAAGTACATTGGTTGATTTGTGTCTTGATAAAAAGACGATTCCGGTTCTCTTTTATGCAACTGACACGGATCCTTTGACGGGGGAGTTGATACATGTTGATTTTTATGCAGTGGACATGAAGAAAGAGGTTGAAGCATCTGTTTCTCTTAATTTTAAGGGAGAATCGCCGGCTGTGCGGGATCTCGGTGGTATTCTTGTTACTCCTCTCGATCACGTGACCGTAAGATGCCTTCCTCTACATCTTCCTTCGGAGATTTCTGTTGATATTTCGTCTCTCGAAACCTTTGGTGTCAGTATAACTATTGCTGATCTTCAGTTGCCGCAATCAGTGGAGGTATTGGAATCTCCCGATGCTACCGTAGTGATGGTGCAAGAGCCACGAGCACAGGAAGAGGAAGAAAAGCCTGCTGAAGAAGGCATTGCGGAAGGCGAAGTCGCAGCAGGGACCGATGAAAAGAAAGATGCGTCTTCCAATGCTAAAGAAGAATCTTTTTCACCCAATTCATGAAAGTGAAAAAGTACTGGTGTGTGATATGTGCGGTTTTCTTTGCGTGCGTACTGCTCGTAGGGGTTGGTTTTGTCGTTATGTACATGTCCGAAGAAATTACATATGGTGCAAAGGAAGAACGTGAAGTCTTATCATTTGTCGTCGAGAATCATGAAGATGCCCGTCCTTTTCAAGAAGGCATGCAACGTGCATTTCTGATTCAAGAATTCCTTGTTGAAGGGATGATTTCCCGCTTTATTTTATATTTTGATCGCAAAGATCTTCCTCAACGCATTGGACCGATCCGTTCTTTACGTTCCTATTTTCTTTCCGGCATTGTTCCATGGTCTTCAGCACTCTTTCATGCAGGCGGGAGTCCGGATGCGCTTGAACAAGCGTTGACCTTTCCTACGCTGTATGCGTTTAATGGTCTGGGATTACCGGATCATTTTTTTCGTGATGAATACGTATCTGCTCCGCATAATTTATATATTCGTCGTGAACACATTGAAGATCTTTTGAATGACAAAAAACTTATTGTTCGAAATTTCTCGCTGTTTCCCGTAGGAGGATTTCCAACCGGATCCGGAGCGACAACAATTTCTGTGCAATTTTTTAATGCCAATCATAATGTGACATATACCTATGATGCAGTTGGAGGTGCGTATGTGCGGCAGAATGGAAAGGTTCAACAGAATACGCGCCCGAGCAATATTCTCATTCTTGAGATGCCCATTGATGATATTGGTGCGTATGGTCGTCTTGCCATGACTACCGTCGGATCTGGTCCGGCACTCCTCTTTCGTTCCGGAAAAGTGGACAAGGGAAGATGGAGGAGGGAAGGAGAACATCAACCCTATCACTTTTTTGATGCATCCGGCGAACCTCTTTCTTTCAGTGCAGGACAAATGTGGATGATGGTGTTGCCGACTCTGGAAAGAGTAGATTGGAATCCCTAGTTTCGAAGAAATATCGGGAGCAGCAATGGTGGCTTCACATGAGGAATTTTTTCGATGAGAGGGAGATCTTCGATGGCAATCTTTCCTATGTAGAGTTTTTTTATATCTCCGCCGTTCTTTACGAAGTGTTCGATTTTCTGCATTCCCCGAAAGTACACAATGCCTTTCGCAAAGACGCCGTGCTGCGAAGTATTGGTGAGTCCTCGTTTGAGTTGAACGGTGGCAGTGATCGCACGATCTTCGTTGTAGCCCATATCTAGAAGGAATGCCCGTGTTTCGGCAAATGAGTGGCTCGTTGCGAAATGAACGGCGAGGAGTGTTTTTGCCGTGCCAAAACGTTTTGCGCTGAATGGAGACAAAACACGTTTTTGATTATATGCGGCAAGACCCTCCTGCGTTTCGAGGTAATTTGCAAAACCGATACGAAAGATTTCGAATGGCTGCTGTTCGCCATTTTCTGCAGTCAGAACATGTGTTTCAATTTCGTGCACGATGAGCGCTTGAATGCGTTCACGGGCAAAAAGCGCATCTTTGCGAAGATAGATATGTTTTCCTCCGACCATACAATCAGGAACAATGGTTGATGAAATACTGATTTGCCATTGATGGAGCCCGTACGTTTCCAATACTTCCTGAAAGAGCGGATATACTTTTTTTGCAGACAATAAGTCAGATGGAAAAATGCGATCGCATGCAACTTGTAACATGAGATGTTTTTCTGCTTCTTTGATCAATGTATGATCCGGGATTCCGTACAATGCGAATGCTGATTGAGTAAACGCATGCGGATCGCCCCCCCGTGCTTTCAGCAATCGAATACGCTGAAGAAGTTCATGTTGTTTCTTTGTCAGAAGAGTTCCCAAAGGGGAAGTATCGAGTTTAATTTCTCGAAGTTGCTCCTCAAATTTACCAAGATCATAGGGAACGATCCTATATCGAAATGTCGGATTATATGCTCTATCTTTCTCGAGACGTAGACGTTCTTCTTTCAGATTGGTTGGTTTTAAATATTTCAGAAGATTTAATTCTTTGTTTAAGCGGGAAAGGAGTTTATCCGCTGCACGAAGATCTTCTCGCAAGGTTGTTTGTTGTACGGGAGAAGTTTTCTTTGTCGGATCCAGAAGAAAACCTTTTAGATCGCGCCGTCCGATTTTCACTTTGATTCCGTTTTTCTCTATAGGGGCTGTTCGCACGAGAGTTTGTATTTTTCTGTGGCCAAGAGTGAATTTGATGCGATAGTAACCTTCTTGCTGATTGTGCACTTCAACAGCTTCTTGTTTCAGAAGCTCCTGAAGAAGTGTCGGATCGAAGAGAGAATGTTCTTCTTCAGGACTGATGATGCATGGGATGTGTATCATCGTACCATCCCCGGCTATGGAAATTGTTTCCTGAAGTGCGAGGATGTGATCCTGTTCTTGTTTTTTTTTGTGGGTTTTTTCTCCAAAGAGTTCTTGGGCAACACGCACGCCTTTTTCCGGAGAACTGATTGTGAGTCCTTGTACACGCTTAAGACGAGAGCGAAGAGGAGCGAGATTGGCGATTTGTACGCCGAGTCCTGCACGTGCATTCACTTCAAGGAGCAGGGGTCCCTGTTCTTGATCTATCGTGATATCTATTGCGATATAACCGATGTTTGTAAGATATTGAATGCGTGATGCCATAAGAAGAATGTCTTCCCAGAATGGGATGCATATTCCTCGTACAGGCACTCCATGAGGGAGCGTGTGGATGATGCTGTGGCGTTTTGCACCGTGCGTTGTCATTCCTTTTGCTATATCTATGCCTAAACCGATTCCACCGAGATGCAAATTTGCCTTTCCCCCGCTTTCTCTTGTGGGAATACGAAGCATTGCCATAACCGGAACCAGATTAAACGCCACGATACGAATATCAGGAAGGCCTGCCGGTCGAAGGTGTGCAAAAGATTCATGAGAAATCAGGAGTTTTTCGAAAAATGCCGCATCGGATTGTCCTTGTAGTGAGAATTTTCCATCAAGAATATCTTCAATATGTTCAATGAGTCGTTGTTCCGATATAGGGGATTTTCCCTGTAAAAGGAAGTTCCCATTTTTTCGTCCTTTGAGGATGAGAATACCTTCTCCTCCATATCCGCTTTTTGGCTTAAGAACACATTCATCCGGCAGAGTGGAAAAATCAAATTGCCGCAATTGTTTGCGAGAATCTATGCGCGCATAGATTTTAGCAACGGGAATGCCGCGTGCAGCAAGAAATGCTTTGGTTTTCAGTTTGTCATCGGCAAGCGCAACGGCCTTTTTTGGGTTAAATGGTTTTATGTAAAGGAGGTTCCTCGCATTGAGTCCAAGGATGCCATGATGAGTAAGAAGAGACCACATCGATTATTCTTCCTGAAGAGTACGCAAAACTTCGCGGAAGCGGACATACTCTACAAGTCGTAATCCTGTGTATTTTCCAAGGAATGCATTAATCACAATCGTCACAAGGATGAGTTCCGGATAGGCAAGGATGATCACCTGAAATGCCGACCATTGCACAATAATCACACAGAGCAGCGAAGCGAAAATCGTTTCACCAATAATCAAAATTGCGGGACGCAATCCCTGTTCTGTTTTGAGATTAAGAAAGGTTTCTGCGAGAGTGGACATGATCAGAAGGATGAAAATGGTGTCTCGGGGAAGACCGATGCCGAAAAACGTTCCTATACCAAGAAGAACGAGAAGGGTGAGACTCACAACAGTGATAATAATGGCGACCTTTGGGAAATAGAGCAGTCGCCACCGGCGCATCAGAGAACGCGTAATATACCCCGTGGTGATAATAAAGAGCAGGAAGAGGAGTCCTATCCACCAGCCGAGCGCGAGAAAACTCAACGCAACAATAGAAGGAGTGAATAATCCCAGTGTTGTAATACCTACAACCTGCTTAAAGAATGTGAGAATCGTGGCAATAATTGGAAGCATGAGAAGGAGGATGACTGTTTCGCTCGAAACGCCATGCGTCACCATATAATTCACAAGTGTCGAGAGTGCATTCCAGATTCGCAAGCCCACAGTCGTTTTATCGAGCACGAGGAAATCAATATCTCTCTGTTTGGCTTCCTGAATGAACATTTCGCTATTCTTTGCGAGAATCAGAGGATTAATTGCTTCTTTTCGGGTAATGATGATTTGTTGAGGCTTGAGAACGGCAAACGGTCCGGTTGCGGTGCGTGCGAGAGTCTGTAGTCCCCGGCTTGTAATGAGTATGATCGATTGTTTTTCGAGCGCGGTCAATAATTCCGCATCTGTTTCCATAATGCGCATGAGCGCCTGGAGAGCGGTGAGATTATCTGTCCAAAGAATAATGGATTCTGCCCCAAGAAATGCATCCTTTTCTTCACTCAAGAGCGTAGTGAATTCTTCAGTCGTGCGAACAGGTGTTGCTGCCACCGGAGAATGAAGGACGCGGAGAAATACACCGGCTTCATTTGCGGACTGTTTATGGATCGTCAGTTTTTCGCGTGAGATGCTCGTATCGGCAATAAGTGTAATTTTTCGCCTAAAGACCGTAACACGTTGTTGTGTACGAGTTTCGATTTTTTCATCATCAATTGTACTTTGTATATGCAGGGTGAACAGAAGATCTCCGGGTTCTTCCGGTGTGTAAATTGCTTCCACGCTTGTGCTTATGGGTTTTACCACTCCATCGATGTACCAAGCATACGTTATGTTATCTCCTTCAACTATGCTGGACGAAGCGTCTAAAACAATCGTGCGTCCGACGGCGATGTCTTCCGGTCCGCGTATTATTGCCTGAAGAGGTTCTGCTCCTGAAGTTTGTATCGTTGCGGCAAAGGCGATGCCGAGCGTATGTGCAAGAGAAACAATCACAATACAGAACCAACCGATGATGATGGTGGCAGAGCGCAACAGTTTATATGTGAAGATCTTTGTATCTCTTGATCTGTGGTTCGAGTTTTTCTATGCAACGATCAACTGCTTCAGACACGTCTGATCGGCGCGACTCTGCCCGAAGGATTTTGTGAGGAAGTTCTATGGTAATGCTTATTTTAATACTGTCTCTTTTCTTTTTCGTGTCACGTTCCTCTGCATCAATATGAATGCTCGAACTCTCATCTTTGATGCGTTTGCAGTACGTGGCAAGCCGTCCGATTTTTCGTGCGAGAAGAATGAGTTCTCGATCGGTATAACGGAGATTTTTTTCGTGATGTTCAATGTGCATACGATGCATGAGAAAGGAATGCTAAAGATAGCAGATTTTTCGCATATATGATAATGGTTATTTCGGATGTATTGGCTATAATTATAAGCTTTTGCATGAAGTGCCATGACTCTCTATTCTTACGTGGTATGTTGATTTCTGCACTTTTCTCTAAAACATCGAAAGAGGTCCGGGATGACGCAGACAGTCGGAATGCTGATTTCCTGGTTCGTGGTGGATACATTGCAAAAACAATGGCCGGAGTCTATTCCTATCTCCCTCTAGGACTTCGCGTATTGCGTCGTATCGAACAGATTGTTCGCGAGGAGATGAATGCCATCGGTGGGCAGGAGATTCTGTTATCTGCGCTTTCTTCCCGGGAAGAGTGGCAGAAAACGGGTCGATGGGATGATTTTGATGCCCTGTTTCATCTTCCCGGTGTCGGCGATCAGGAATATGCACTGAATCCCACACATGAAGAAGTTATTGTTCCTGTTGTACGACAGTTTGTACATTCGTATCGTGACTTACCGTTTGCCTGCTATCAGATTCAGACAAAATTTCGCAAAGAATTACGTGCAAAATCCGGCGTTCTGCGTGGGAGGGAATTTTTGATGAAGGATCTCTATTCATTTCATCAGGATGAAGAAAATCTTGATGAGTATTACGCGAAAGTGCAGGTTGCATACAATCATATTTTTGAACGATTGGGCTTACTGAATCGTACGTATTTGACCTATGCATCGGGAGGATCATTTTCAAAGTACTCTCATGAGTATCAGGTGCTTCTTCCGAAAGGAGAGGACACGATTTTTATCAGTGAGGAAGCGGAAAATCATGGAAAACGTATTGCGATCAATACAGAGATTTTTGAGGATGGAAAAACGACGTGTCCTGTGACTGGCGGGTCCATTTTTCGCAAAGAGAATGCATCAGAGGCTGCAAATATTTTTAAGTTAGGTACGCGATTCACAGAGCCTTTTGGATTGCATTTTTTGGATGAGAATAATGAGCAGAAACTCGTAATAATGGGGTGTTACGGCTTGGGGATTTCCCGGATTTTGGGAATTCTTGCAGAATCATTTTCTGATGAGAAAGGGCTTGTGTGGCCGGGTGCCATTGCACCATATACCTATTATATTATTCCTCTTGCAAAGAAGCAGAGTGATGCAGCCTACAAAAAGGCGCATGCGCTCTATGAAAAGCTTTGTAAAGAGAAGCAGGAGTGTCTCTTTGATGATCGCATCGATCAGTCTGCCGGATCGCGTTTTGCGGATGCAGATTTACTCGGAGTTCCGACACGAATTGTCGTATCAGAAAAGACGCTTATTTCGAATGAAGCAGAAATAATGGAACGAAAGACGGGAGAAATAAAGAAGATGGATTTTCAGCAGATCGTAAAGGGATAAATGCGGAGGTATATAGGCATAAAAAAACCGCCTTTTGGGCGGTTTCGATATGTAGGGAAAGAACGAACTCACACGCTTTAGAAAAGCGCGAAGCAGGGGAGTTTTATAGGAAGATACTTCTTATTGCAAGCATATTGCATAAGAAAATTTGGAATGATGCTCATATATTTGTGGTACAGAGTCCTGTAGACTACGATATTTACATGAAATTTTGAGTTTTTATTCTTGAGATCCCATGCGTATTCTTGCCCTCGAGACTGATATTGCCAAGAAAAAACAGAGATGGATATCACAAGATGAGCAGGAAATCGCGACCATCTTTCGGCATGGATTCTTTTTTGTTCTTTCGGTGATCTACCAATCCATGATCACAACTATTCTCATCATGATCGGCATTCTTCTTTTTCTTACAGAAAGTATCTCCGGATGGACGGTCACCACAGGTATTTTTATCATCTGGCTGCTCTTTTCCTTTTCCAATCTTCTCAAAACATATCTCGATTGGAGGTATGACTTTTTGCTTATTACCGATGATAAAATCGTGTGGGTGGAGCAATCGTCGATTTTTCACCAAAAGGTGAAACAAATGAATCTCGAAAATATCGCGAGCGTTTCCGCGGAAACGCAATTTTGGAACGTCTTTCCCTTCGGAGCGCTCCAATTCGATCTTAAAGAAGGAATAGGACATCCTATAAAAATCAAATATATTTCTCATGCAGATAAAGTTGCCGACATGATTTCTGACGTCTGCACCAAGTTTCAACGCAAACGCATGTATTCCCACATGTAGGATTTTGCTGATGGCTCAATGAGTTCTATTCTATTTCGGCATGCTCGACAAAGCGTACGATCCGGCTTCTACCGAAGACCATATTTACCAGATGTGGGAGAAAAGCGGGGCATTTACTGCGAATCGTGATTCAGGAAAGGAAAAGTTTACAATCAGCATGCCGCCGCCGAATGCAACGGGACATTTGCATGTGGGACACGCTGTGATGTTGGCCTTAGAAGATATTTTCATTCGTTTTGCACGGATGAGGGGGAAAGAGGCATTGTGGCTCCCTGGAACTGATCATGCGGCAATTGCGACAAATGCCGTCATGGAGAGAAAGCTGAAAGAAGAAGAAGGAGTGACCAAGAATGATGTGGGGAGAGAGGAGTTTCTTCAGCGTTTACAAGAGTTTGTTGCCGGCAGCCGTGACACAATTCGGTCTCAAGTGCGCAAAATGGGAAGCTCCTGCGATTGGTCGCGGGAACGGTTCACGATGGATGCATCGCTCAATCGGTGTGTGAATGAAACTTTCAAAAAGATGTATGACGATGGTCTTATTTATCGTGGGCATAGGATTGTTAATTGGTGCCCTCACTGTCAGTCCACGCTATCCGACGACGAAGTGACATATATCGAGAAACAGGAAACATTTTTTACGATTCAGTACGGTCCTCTTCAGATCGGTACGACTCGTCCGGAGACAAAGTTTGGTGATACCGCCGTTGCGGTGCATCCGGATGATGAACGATATCAAAAGTACATTGACAAAGAGATTGAGATTGAAACGGCGATCGGACTTACAAAGCTCACGGTGATTGCCGATAAGGATGTGGATGCGAATTTTGGTACAGGTGCACTCAAAGTAACGCCTGCACATGACTTTAAGGATTTTGAGATGGCAGAGCGTCATGATCTTGATGTCGTGCAGGTGATTGATGAACAAGGCCACATGATGGAACAGGCAGGTCCCTTTGCTGGCATGACGACGGAAGAATGTCGGGAAAAGATGGTGGCAACTATGAAAGAAAAGGGGATTTTGGTGAAAGAAGAGCCGTATACTCATAATCTTTCCGTCTGTTATCGATGCAAACACCCGATAGAGCCTCTACCAAAATTACAATGGTTTCTTGATGTTCATAAGAAGGTAAAGACTTGGCAGGGGAAATGGAAAAAGAAGGAATGGAGTTTGAAAGAGGTGATGCAGGAAGTTGTGCGTGATCATTCAATCACTATTGTTCCCGAACGCTTTGAAAAGACGTATTTCCACTGGGTCGATAACCTGCGTGATTGGTGCATAAGCAGGCAGATCTGGTGGGGACACCGGATTCCCGTATGGTATTGCGTTGGTGACTGCGTATGTCGGCTGCAGTGCAAGGAACCGATCGTTTCCGTCTTCCCTCCAGAAAAGTGTCCGCACTGCGGTTCATCCCGTTTTGAGCAAGATCCCGATACCCTCGACACATGGTTTTCTTCTGCACTGTGGACGTGGAGTACATTGATTGATCCGGAAATTGCGGAGAATTCGGCACTGACGCTGAAACAGGTTTTTGAGAAGAGTCCAGATTATCAGAAATTTCATCCGACGACTGTTATGGAGACAGGATATGACATTCTTTTCTTTTGGGTCGCGCGGATGATTCTTATGACGACCTATATGGTTGGCGATATTCCTTTTGAGACAGTGTATCTGCACGGCCTTGTGCGCACGCGTGACGGAAAGAAAATGAGTAAGAGCGATCCAAAAACCATGATTGATCCGCTCGATATCATTCCTAAGTACGGCGCAGACGCTCTGCGTCTTGCGATGATTGTGGGCCAAAATCCGGGGAACGATACGAAACTCTTTGAGGAGAAAATAGCTGGCTACCGGAATTTTGTGAACAAGCTCTGGAATGCGAGCAGGTTTGTGCTTATGCAATGTGAGAAGGAAGGGGTAGATCCTCATACAGTCATTTTTGATCGATCAGTCGATTTGTCGTTGGCAGATAGAGCATTGCTTTCTCATCTTCATCTTTTGATTGCAGATATTTCTGCGGGATTGGATGCATATCGTTTGAGCGAAGTTGGTGAAAGAATGTACAGCTTTGTGCGGGATTTTTATTGTGATTGGTATCTGGAATTGAGTAAGGGTGAAGCGAATGTTCACCTTCTCGTGGATGCTCTAAGGACTATTCTCATCGTACTTCATCCGTACTGCCCGTTTGTCACAGAGGAGTTGTGGACTTCTCTGAAACAGAAGGATTCTGGAATGCTTCTCTTGCATCCATGGCCTGCCACAGAAGGCCTCATACGGGATAGGAATGCCGAAAAAAAGTTTCAGATGATTATTGATACCATCTCTGCCATTCGCACTATTCGCAGCGAACAGGAGGTTGCTCCCGACAAGAAAATCACTGTGGTGATTCATTCGGAAAAATGGGAAAAACTCCTGCAGTCTCAAGGGGAGCACATTCGTCGCCTTGCGCGCATCGAGAATCTTCTATTTTCTCCTACAGGAAAGCACCCGGATGAGGTTATAAGTAGTTTTTTACAGGATATCGAAGTACACGTGTGTCTTGAAGAACTCATTGATAAGGATAAAGAACGGGAAAACTTGCGGAAGGAAAAAGAGAAATGTGAAACGCATATTTTAGGCCTAAACCAGCAGCTTAAGAGCAAAGATTTCATATCAAAGGCTCCTGCAAATATTGTAAAACACACGGAAGAGAAGCGATATGAAGCGGAAGAGAAATTGAAAAAAATAGAGGAGAGATTGAAGAGCGTGTAGTATGAAGAAATACCTCTTCAATACTTTCGTACCACCCCTCTCACCACTCCTGCCACTTCCAGTGAATCTGCGGCATGCATATCCGAATATGCGGCATTCTCTGCCTGCAAATAATATTTTCCTTTGTTTTTCATCAGGCGCTTGAGGGTGAATTGTCCATCGAGGATGCCGACAACGATGTCGAGTGGTTTTGGTTCCCTGCCTTTTTCGACGATGACGAGATCTCCTTCCATAATGCCAGCATTGATCATGCTGTCCCCTCGTACACGAAGAAGGAATGTCGATAATGGTTTGGATACAACATATTCATGAAGAGCAATGGTGTCTTCCACCTGACTTTCTACATCCGTTGCCGCACCAGCCGCAATTGGACCGAAAAGAGGAAGCAGAAAAGCATCTGCACCGTTCTCATCATGATCTGACTCCAGTATTTTAATACGTCCTTTGGGATCTTTTTTGAGATATCCCTCACGGACGAGAATGTTCACGACTTTGGCAATAGCATTCTTGCTGCGCACGCCAAAAGCGACTGCAAGATCGGACAGGGAAGGAGAATATCCATTGTCATGTTGAAAATCTCTTGTGTAGTTCAGAACGGTACGTTGATGATCTGTAAGGGGCATAGCAGGAAGTGTGTGTATAATAGGTGAACGATTGTCCACTGTCAAAAATGTGCACTTGCTTTTATGCGATAGGTGCTGTCTGTTGGTTTTCTTCCAAAATAATATCGAGTTCTTTCTTTTGGCTTAGTTCCAAATACGTAATGGTCCACACGGTTTGCTTAAAGACATGCAAGTACGCGAGGAAATAACTGAAAACGAAGAACAGGAGGATACTGATGATTGTGGTTAAGCTATAACTGATGACCGGAGGGAGAAATGAAGTCAAGAGCAGGCCGAGACCTATGGCAATACTCGGAATAAGGAAGATCATGAGCGCATTCATCAGGATGCGCAGGGAAATCATGATAAGAAGCAGGATAAGGAAGATGACATGGCTCAAATAACTGATAATGAGTTTGAAACTATGACCAATGGCACCGAAAATACCCATTTTTCGGATCACAATCGCTTCTTCACCAAAGCTCGCGAGGAATTTAAGAATGTTGGAGAGCGCCCAGAAGAAGACAACGAGACCGACAGCGGTATATTTGAAATCTCCAGTTCCCCCGTAACGAAGCACAAGAGAGATGATGGTGATTGTGGTGGTGATATTACTGAAAACGAAGATTTCCCGGATGGCAAAAATCGGCCAGAAATTGTAGAGAGCGAGAACAAGTCCGCCACGTAATTCTTCTTTGCGGTACGCCTTTGCGGAGAGGCCGATAATAGCTCCCAGGCACATCTTTGGTAGGAAGAACTCGATCACGACCATGAGAATAAATAGGATGATGATGGTGAGAAAGAGCCAAAATGGTAATGCGCGATAGAGTATTTCTTCAATTTCAAAAAATTGCACGACTTCCCCCGTTGTGAAGTACGTATAGGCAAAGTGCACCTGCCAGAAGACGAGTTTTGCTTCGAGAAGGGTTTCTAAAAGCGTTGAAGCGAATCCCCATTGCCGGATGCGTTTTTCTTTCTTCGTAATGGTCCATGCCTCTGCGATGATTTGTTTTGGTTTCATCATGGAAGATACTGGGCAAGAAGATCCTGCATGCGAAAATAATGATAATCCTTCCCAAGGACGACTACTATGTCGTGTTGATCTCCTGCATATGGCCCTTGCTGAAAAGGAATATTGAGAATGGTGGCAAGCGTATTGCCGATACTGTTTTGTGATGGTGCATAGAGCGCCGATGTAACCTGTTTGGTTTCTGCATTACGGATATCTAAAACATTCATGCCAAATTTCTTCAATTCATTCCCCAAAAAACGGGCATAGCCTGATGGCGCTCCTGCATTGAGAATGGCGATGGAGGGTTTCTGGAGATGGAGAGAGCGGATAGTGAAGAAAAGATAGGCCAGTGTATGGATTTGTTTCCACGTTACCGGAAATTCCGGAATAGAAACCGGAAGGAGTACGGATGCGCCATCAAACAAATCTCGTGGAGGCGTGTAGAGCAGTCCTCCGGGTTCAAGAACATCATCATAAAGACCATTACGATCATGAAGTTGCATCGCATAGATATTTTCCGGAAGAATGGATCGTCCCTGTATGGCAAACGCGACGAGTTCGGAAATACTCATCGTTGTCTGCACATATTCCTGCATTGTCTGAAAGAGGGAAAGAAGGACATTGGGTTTTTGAAATAATCCTTCTTTCTTCATTTTTTTCCCCAGAGCTTTTAGCAGCATCTGTTGCCGCTCCGATCTGCTGAAATCGCTGGTTGTGTTCCTGCTTCGTGCATATTTGAGGGCTGTTTCTCCGTCAAAATGGCGGATGCCTTTTTGAATTTCGAATGGCTCGACCGTATAATTCGGTCCCGGATATTCGGGATCCACGATATCGTACGGTACAGAGAGCGTAATACCGCCGATGGCATCCACTGCCTGTATGAATCCTGCAAAATTTACTTTGATACCATAGTGAATATCGATATTCAATGCTTTTCCGCTTTCTTTCATCAGTTCTTTCATGGCTGTGTTTGACGCCTCTTTTTCCTCTATGCCGGATCTTCGCAGCGAGTAGAAATAATCCCGATAGAGACTGTTGAGTCGCCCTTCTCCCATGGTATCTGTATGCAGAAAATAGAGATCTCGCGGAAATGAAAGGAGACCAATGCTGCGTGTGTCGGGATCGAGGCTGGCGACAATAATGGCATCTGTCAAATATTGTCCGGTTTCATCTCCTTCTCCCAAGAGAAGAATATTTGTCCGACCGTTCGTGTCGACCGAAAGAACGGCATCGTTTTTTTCAAAAGAAAAGGAAGAGAATCGTAAGAGGGAGAGTGAACTGATGAAGAAGGTGCCAAGGAGAATTGCAAGGGAAATGGCGATTGCGCTCATGAAAATTTTCTGCACGATGCGCGTACATTTTTTTTCATTTTTTCTTTGCTCTTTCTGATGCCGATAGGAAGCGTACCATGCGATGAATGGAGCGCAGACGCGTGTGATTGTTCGAAGGGCTTTCAGCCATGCGATACGTCGATTTTTTGCGGACTTTTCATGTACTTGTCTGACAGCAAAAGACATGGAGGGCAGTATAGAGAAAGAGGAAAAATGGTACAAATTCCCTCTTATTTCAATGTTACCTTTGCGCCGGCTTCTTCTAATTTTTTCTTCATTCCTTCAGCTTCTTCTTTTGGCACATTCTCTTTGAGGACCTTTGGTGCGCCGTCGACGGCCGCCTTTGCTTCACCAAGTGCCAATCCTGTAATTTCTCGTACAACTTTAATAACGGCAATTTTCTGTCCGCCTGTTTCGGTGAGTTCGACAGAAAATGCGCTCTTCTCCTCTGCCGCACCTGCGTCTGTGCTGCCGGCTGCGGGAGCAGCGACGGCAATAGGGGCAGCTGCAGAAATGCCGTATTTTTCTTCCATGTGTTTGACGACAGTATTGAGCTGAATGACATTGAGCTTCTCCAGAGCATCAATGAGCGCCTGTTCTTCTTTGGAGAGTTTTGTGGTTGCGGTATCTTCGGCCATATGAATAAGGGGAAAAAATAAGAAAGTACTGTATTACATTGTGACTTTTTTCTGTTTCGCGAGTTCTGCCGTTCCTCGTACAAACGATTGTAACGGGTTTCGGAGAGAACCTGCGAATTGGAGGAGTGGGGAACGAACCATACCGGCGAATATGGTCAAGAGCGCGTTACGTCCGGGAATCATGGCAAAAGAAACCGCTTGCTGTGACGAGAGGGTTTGCTTTTCAAAGATGCCTCCAGTGAGAAAGATCTCCGGATGTTCTTTTCCAAATTTCAAGGTGATCTGCGCGCCGGTAAGTGGATCGCCGTAACTGAAAATTGTTGCAATGGGTCCCTCAAAAGCCTTGTCCTGTGGAAAAGGAAGTTTTTGCTCTTCCAAGGCGCGTTTGAGGAGTGTTTTCTTCGGAATATGCAATTCTGCCTCAGCATTTTTTAGTTTTTTACGAAGGTCAGATATACTTTGTACAGTCGACCCTCGATATTGCGCAAACATGACGGATGCCGCCTTTTTCAGGTTTTCATTTATTTTTTTCAGTTGATCGGCCTTTTGGGATCGGGTGAGTGCCATAGAAATTTGGAGAAACAAAAAGGTCTCCCTTTTTGTCCGGGAGACCAGCGAGGCACACGGCACGAACTATCAAGCAGGAGCCGTATAACCGATGCTGTATGCCTCGGGGAGACTTATTTCGGCCTGCGACCTTGCGCTCCCGGTCTTCGGACGAAGGGCAGTATATTTGTGTAAACCGTTTTTGTCAATGTAATCCGCATTTTGCACCATTTGGTTGCATAGGTTCAGAAACATTTGGCACTCCTCATAACTGAGGAACAATGAAGCAATTCAACATTCTCAAGGGCACGAAGGGCTGGTTGACCATGTACGAACGCGTCGTACGCTTCCG
>MFXT01000013.1 GCA_001788955.1 Candidatus Peribacteria bacterium RIFCSPHIGHO2_02_FULL_49_16 | reverse complement strand
TCCGGAGGACGCGTTTTTCAAAATTGGCGCGGTACCGCTCTTCAGCGGCTTTATGTACGCTGCGGTCGGAAGTTACATTGCTCAAGCCTGGAGAATATTGAAACTAGAAGTTACAGAATATCCAAATTACATTGTTACCACCGTTCTTTGCGCGCTCATTTATATAAATTTCTTTACAAATCATTTCTTGCCGGATGCACGACTTCTCCTTATTCCCGCTGTGTTTCTTTTGTTTGCTCGAACAAGCGTAACTTTTGTTGTCACAACAGTTCGTCGCTCAATGCCGCTCGCTCTCGGGTTTTGTCTTACAGCGTTCTTTATCTGGATAGCGGAAAACATATCCACCTTTTACGGAGCGTGGCAGTACCCAAGTCAAATACACGCGTGGGATGTAGTCTCGACCAACAAGATAACGTCCTGGTTCCTTCTGGTTATCTTGAGTTTCATTATTGTTTCGTACCTGAAGCATTATAAAGATTCGCATCCGGTTTCTGCGTGATACATCCGAAAAACCGTTCTAAACTACAACATTGGTTTCAGAAACATTCTAGTGCTACGCTGGCTGTATGGTTCGCGAATCAGGATCTTCGCCTCGACCAGGTAAAGAGTCTTCCGGCAGTTTTGAGGCAATTGAAACGCCCATGATCTTTCACAAGATTCTGAAACGGATTACACGATCAAAAAAAGTCAATCATGCCTCTACTCAATACACCGTTGATGTGGTAGACGGTTTTGAAGATATATTGCAGGGCCCGCTCGGAGATGGGCTCTTTTACAATACGAATGGCACTGTCTACCAGCTGGCCTTTGCCTTGTCTGTGGCACTTACTCCCGAAGTTGGAAAAATCATGCAGGATGCTTCCCTGGCTAATTCCAGTGACGTGATCAAAGTATTGCGGGATCGGCAGGTTCTTTCTGGTCTGAAAATACTTGATCTTGGATCTGGTACAGGAGAGTTCGCGGTAGCCGCTCATTCAATGGGTGCGGAAGCTTATACTGCCGATGTTGAAGATCTATCCAAAACAAAAAAATCCCATATCAGCGGACACCAAATAATAAATCTCAGAAAAGAAGCCACTGCAGAAGAGTTAGTACAGGCTTTCGGAAATAACTTTGACTTGGTGACCGAGAATATCATCGGAGGAGTTCCATTTTCTGACGTTAAACCGCCAGAGCCACGCACAATAGAACATATTGCGGAAGTTTTACTCAAACAAGGCGGCTATCTCTACAATAACTACGGTATCCAACACGGTTCCTCGCTGCTCCGAAAGGTTTGAGCTATGAACATCATTCCTATTAAAACACGCCTTTTCAAACAGGGCGAAGAAATAGTCTCCTTTATTTTGATATATCTTCCGCGCTTGAAAGATGGCTCGATTCTTGTAATTACCTCCAAAATCGTAGCTCTCTCGGAAGGACGGGTAATGAAGGAGACGAGTGAAAAGGAAAAGGAGAAAGTAATACGGCAGGAAAGCACCCATGCGCTCAAGACCAAGCGCGTGTGGCTCACGATAAAAGACGGGATGCTGATTGCGAACGCCGGTATTGATGATTCAAACGGGAACGGCAAACTCGTGCTTTTGCCGGAAGACAGTTTCAAGAGCGCGGCATTCCTCCGAAAAGAGGTGATGAAAACATACAAGATAAAACGCCTTGGCGTTATTATTTCCGACAGCGTGGTCATGCCTCTGCGAGCCGGAGTTGTCGGCATCGCGCTTGGCTATGCGGGCTTTAAGGGTGTACGCGATTATCGCGGAAAGAAA
Organism: Candidatus Peribacteria bacterium RIFCSPHIGHO2_02_FULL_49_16; assembly: GCA_001788955.1. Taxonomy (GTDB): domain Bacteria; phylum Patescibacteriota; class Gracilibacteria; order Peribacterales; family Peribacteraceae; genus 2-02-FULL-49-16. Next base: position 4,693 of record MFXT01000013.1, on the reverse strand, counting down.
GACCTCTTCGGCCGGAAGTTCAAATTCTCGCAGACGGACGTCGCGGATTCTCTTGCGACCGCTGCGGCGCTTGTTATGGGCGAAGGGGCGGAGCGCAAGCCGCTTGCGGTAATTTCAGATGCGCCAGTTATTTTTTCAATAATCACGGACAAGAAAGAAATCCAAATTTCAATCAAAGATGATATGTATAAACCGTTACTTTCTGTGTTCAAAAAACGTCGTAGGTGACAGATTGCCTGTACGCTCGCTCCCGTTTTTTTTTCGGTATATACTTTTTGTATGGCGCGCAACGCGATTCCCATTCTGCTCTTAGTTTTGGTTATTGGCGGTATCTATCTCTATCAAGCCGGCTATCTTTCCGGTCGCGAGTCGGGATTGGTGGTGGCATTCCAAAAAATTGCCGAAGGAGAAAATGCGGCCATATCAAAACGAGTTAATTATCGTATCCAGACGGCGGACGAGCTGGCACAATTGTGGCGGGATCTCAACATGGAAGAATCGCCACCCGCTGTTGATTTTTCAAAAAGTGAAGTAGCGGGAGTATTTGCTGGTCTCGCACCAAGCTCCGGGTATGGTATCGGAGTTATAAAAGTTGTGGATTCTAAAAAAACTCGGACTGTTTTGATTGAGCTTACACGGTCGGATTCAGAGTGCGGCTATAAGCATGATGCCGTGAGTCCCTTTGAATTGATTGTGTTTCCGCGGACGACATTGCGTCTTACACATATAGATCAACCGGTGAGCGTGCAGTGCCCGCAACAATAGCAAGGTTTCGTGCGGCACACGCCGCGATGCGGTAGGATGCGCGCATGGATACTGTCGCGTATTTCCGCGGAAAAAAGATAACCGTCTTAGGGCTCGGGCTTCTTGGGCGCGGCGCGGGAGATGCGAAATTTCTTGCCGAACAAGGGGCGGATTTGATTGTGACGGATTTGAAAAGCGCATCGGAATTGGCGCCGTCCGTGGAAACGCTTCGTGGTTTCACGAATGTCACGTTTCATTTGGACGGGCATGACAGTGCTGATTTCAAAAACCGTGATTTTGTATTGAAGGCGGCTGGTGTCCCTCTCGATTCTCTCGACATCTCGGAAGCCCGCAAGAACGGCATTCCGATAAAAATGAGCGCAAGCTGGTTCGCTGAAATCGCTCAAATCCCGACAATCGGCATCACCGGCACACGCGGTAAATCCACCACCACACAGCTTCTGTGCGACCTTCTGAAGGTCGCCGATATGAAGGTGTTGCTTGGCGGAAACGTGAGAGGGGTTTCGACACTCGCGCTTCTGCCAGAAGTCACAAGAGATTCAATAGCGCTCATGGAGCTTGATTCATGGCAATTAGAAGGGTTTGGAGAAGCAAAAATAAGTCCGAATATTGCCATGTTCACCACATTTTACCCGGACCACATGAACTATTATGGTTCGACTTCGCTCACCACAAGTAAAGCTATGGATGCATACCTTGCGGATAAAGCGCAGATTTTTCTTAATCAAAAACCTGAAGATACGCTTGTAGTCTCCACGCAGGTTGCTCCGATTATCAAAGAAAAGTACGGCAAGAGAATTGTCTCGCGCGTTGTAATGGCGGATTCGGCAAAATTCCCAAAAGGATGGGAGCTTCAGATCCCGGGTGAACACAACAAACTAAATGCCATGTGCGCGATAGAAGCCGCGCGGGCGCTCGGTATTGATGAGGAAATAATCCGCAAGGCGGTTGAGAATTTCAAAGGCATGCCCGGACGTCTTGAATTTCTTCGAGAAATCAAAGGCGTTAAAATTTACAACGATACTACCGCCACGACTCCGGAAGCAACCATCGCGGCACTTCGCGCTCTCAATGTAGGGTTTCGTAAACCCTACATTCTCTTGATTGCGGGGGGAGCGGATAAGGGTCTTGATATGAGTGGCTTGATCGCGGAGCTTCCGAAATGCAAAAAAGTAATTTTCCTTGCAGGTTCAGGAACCGATCGTATTAAAGAGCGCCTCCCCGATAGTTCCATATATGGAACTATCGGGGAGGCGCTTGAAGCTGCCCTCGCAGGAGCAGAAAGCGGCGACATTCTTCTCTTCAGTCCCGCATTTGCTTCCTTTGGCATGTTCAAGAACGAATTTGACCGCGGAGACCAGTTCAATGAGTTGGTAGCGAAACTCGTATGATCGGTATTTTTGATTCGGGGGTCGGGGGGCTTACGGTTCTTAAAGCTCTACGCGAGGTTCTGCCCACTGCCGACGTTTTATATTTCGGCGATACAAAAAATGCTCCCTATGGCTCACGGTCGCGCGACGACTTGACCTCACTCACCGTGGCTGCATTGAAGCTTCTTCAAGAACGTGGAGCTCAAAACATCGTAAGCGCTTGCAACAGTGTGTCGGCATCTTTGGCGGTCTCGCTTCTTGACGCGTTTTCAATTGCACCGCAACAGCTCATTGAAATGGTGGGGCCTACGGTGAGCTATTTCAAGGGGTCTTCAGCGCGTCTCATGCTATATGCAACACCAGCAACCATTAATTCCGACATTTATCAGAATGCCTTTCAGATGATAGGCAAGAACATTAAAGCGATTGCCATTCCGGAACTTGCGGGGGCTATTGAATCCGGCAAATCTGAGATAAACATCGAAGAAATCATCCGCAAAGCATTTCCACAAACGCCGCAGGATATTGATGTGCTCATTCTTGCCTGCACGCATTATCCGCTGGTCCTCCCGGTGTTCAGAAAAGTGCTCGGCGAGAATATTCTTATCTTTGATCCTGCGGTTGCCGTTGCCGAGCGAGCGAAAAAACAATTCTGGCCGCAGGAGGTGGGCGATGGAACAACACGGTTTCTTTTGAGCAAGGATTCGGAGAATTTTCGAACTCTCGTTATACGTTTATTTCCTGAAATGAAATTTGAGCTTGAAGTGCTGGAGTTTGAACCTGAACGCTAAACGCTATACGCTGTGCGTTATGCGTATCTACATGATAGGTATCGGGGGCATCGGGATGAGCGCCTTGGCGCAGCTGTATGTGTCGGAGGGGCATTCGGTTTCCGGTTCGGACAGGGAAGTGTCTCCCACAACGGGACTTTTGAAGAAGAAGGATGTACGCGTTTTCATCGGTCAGAGGGCGGAAAATGTTCCTGCGGATGCGGAACTGGTAGTGTATTCGGATGCCGTGTGGGAAGACAATGTTGAGCGAATGAGGGTAAAGGGATTAGGGATGAGGGAAATTTCGTATTTTGAGGCGCTTGGGGAAGTGACAAGGGGGCGGTTCACTATCGCGATTACCGGTACGCACGGGAAAACGACGACCACGGCTTTGGTTGCAAAGATACTGAAAGACGCGGGGAAAAATCCGACCGCCATCGTGGGTTCTATTGTTCCTGAATTCGGGAGTAATTTTTTGCAAGGGAGCCGCGATTTATTTGTCGTGGAAGCATGCGAATACAAAGATCACGTGCTGAAGCTCTCGCCGAACGTGCTTGTGCTCACGAACGCGGAGTGGGACCACACGGATTGGTTCCCTAGCCTTGCGGCGGAGCAGGAGATGTTCGGCAAGGCGGCAGCCGCCTTGCCGAAAGATGGTGCGTTTGTAACCAATCCAGACGACCCGAATGTCGCGCCCATCGTAGAGAAGGCAAAATGCAAAGTGGTTGATTACACGAAAGAAGAGGTGCCGGAGCTTCAGCTTGTGGGTGAATTTAACAAGATGAACGCCCGTGCGGCGGTTGCCGCCGCACGGGCGGCATTTCCCGACATTTCCGATGCTATGATGCATCATAGTGTTGCCGACTTTAAGGGAACATGGAGGCGTTTTGAAATGAAAGGCAAAACGAAGGAGGGGGCTATCGTGATTGATGATTACGCGCATCATCCGACTGCGATTCGAGAAACCCTTAAAGCTACACGTGAAAAGTTTCCGGACAAAACGCTCGTGGTCGCATTCCACCCGCACCTCTATTCCCGCACGCGCGATTTGATGGAAGAATTTGCTCATGCGTTTTCCGGTGCAGACGAAGTCATCATTGCCCCCATTTATGCCGCCCGTGAGGAGCCAATAGAAGGAATAACCGCCCGCGTGCTTGCCGAGAAAATCACCGCCGCGGGCGTTCCCGCCCGCGGCGCGGACTCTCTTCCCGAAGTAGAGTCTTTTTTACGCTCATCCCTCCTCGCTCATCCCTCCTCGCTTGTTATCCTGACCATGGGCGCAGGGGACATTTATAAGATTGCAAATACCCTTGTTGGCGCGTAGCATAAAACTATGGAAGTAAAACTGCATACTCTGTGGGAAGGCACTACATCGGAAGATGTCCTCGCGGCCGAAAGCGAATACTTGAAGGACTCTTCACAGTGGGGCGCTCTCTCCAGCGTGTACTATGGTTTTGCCACAGACAGCCGGGCAAAAGATCCCGAAGATGCGACTGGTAGCACGTATGTGTATAGAGAATACATCAAGAAAGCTGAAGGCACCTCTGACGAATTTGCCAAAAAGCACGGCAACACAATGATCGCGGATCAGTTGGATATTCGGCAGACGATACTTCGCGAAGTCGGACGGCATGCGGAAGCCCTTGCCGTAGCAGAAAAAGGTTTAGGTATGGAGAACATTCCGCTTCACACGAAAGGACTTCTGCTTGTGGGCAAGACGGAGGCGCTTCAGGCTCTCGGCAACGATCTTGAAGGAGCCGCCTCCATTGTCGCAGAAATCAAAACTAT
>MFXT01000012.1 GCA_001788955.1 Candidatus Peribacteria bacterium RIFCSPHIGHO2_02_FULL_49_16 | reverse complement strand
GGTCAACCAGCCCTTCGTGCCCTTGAGAATGTTGAATTGCTTCATTGCTCCTCAGTTATGAGGAGTGCCAAATGTTTCTGAACCTATGCATGTTCTACACTGAGCCTCAGTGCCGTCCCATTAAAATTTCTTGGCAGATCTCCCTCGCAAGGCACCCCTCCCTTTAGGGAGGGGGTAGGGGGGGTTCAAATCAGTGCCCTCATACGCATAAGTTGTATTGAGGAATGTGTATGGGACGCTACTGGTCGAGCCTTATTGCAAATATACATACTATTGTAATAAAATGTTATTTAGTCAAAGTATGTTCTTTCTCAACCGATAGAAAAGGAGAAGGTTATGATCAAAGAATTGATGCTATGTATCCGCCACGTTCATCTTGATCGTTCTGGTGATGACCATTCTGTTCGCCATCATGGGTGTGCTCACGATGTTCTTTTGGAACTTGCTGATGCCTGACATTTTCGGGCTGAAGCCCATCACCCTCTTTCAGGCTATTGGCCTGTACACCTTGTGCCGGATCCTGTTCTGGGATATCAAGATCAGTACAGGCAAAAAGTCCGAGGACTGAAAGATACGAGAACATACCCTGATAAGATCCCGAAGCCTAAAAACTTCGGGGTCGCTTTTATAAAATTCTATTTCTCGGCATCCGTCATGAACCTGCTCGAACCACATCGGAAATGGGAAAAATGAGACCCTATTGCCTGCCGCCCCCTACTCTATGTATTGACAAATATATAAAAATTTATTATAATTAATTTATGGCTAATGAGAATAACCCAAACATGACACATCCGGAGGCCAAAAACCTCCTCGATCTTTTCCAGTACCCGGAATTGCTGGAAACACGAACCGTCGAACAGATCCGGAAAATCTTCCAATCCAACGGATATGAAGAAACGGACTTCGGACAAGTAACCATCGGTTGGGGGAGAAAAGTCGACGACCCGCACGCAGCAACAGATGTGATAGTCCAAACGGTAGATGGCCGCATCGTGCAAATCGGAATCGGTTCCAAGGGAAGCTACTGCCTCTCCACCATCGTCCTCTCTGCACAGAAACCGAAGCCTGAAGAACTAACGGATATCACCAACAACATTCTTGTTTTACCTGTCAATATCGGTACACAGGCCAAACATTGGCTGGAAGAGCATGGCATCATCAACCAGATCGTCTCTGAAATCCTCAAAAATGCAGAAAATGCTGGAGGCTTGATCGCACAAACACCGGATCAGACCATAAGACTCGCCACCATAAATGATATTCTCTCCATTCTAAAGAGAACACATTCCTATAAGCAACCGATCCACATGAGTGGAAAACTCAAGGAAATCTGTTTTAGTATCAGGAGATCACTCAATAACCTTACGGCACTCCTGACGGACAAGGAATTGGATACACTGCTTAAAAAGATTTGTGAACAGATTCAACAAAGCTAGAGAAGCAGCTCCTCTGCCTGTTTTCGCCGTCGACATTGCTCAAATTGTGTTAAAAACTGGCGCTTCTTCGGCTTGCATATATTGCAAAATTATTAAATTAATGTATAATATATAGGTATATATTACATATTATGCCTTCTATGAGCGAAGAGCAGAAAGAAGTTTTACCGGAAACAGATATAACTCTTCATCACTCTTCTCAAGAAGAGGGGCAGTCCGAAATTCTGTTCACCGGCAATCCGAAATTTGATGAAAAATATGGTCATATTTTTCAGGAAATAGCAACAGGAGGTGAAAAAAAAATCTATGGTGCGGAGAAGGGAAGTAGAAAAAAAAGAAATATTATACTCAAAAAAGATAAAGAGAGCAGAGATTCACCCCATTCTTTTTCAGAATCAGAAGCTCAAGAGCATTTTCGAAGTGAACGAGAACGTTATACATTACATCGAAATCCAGAATACTTTGGAGAACATGTGGTTCCGACACGGATCAGCATCCTACCGACAACAAGTGCGCGTGATATTCAACAATACATTCTTCTTCGATGTCAGTTGGCTGTCCCCGAAATCCTTTTAGAAAACGGTGAATTTTTCCCGCTCTGTACAGGATATCTAAGAAAAGAGGATCGATCTCCTGTAGGTAAAACAGAAACATATATAGACAGATCTTCTATTTGTGAAGCAATCGTTGCTCTTAAAAATGTGGAAAACAAAGAAAATATTGATATACGAAAGTGTATTTTCAATATCCGGCGGGACGAAACAATAAACAGAGAACTGTCCTATTTCATAAAAAAAACGGAAGAAGATTCTGCATTCAAAAAAGCAGTGGAGGATTTTGTGCAAAAAGCGATACGATATGCAAATGAAACCGGAGAAATAGTGGATATTCTGGGAGGAGGACGCAGTGGCAATGTGATGTTCATGAAGAGAAAAGAGGAATGGACATACCGTATGATTGACATTGACATGAAATTACCGACACAGCATCCATCTTATATTTCGTTGCATGCTGCCAGAGAAGCCTTGGATCGTCTGGAGAAGGATCCGGCTACACGTCTTTCGTGGGAAGAAAAGAGTCATATGATAAATGGTTTTAATTTTGTGCTCGGCATCAACGCAATGGCTGCGGCACTCGGCATAAAAGATCGAGTACATCTTTTGAAGAATGTGGACTTTGAAAAAATTCTCACACATTTAGAAATCAGAATCTGATAGACTGCATCTTCTTTGCAGAAGAGTACGCATATAATAGGCAGATATCTTCAACGGGCGTTTTTCGAGCGTCCTGTGCTTGAAGTGGCAGAGGATCTTCTTGGAAAAACAGTGGTGTGTAAAAAAGGAAGAACCATAGTTGAAGGCATGATGACGGAAGTCGAAGCCTACGACGGGCCGCAGGACAAAGCGTGTCATGCGGCAAAAGGATGTACCGCACGCACGCAGGTATTGTTTGGTCCCGCCGGGAATTGGTATGTGTACCTTGTATATGGCATGCATTGGATGCTCAATATTGTTACAGGAAATGAAGGATATCCCGCTGCAGTACTTATCCGCGGAGCGGGGGAGTGGAATGGACCGGGAAAAATAACAAAAGCGTTTGGAATTGATAAACAGTTCAATGGAAAAACCGCTACGGAAGAAACCGGTCTGTGGATTGAAGATAGGGGAGTGATTGTTCCCAAAAATTCCATCGAAAGAACCTCACGTATCGGCGTGGATTACGCAGGGGAGTGGGCAAAAAAACCATATCGTTTTTGTTTGCAAAAACGCACTATAGCCAGCGTCTTCGGTGCAGCATTACTGCTCTTTTCCTGTACGACATCATCCTCTTTGAATCCAAAACTCGTTCTTCAGAGGTCAACAGAGGCAAATCAGCGCCTGCAAACAGTCGAAGTACGGGCAAATTTCTTCATAGACGATATTGTAATGGGAAAACGAGAAAGAATTTCTGTACATGGACAATTGCAAAACTCCGGAACGGAATTTTTCGCACAGATTGGTATCGACAGGCAAGGCGAGATATCATCTACGTTTTCCATCATGCATCTGCAAGATGGAAGCATCTTCATCACAAATCCGTCTGAAAAAAAAACAACAAACGCATATTCTCCGGAAAATATCAACACGTATGAATGGTTTCTTTTGGAATCTCCACAGGAACAAATGGCACGGAACATCATGAATACGGTGTTATTCGATGTGCAAGAAAATGGCATCCATATAACAAAAGACGGTGGACTGTCTCTGCTAAGAGGCAGAAAACATTTCTACTATCAGACCGCAATGGATCCTCCAGACAATGACATCACTCTTCGAGGGGAACTCTGGATTGATGCGAAGACGTTTCTCACGAATCGTATTATCTGGACGATTGAAGAGGAACAAAAACAACGTGTTTCACTCACTATCGACCTCTTCGAGCATAATGCTGTCGCACCATTCTCACTTCCGAAAAATGTGCAGATCATGCAAAGAAAAGATCGTCTGGAACTTCTGGAACAATTGAGCGCCATCTCATCGCCTCTTCTTCAGACGCTGTTGAAGTCTCAATCACTATAAATATACCAAAGAAGATGATACCATATGTTTCCGTGCCCACTGTGCAATCATCAAAACGCAAGCTCCTGATCACCGGTGTTACTGCATATGCTGTGTACGTTCTCGCGTGCATCGTGCTTATGGCAATCTTGCCAAGGCCGAGCGGTGCATTGCAGTGGCTCGTGAGTTTTAGTGTGCTCGTCTGCGTTGTCGTTGTTCTCCTCCTGCTCGCAATTGGTGCCATTGCGTTTCTGCGTATCCGTGATGCGGACGTTGATATATCCATCCGACAAAAGGCGTTGATCAAGATCGGCATAGCAGTCGCACCCGGTCTCATCATGAGCATCATCACTCCTCTCATGATTATTCGAGAGCCACGCCTGCCGATCGACCTCATCTCTCCCGTAAATCCACAGGATATCATTGCTCCTCTCCCCGTCACTTTCAGTGTGGAAAGAGCCGTGAATATTCTCCAAAAACTTGAACGTAGTGCCATGAAATACGAATGGGATTTTGATGGGGATAAGAACATCAATCAGGAAACGGTGCAGCCGGAAGTCACTGCCGTCTACGATCGGGAGGGTGTGTTCGATGTTGCTGTGCGGATCATCCTCAATGATGGCACTACCCGCATGGCGTATTATCGGCTCATTGTACAGCAGTCTGTTTTTAAACTTACGCCATCCACTCCCATCAAAGAAAAACCGGTTGTTTTCAGTCTTTCCCATCTTGTGGATGAGCCGGAGCAAATCGTCCAAGTATCGTGGGATTTCGATTCCGATGGAAAAGTGGATGAGATCTCAAAAACCGCAGAAACAAGTTATACCTATTTTCGCACCGGTCGATTCACCGTAACGGCAACAATGCAACTTCAAAATCAATCACAACTGCAGTTCGAACGATCGTTTGTCGTCGAAGATCCGCCACCATTGCCTTTTCCCGTCACCGTCATCACCGACCCTGTAAAACTTATCAGCCCGGCGCCATTTTCCGTGCTCTTCAATCTGGATACCGAAGAACCGATCGGACAGGTGCAATGGGAATTCGGTGATCAAGCTCAAAAAGAAGGCGAACGCGTTGCCCATACGTTTGAACAAGTCGGTCTGTATCCCGTCATTACAAAAATCCGATCAAAAAGCGGTGCGCTTGCAGAAATCATCACCGTCGTCCGTGTGGCGACAGTATTGCAAATTGATGATCTGACTTTCGAGGGTTCGAATACCATAGTGCAAGAAACAATCACCGGTCAGGTTCCACTGCATCTCACGCTCACACCAAAGACATTGTTGCGAAATATTGAATTCACCTGGGAAGCGCCGGATGCGACAGAAGTCGGATCAGTGGAAAAAACGTTGCAAGCAATTTACAGAAGAGAAGGGACATATACTATCGTGCTCATTGCAGAAGACGCCGAGCACCGGGCAATGCGCTTGCCTGTGAAAATCATCGTTCTTCCTCCCGAAGCCGCCATAAACTTTCTCATGGAACCCAAAGGCGGCGTGGCGCCACTGACTGTGAGTTTCGATGCATCGGCAACGGTGATTCCCGGGGAGGAAATTACGGGATTTGAGTGGAATTTTGATGATGAGACGGCAGGTGCTGCACAAAATATATCCCGTGGAAGTGCGCATGCGACGCATACGTTTAAAAGAAGCGGTACGTATAAAATTTCCCTCAAAGTGCGTACGGTAAGTGGAAAAAACGAAGGAGAGACTGATAAAGTTCTTGTAGTACGTGAACCTCTTCTCCATGCCTGCGCCTTTCCCAGTCGCATGCGAGGCAATGTGCCCCTCGAAGTTCGTTTTGATGCAACCTGCAGCACGGGAGCTGCCGATTATCTCTGGAACTTTGGCGATGATTCTTCTGCAAAAGGAGAATCTGTTGTTCATATTTTTGAAACTCCCGGTTCCTTCACTATCACTCTGCGCGTCCGCGATGGTGATGATCGCGAAGATTTTTGGACTGAAGTGATTACCGTTACCGAGTCTTCAAATGAAGCGTAAGAACCTCGTTCGCCTTATAGCCATTCTCGGAGTTCTAGGACTTATCCTGGGAGCAATCCTGCCAGCTTTATCGTAAACACGCTTTTCCTTTCCTCTCTTTTTCTTCTACCATAGAAGCGTGAAACATGGCTTTCTCTTAATCAATAAACCCTCCGGTCCCACCAGCCACGATATGGTGTCCGCCGTGCGCAAAGCATTGCATGAACGCGCGATCGGACATCTCGGAACACTTGATCCGGCGGCTTGCGGCTTGCTCGTTCTGGCTATCGGCAAAAAGGCATTGAAAGTCATCGAACTCTATAAAGAGCTCACCAAAGAGTACGACGCACATATCCTGCTCGGTAAAATAAGCACAACCTACGATCGGGAAGGCGTCATCGAAGATGTGATGACGAAACCGGGATGGCAGATCCCGACACGCGATCAGTTGCATGCCACACTTCAGGAACGATTTGAAGGAGTCATTGAACAGGTGCCGCCTGCATATTCCGCCGTGCATATCGGCGGTTATCGTGCATACGAATATGCGCGCATGGGTGTGCTTGTTGCTCCGCCAGCGCGCAAAGTGAATATCACCCGATGTTCCATCGTGGCATACGATTATCCAAATCTCTGTCTCTCTGTTACCTGTACGGCAGGAACATACATCCGTTCACTGGCGCACGACTTGGGAAAGGTGCTTCGCTCTGGGGGGTATCTTTCCGAGCTCAAACGAACCCGAGTGGGGGAGTGGTCGCTTATGGATGCGAAAAATATTGAGAACTGCACTTGGGCACACGTACTGCCATTGAAATCCGTTCTTCATAGTCAACCCTCACTGGAATTAACAAACAGAGAGGCAGAAGAGATTCGCTACGGACGCGATATTACCCGTCTTATCAGCACCGATACCATCGTCTGGCATATGGGCCTTCCTCTCGCCATTGTCACTCCAAATCCGGATGGAAAAACGGCACATCCGAGGAAGGTGTTGTAGCGTGGTTTACCATGAGCGAGCGAAGCGAGTCGAATGGTGGGTCGCCAGGGACTTGAACCCTGAACCCTCTGGTTAAGAGCCAGATGCTCTACCGATTGAGCTAGCGACCCATGGACAAACGTTCTGTGAAGCAAAGAAAGAACAAACCGAGCATCAATCATCCTTGTTTATAACGGCTTTGCAGGCAAAGCCTAGGCGATTGAGCTAGCGACCCATCACTTTCAACATTCTGACGTAGGGAAAGAAAAATACCAAATTCTCCAATCGTCGCGAGAACTTCGACTAATAGAATATGACTGAATCCCCCCTCCCTACCCTGAAGTGTACCCCATTTAGTAGACACATGAGAACCCCCTAACCCTCGACCTGGGTCATAAGATGATTCCTGTATTCAACGGGGGTCATCTTGTTTCTAGTCCACTGTTTTCTTTCGTAATTGTAGTATCGCATATATATGTCGATTCTCAAACGCAGTTCCTTAAACGATTGGCAAGATCTGTAATCTAGTTCGTCTTTCATATGCCCAAAGAAGGACTCAATGGGAGCATTGTCTATACATTTTCCTTTATCGGACATGGACTGGGCCATGTGTAATTCCCTTACTGCCACAATGAACGAAGGATTGGTGTAATGGAATCCCTGGTCAGAGTGAATGATAGCGTTTTCACACTGACTAGGGGGCAGGCACTGTAGTGTCTCTACCACCAGAGCCATGTCGATATGCAGAGAGACATTCCACGCAACTACTTCTCCGCTGGCGATGTCCTTGACGACCGATAGGTAGGCGAACCCGTCCAGGAACGGCAGATATGTGATGTCGGTACAGAAGACCGTGAACGGGATGATTTTGTTAAATTCCCGTTGCAGCTTGTTAGGAAATATCCGGTGCTCCATGGTTTTTTTATGAACAGCCCGGTAGGGATTTCTTTTTCTTACTTTCGTGACCAATCCATATTTCCTCATAATGCGTTGTATTTTCTTGTGACTCATCCCAGGCAAACGCATTTTGATGTTTCTCCAGCCGTGTTTGCCTTTGCTCTGGTCAAAGACCGCTTTGATTGCCAGATAATCACCGTAGTCTTTATCCGGCTGGTCTGCTTGTAACAACCATTTGTAATATCCGCCTCTCGACACTCTGGCAAGAGTGCAAAGGATATTCACATCAGACGTTAATTCTCTGATGATCTGGTATTTTTGCTGAGGCCTGAGTTTGACTCCGCTCTGTTGGCCCGGAGACGTGCTAAAAAAGCGTTCTCGGCTTCAAGGTACTGTACTTGGAGCTCTAAGCGCCGCACTCGGTCGTTTTCCGGTGATCTGGCTCTTTTGTAGCCACCATCTGCCTGAACACCTGAGGGTCTAGTTAAGCTTTTCAGCCCTCCTCGTTTCACCATTCGCTTCCAGTCCTTGAGCGTGTACCGGCAGTAATCCTTTTTCCAAACTTTGACGTGAAAACCTGCAGATCGCCAGATATCGTCCGGCTTAATCCCTTGGATATGCAGGTCTAGAGCTCTCTTTTTAAATTCGTAAGTGTAATGAACCGATCGCTGGGTAACGTGCCACACGCACGGATGTTTTTTCAGCTCCGCAATTTGCTTGTCTGTGAATATTGTTCTCATAGTTCTTTTGTTATGGGGTAAAAGTAACAAAAGAAACAATGGCACTATACTTTTCGTGTCCACTTTTTGGGGTACAGATCACCCTCCCCCTACGGGGGAGGTGTTTTATAGATCAGGACGCGCACGAAGGATCGTGCGCTGGAGGATGAAATAATCATTCACCGTTGAGAGATGGTGAGAAGAGCGTTCCAGCGCACGATCCTTCGTGCGCTGGAGTACGATCCTTCGTGACGTCAGCCCGTGTCATGGTGAGGGATGTCTCCTTGTGTCGTATTTCGTGACGATTTTGCTGATGCAAAATCCCTCAATACGACACAAGGAGACATCGTCACGAACCATCACGGGCTGATCCCTCACCCCACATATAGAAAAAAACGCCCTCCCCGTCGGGGAGGGCGTAAACGAGCCAGTTATCGTTCCAAAGAAACTGGCAAGTTACTTGTTCAGTTCATTGATGATCTGAAGCAGGACTTCGACTGTGTTGACCGGCCGACGCTTCAGATCCCAGGCATCCAGCCACTCCGTTTTCATAGGCTTCATGCCGTAGGTCTTCTGCAGACGCGTTTCAAAGTCGGGATTGTGTGCGGCGCCGTAAAAGATGGCGATGCGTCGCTTGCCGGCTTTGATTTGTTCATCGAGCACCTTCATGCATTTCTCATTCCGGTCATCGATCAACAGTGCTTCGATGGTTTGGCCGAGACCCGAACCGGAGTTCACTTGATCTGCCATTTGGTTCGCCATCGTCACCTTCATCTTCCACGGTCCGTACGGATCGCTGATGAGCTCAAACGGATCAAATCCTTCCGCAGGTTCCTGCGGTGCATTGTCCTCCATATTCTGCTTGCGCAGCATATCGAGAACAATGCTCAAAAAAAGCGTCAGGGGCGTTTCGCCGCGCTTCTTCATGGCCTCCTGCATCTCCTTCGGAGACATGTCGGCATGCACGAAGTTGTTTGGCGTGTAATCGACGCACTCGATCTGATGATCGAGTTGCAGAAGCAACATCATGATCTTTTGCACCATGGCCAGCGGGTTGTCACTCTTTTGGCCGGGCTGCGGAATCGTTCCCTTCGGCGCCACCAGCTCGTAAAGGACACAGTCGTACTCCTTGAATTTGAGATCGAGCTGTTTGTAGTAGCGCCTGTCGGCGATGTGTACGACACTCACCAAGTCGACGGAGACATCGGTCTTCCCGTCTTGCGCGTACCGAACGATGGCGGTCTGCATGGAAATCGGCTCATTCTTGGCACCTTTTTTGATCTGCAGAAACAGCGTCTTGCTCTCCTGCTTGACCTCGACATCGGCCTTGACGAACTCTGCGGCCTGAAGCGTCTGCGTGCCGAAAAAAAACAGAACGGCAGCCAGAACAAAGCTTCCGCATCGAATGAGACTCTTCATACATCACCTCTCTTCAAAATGTGTTGTGTAAAGAACGGAACGATTATTCGATCATAGAGAAGTATCAGCTCTCATGCAAAGCAAGTTATGGTCAACTCTTTATTCTTGTTAATATTTATAATATGTAATAAATATTACATGTGCCAAGAAAGCTTGTACATCAGGCTGGCAACAAAAATACTGAAACAGCAAAGACGTGTGCCGCGCCTCTTACACCGAATAAAGAATTAGGGGGTATTGCACGAAAATATGACACGGAATTTGTAGAACGTTTGCGAAAAATTCATGCCACTGGAAACGAAAGCAAAGAACATCAAAAAACCGGTGAAAGAAGACAGTATCTGTTTGAAAAATTACAGATAACCGACGAACAATTTACTGCATCGTACGACTGTATTCGTGATGCATTGCGCAAAGAAGTAGGCATGCTGCTCCGTGCATTGAAGAAGGATATTGGCAGCTTGCGTACGCTGGAGCCCACATTCATTACTACTGTTGATGAACAACTTCAGGAAGGGCGTGGACCGTTCTATGTTGCTGAACTGAAAAAATACTACGCACTTCTTGTCCGTGAAATTCAGGCGCAAGAAAAAGATCCGGAAAAAATAAAACGTGGTGGGAATAAAGGGGAAGAGGAGAAATTACGGCAACAGTATTTATTAATGATGCGTGATATTGAACTGGGATTGCAGTTACAAGCTTTTCATTCCGAGAAAGCAAAAAAGATAGAGGATGTGCTAACAGCAAACGTGTCTGAACATGCGACTTCTCTACAAACTCTGATGCAGATTCGCAAAGAGGTGAGTGCTGCTTTACAAGAGGTTATGCAAAAAAAGCACGAACACGCACTCGATGATCCTGTAACCACTATGGATGCTTTTTATGCAGAAATTGACATGGAACGACGTAGCGAACAGGAAAAACAGTTGCCACAAAAAATTCTGAACTTTTTTGGCCGTGGAGGAAACAAAAAACCATGTTATTCTAAAGAAGAATTAATGAGTCTTCGTAACCAATTTGAAAAGCATCTCACAAAAGATCGATTGGAATGGGCTTTAGGCGTATTGAGTAGTCAAAAAAAAATTGCGATATTGCCCGGTGCAACAAGTGCAGAAATGATTCTTTGTCGCGATCCGTCACATTTAACATACACTCCGCAAGAATTGGAAAGCATCCTTCCTTCCCATTTGTATGATCAATTGGGAAAATTTGTCTACATGGGAGTGGCAACAAATCCTCAACAAAAAATCGACACGAGATATTTACAAGAAAATGATGCAATCCTCGGTATTCCTTCAGAGATTGCCGAACAGATGATGGCATCGTATGAGCAGGCGGGATGCGTGAAAAAAAGAGAAGGGACAGGTGACAAACCATCTGTGTATTTGCTTGATGAAAACGTGTGTTTGGGACGTGCGCCAAGTTCAGCAATGCTTGCGCGTATGCAACACGTAAAAAATCTTGCTGCCCGTGCCGTAGAAAGTCAAAAAGATCTGGCGACAACACTCACGAAAGAAATAGGCGATCTCGCTGCAATTCCCGAGAAATTCATGGAAAAGCTACGAATAAAGTATGAAAAATATGACAAAGAAAGAACAGTAAAAAAGATTACCGTACCTTTCGCAAAGAAACCGGTTGTTATGCACTTTTCGAACATGCAACTTGGACATGCATGTTTTGATATGGAATTTATGGATCAATTTCGGCAATTTTTAGAGGAAAAAGTGCTCCCGAAGAAAGATTCGGAGCATCTTCCCACCGTCATTGTTATTAGTGCAAGCAAACATGGAGACTACACCTATCAAAAGAAAAACCGGCAACGCCTTTCGGTTGCCCCTATACATGAACAGTATGAGGCAGAAAAAGAATTTAATGATTGGTGTATTGCATTAAAAGAAAAGTTTGGTATTACGATCATATACAACCTGGGGCAGGAAGATGAACTGGCAATTGGACATTATGCAGTAGATACCGCGTTACGTATCATGAGTTTGGAACGTCAGCGAGAACGCGCGGAACAATATGCGCGTAGAAGTGATAGAAGTACAGGAGCAGTCAATCAAGCATCAGAACCAAATCCCGCAGGAATCATGAACTGGAAACAGGTGGATCAAATCTGTCAAACATCCTTGTACACGTATCTTTTTAAATTTTGGTGGGATGTCGCATATCCCTATTCCAGTAAAGTTGGTCACGAATTAGATTTTGAAGAATTTCTCTTACTGGAGGAGGCATACAATGATTTAGTTGCAGGAAGAACATTGCGTCCGGAAGTCACCAGCGTTATCAAGATAGAGAACATTCCTCTTCCCAACAGAAATCTCGAAGACGAAGCCATCATCTTTACTGATGACTACATTGCGACACTGCAAATGGACACAACGGAAGGTGGTGCGGACTCTTCGTATGATAAACCAGTGAAAGAAATTGTCTTACGCGGGAGTCGTTCGGTAAGAGGGACGGAGAGCAGTGCTTCCAAAGATCCTCTCGATTCACTTCGTGATCGCCTGGGACACATGCATGCGAAGCGCAATATTCGCAATCGTGTCAATAAATCACAACGTATCGATGATAAACCTCCGGATGTTTGGGGAACGTTCGATCAAAATCTTTTGAGTGCGGAAATGGTCGGAGGCGATCACGGGAGCCTCATCTACTCCACACCGACCTTACGCCGGGGACGAATGGACTTAAGTTCGTTCGCAAAAATTCAGGACGATAATCTCTGGCGGGCGCTTTTCAATCGCAAAGATCCCGTGACGCCGGGTGTGATGGCATTGCGTTTTTCGCAAGACGGACGATTTAGTTACGATATCTATAATGAAACGCTCATGGCGCTTTCAGAGGTTTCAAAACATCGAGCGGCGATTTTTCTCACTTCCGATTGGCAGGTTGGTTCGATTACCTCACGGAAAGATTATCTGATAAAGATGCTCACGATGTTTTGGCATGATATTGCCGCCAAATATCCAGAAGTGTATGCATTGGCGAATGGCGATGAATATCATGGGTACAATTACATCATGGCCGGACAAGAAGGAGAACCCTTCGGGCTGCCGCAGATTCGTGATCAGAGCCGGTGGATTACGCGTTCACAACAAAACATTCTCTCGTGTGTTCCAAAGAAAAATAAGAGTAATGTAAAAGCATGGCACATCACCAATGGAAATCATGAAGATAACAAGGCTTTAATGAACTATGGTACATCGCACCAACATCCTCTGGAAGTTGTTCTTGATCTGATGTCGGAAGGAACCTATGAGACATATTACCATGACTATGAATACAGTAGAGCAAGAAAAGGCGTTGTGTATAAGGGGAGTATGATGACGGAAAAAGTGGCGGGACATAATATTTTTGCGCGACACTATCTTCTTGAAAGGTTTGGAAAAGGCTCCGGTGGAAATCCGGCAAATCAGGGGAGGGATTTGCTTGCAAGCCAAGCGATGCAAATGGCACTCGTAGACTTCCTTCTCTTTTCTCACTTTCACAATCATCGCATGATATGCGTTGGTGATAAACCCGTTATTGGAAATCTTGCCGCTGCAGATCCTTCGTACTACGAGAGTATGCGGGCGTATCTTGATGCCATTGGTTGTACGATGATCTATCTTGGAGGTGGTTTGCCGGCTACGGTAGAAGTGGTGACGAAGAAGGCATTAGACAATTACAAAATGCCTAAAGAGGCTTTTTATGGTGATGAAAATAAGAATATGAATGGATTCGAAACGGATTCCGGATGGGATCCGGATGAAGATGGTCTCATCAATGCCTTTACAGAAAAAGGGAAATCCAGTGCTCTTCAAAAGAAAATTGCCGATGAAATGTGGGCTATCAAAACGCGTATAAGCCAGGGCTATCCGGATGTAGAATAAAAAAAGAAAACAAAAAGCGCGCCTACGGCGCGCTTTTTTTGAGTGTCTGGTACAGGAACTTTTTATCGCAATGCATCAATCGCAGCCGTAAAGCTTGAGAGTGGCTGGGCGCCGGAAACGATCTTTGCCTCGCCGGTTTCATTATTGAGAACGATGTTGCCGGGCGTGCCGTTCACGCCGGCAGAAGAACCGGCTGCCATCTGCGCATTAATGAAATCGTCATATTTGTCACTCTGCTGGCATTTTTCAAAAGTCGTTTTGTCTACGCCAATCGTTTCAGCATGCGCTGCAAAATCAAATCCGTTCTCAAAAGTGAGGTCGGCAAATTGCCAGAAGGCGTCATTGCCGCCAAGTTCTGTTATACATTCAGACGCACGTGCCGCAGGCATCGCATTCGCATGGAAAGCAAGAGGGAAGTGTCGATACACCCAGTTCACATCATCACCATATTCTTCAAGCAACTGGACCATCGTTGGATGATGACGCTGACAGAATGGACATTCGAAATCGGAATATTCGATCACCGAAATTTTTGCATCACGATTTCCACGCACATGATCCTCATCCGTCACAGGCGGCACATCTTCTGCCGGAGGCGCGGGTGGAGCAGTCGGTACTGTGTCATCGACTGCTTGTCCAAGCTGTCTCGACGGCAAGGCCAGGCCACCACCGAATGCGGATGCAAGAGCAAACCCTACAATGAGACCCAAAAGCCCCATCGACAAACCAAACCACGGATTATTCCTTTGCATATTCATATCATCCATAATAAAAAAGAGAAATGAAAGAAGTACCCGAAAGTATGCACAAATGGCCAAAAGATTACAAGCTTTCTACCAGATGCATTTCGAAACTCTCCAAATTTGCAAGCAACTGCTGATGTGAGAACGATTCGCGATAGTATGAAAGAATCACATTCTCCTCAATGCGTCCGTCGTTGTAGCGAATTTGTTGTTTCCAGGCAATTTCTTTCTGTGTGAGTCTTCGTCCGTTTACGCGCAAATCATCTGGTGCGTTTTCACTCATATACGGTCCTTCCAGTGCGACAGTTCGTCCATCGGGAATGCCATAAATATTGACGACGATTTCGTCGGCATTCTCCACCGTCGCCTGAATAATCAGATTCCCCGGAGTATCATTGAGAAAGACCAAATCTTGCGACCCGGGAAAGATTGTCGCATCGAGGCCGACGCCGTATTTTTTATAGTACGTCACATAGAGACTGTGGCTTCGACGCTGTAACACCGGAAAACCACCAAAAAGAATAGCCCGATATAAGGTTGTAGAAACCTGGCAAATACCGCCACCGGGCGTCGGACGCAGCTCCATACCGCTGTTAAAAATGCCAAGAGCTTCATGCCAGCCACGACTCAAAGTCACCGGACCTCCGAGAATGGCATTGAACGAAAATTCTTCACCGGCGGGGATGACACGATGATGCAGATGTTCCTTCACGGCTTTGTGAATATTCTGTATGCGCCCGTATGGAGAACCGTGAAAATTCGAACGTCCGCTTGCAAGAAGCGTCAGTTCTGCATCCTTTCCATGTACTGCATCCTGCAACACAATCTTTCCATTGCGGTATGTTACAGGAATGATCACATCTTGTGATTTCTGCGATAGAAAAGCATCTAAGAGAGTCGAAAAGATATTCTCAACGTCAAACACATACCCACCGCGAGCAAATCCTTCCCCCTCTGCCACGGAAGACGGATTCCCATTGTCCTGCGTAAGCACCGTAACGGTGATATCGCGTGGAAGAGTGATACCGGGAAGACCATATTCTTTCAGGTCAGAACGTATGCGCTCTTCATCAAACACATAGCTCAACCTGTCATACCCAAAATCGAGACGAATCCACAGGGGCCGTGCATAAAGATCAAGAACGGCGTTGGCAATGTCTTCACGCGATGTTTTATAGGAAAGAGACACGTTGCGCTTAAAAAGTTCATGGCGTTTCTGTACTGCGCGTTCGATTGTGGCAAGCGATGGTACTGTTCCGAGGTGTTTCCAAAGACGTTTCTGAAACCGCTTGGCAACCCGATGAAGAGCATCATTTTCGGAAGTGGTAGAATAAAGGGGACGAGGAACGAGTAATGCGGAATGAGAAAAAGAAGAAAAATTCTGCTGATACTGCACCGGCGGCTGCCGATGCCCGTTCAATGCAAGTGCAAGAACACCGCATATTCCCAAACTAAAGCATACTAATTTTCGTTTGTGTATTTGTGTCATTTATGTAGTAATTATACAATAATTTTACATAATTAGCAAATAATGTTATTATTATTCACCTTCCTAAAAATGTGGAGAGGCACCCCTCCCTTTAGGGAGGGGATGAAGGGGAGGGTTTTATAGAATATGACTGAATCCCCCCTCCCTACCCTCCCCCTACGGGGGAGGTGTTTTCATGATAAAAGAGAGGAGTAGGGTGAATGGTAAAAAAACGACGAATTTAGAGAGCCAATTTCCGATGTCCAAAAACGACAAGACCGAGAATACCCGCACTTAGCATCGTAAAGAACATATCAAGTGACACACCTGTTTTGGGCAGATGCGCCAACACCCGTACTTTTATCACCTGCACTCGATCTTCAAGAGAAATATGCGCCACCATATCACCTTCGAGCGTTGCAATCGTGGAAAGAGTCGCACCATGCGGCACGGTATTTTCGCTGTGGAGTACGTAGGAAACTTCCCAGACATCACCCGGCATCAGCACCGGTACATGCCAGCGAATATGGCCATTTCCCTTTTCTGCAGGAGAGGGAAGATTGGAGACAATCTTCAGAAGAGAGGGATCAAACCGATCGGAGATCGAAAGTTCGCGCATCGTTTTTTGCGTTGTATTCTGCACCCGAAGCGTGAAGCGGATTTTTCCTCCCGAAAGCACCTCGCTGCGATCCGCCCATTTGCGAAATAGTTTTTGCTTCTCCGAAACAATGGATGCCGACCCCGTCGGGGTCTTTTGCATCATGGGAAATGAAGACTGCAAAATAGTGGAATTCGGCGCATTTTTCGATGGTTCATCTTCGGCATTGATAGCGGGAACTTCGAAAAGGATGCTACCGATTCCGCTAAGAAAAAGTGCAGAAATAATACTGACAGAAACCACGTTCTTATAAGAAGGAGACATGGAAGACTGGAAAAAATTAGGAAGATATTCATACATATTTATTGATTATTTGTCCAGTATTAACATACTAAAATAGCGTCAAAGATACACTATTTAGCATCATGAAACCCCACACCTCGGTTCTGCATAGCTTGCAGAAGTAGAGGTGTGGGATAGGTAGCTGGAACTCACGATCTACACGCACCCGAGTATCCATCGGAGACGACCAGAGTTCCCATCTTGCAGCACCCAGTGCGAGGACGGGTGCTTCAGACGCTCCGCGGCGAACAAAATTTCGCCCATTTCATCGGTATAGATGATCGAACTGTTCGTTTTTGTATCGAACAGATGAACCTCTCTACCCGATGGAAATGGGAGGAGCACCGCATCTCCCCCATCGTAGAATGTGCTCCAGATGAAGGAGCACGTTTCCTGAAGTGGGAAGCCCTGATCAGTGAGGCATTGCACTCGATAGCTGACTGCCATCCTCCGGTTTATCCGCCAGGCAAGCAGGAAGATGAGACCGCAAAGGGAAAGAAGTGTACCAAGACCACAATAGATCCCCAAAACCGTGAAGAAATCACTCATGAATATTCTCCTTCCAGAGTAAAAGATCAGCTACCGCTCATCAGTACATCAGAAAAAAAACACGCATGCAAATATTTTGGTTTACCATTCGACTCGGCGAAATCGTGGCCGGAGCCCCGAAGGGGCGACGACCATGAGCGAGGCCCGAAGGGGCGAGTCGAATGGTGGCCCAGGCCAGAGTCGAACTGGCTACGCCTGCCTCTTCAGGGCAGCGCTCTACCGATGAGCTACCGGGCCACATGCTGGAAAGTTTGATGAAAGAAAGATCACAGGACCGAGCGCAATTCCTTTTACACGGATTCGCAGGCGAATCCTAGGCGATGAGCTACCGGGCCACATGGTTTGCTTATGATACAAACTATTGATTTCTTTTCATAGGCAAAGTAATCTCCATAATGCAACTTTACTGATTTCCTTATGCACAACGATACGCTAAAGGAGCAGCCTCCGCATAAAGAAATACCCGTTATCACTGTTCAAGGAACACCCTATGAGGTTGGCAGACAAATAGGAGAAGCAACGCGGGAAACAATCCGGCGGATTATCATGAAAGATGATCCCCATTGGCAAAAAGCACGAAAAGATATTTTGGAATATATTGAAAAAACGCGGATTGCACTACCGGCAGTGCATGAAGAAATGGAAGGGATTGCTATTGGCAGCAATAGCAATATTCGCGATGTCTACCTCTACGTGACCGAAGAAATTTCGGATCATCTTGAGAATGACGATAAAGACAATGACAAAGAGGATGGCGGCTGTACGGACTTTGCCTTCACAAAACCGGCTACAAAAGAAAATCATACGTTGCTGGGACACACGAATGATTCCGACGAGGTGTTGCTCAAAGATCTGATTGCTTTTCATCGCAAAATTACGGGGGAACCGGAAATATTTACCATAGGAATGGGACCATGGACATCCGTTGGATATAACACAGCAGGTTTGGGGATTGGAGGAAACGAAGTATGGATGAATGATACAAAAGTGGGTATTCCTCGTTCTTTGTTAGTACGTGCCATTCTTTCAGAAAAAGAACTGCAAAAAGCTGTATGTATTGCAGTGAATTCTGATAGGGCATCCAGCTACAATTTACTTCTTGCATCAAGAGATGGGGATATTGTGAATATCGAAGGATCAGGCACACAACATGAATTGTACAGTCCGCAAGATGGCAGACTGGTTCACACAAATCATTATGTATTGCCGCATATGACAGAATACGAAGCAAAAGACGGAAAACGTCTCGAGGAATCTCGCTCACGGTTTCGACGAGCCATGCAACTCGCCATATCTGAATCACAGATTGATCGCTTTACGATACGGCGTTTTCTCTCCGATCACGAAACATGCACCATTAATGAAACACACACAACACCCATCTGCCGACATGGTAATGATCCCATTGGAGCGTATACGATTTTTTGGAATGTGATGGATCTTACCGAAGGAACAATCGACTTTGGCGCACATCCGCCGTGCCGTTCACAGACGCAACACTTTCGTCTCCCGTATCGTACACATTGAAGAAATTGCGTTTCATACATCATATGAAGCAAAATCGCCTTCTTGGAGGCGCATTGGTTCTTGCGCTCACGCAATTTGGTGCATCGCTTGCGGGACTTGTTCGTGATCGCATTCTGGCGCAGACATTTCCCGGTCTTGGCGTTGTCGATGTCTATATCGCAGCATTCCGCCCCTCGGATCTGCTCTTCCAAATATTCATCATGGCAGGATTCTCAACGGTCCTCGTCCCACTCCTTGCCCGCTATAAAGCACATGAAAAACAGCATGAAATGTGGAATCTTCTCCAAAGCGTCATCACTATCGGTTTCCTGCTCTTTGGTTTTCTGGCTCTGGTTTCGGCTCTACTCCTCCCATATTTCGCTCATTATCTTACAAACTTCACCGGGCAAGCTCTCTCGCTCTATATTTCTTTCGCGCGACTTGCACTCCTCATAAACGCACTCTTCGTCTTCGGTAATGCCTTTGGTCAATATCTCATCACCATCCAACGCTATTGGATCTACGGACTGACTCCTATTATCTACACAGGCGGAACCATTTTCGGCACCATCTTCCTCACGCCACTCATCGGGCCGTTCGGCCCGATCTACGGAACGCTGCTTGGGGCACTCGTCTATGTGTTGCTCCGCTTCATCACATTCGTTCGCTCATGTCCTACAACGTACAACACCTATACCCTCATCCATCCCGATCTTCGCAAAATGGGCATTCTCATGCTTCCGCGTATGGCCGCACTCGGCGCTCTTCAATTTCAATTGCTCTTTTTCGACAAACTTGCATCAGGACTCGGCGGCGGATCGGTGACTGTCAATTCTTACGCGCGAAACTTTCAGGCAGTCATCGTTGGAATCATCGGCGTTGCGCTGGCTCAATCGGCATATTCTGCATTGAGTCAGAAAGCGGCTAAAGGGGAGTGGGAAGCATTCAGAATGTATCTAAAAAAAGGCAGTGTTGCCGTCATCATACTCGGTATCCTCGGCGCAATCGGCCTTAGCCTCACCACACCGATTGCCGCATGGCTCGTGCATCTCTCGCACGTACTTCCGATTTTCGGCATCGTCCTCATGGTGTACGCCATCAGTATTCCTTTTGAAAGCCTGAACCATCTGCTCCTGCGATCCTATTATGCTCTTCATCGCACCGGAACCCCGGCGATTTTCACTGTCTGTAACGGATTCGTCGCCATTCTTATTTCTTGGTTTTTTCTCCCCGTCCTCGGAGTCTTCAGCCTGCCCCTGGGATTTACAGCAGGACAAATCGTACAAACGATTGGACTCGGTATCATGCTGCCAAGAATTTTGAAACAGGGAACGCCAACGTTCAAGTAATTGATAGACGTATTCATACGCGCTGTCGAACAATGAAAAACTCGCTGCACCCCTCTTCTTCAACAGTTCTCCTTTCCACTTTTCGCACCTCTGCCGCGTCCGGGCCGGCATGTAACCATTCTTGCAACGCCTGCAAAGATTCTTCCTCTCCCTCCGCATGCACTTCGACAGAACCATCCTCACAATTTCGTACCCAACCGTGTATGCCGAGTGCTTCTGCCATTTCCTGTGTCTGTATACGGAAGGAGACGCCTTGGACTTTGCCGTGAACAATAAATTTCTTCGATGCCATTCTTCGTCATGATCAATCATCCAAAAACATACTACTTTTTCTTTACTTGAGTAAAATCTAATTCCACCGGCGTTTCCCGATCAAAAATCACCACAAGAACCGTTAATTTTCCTTTATTAACATCCACACCATCCACCGATCCCTCGTAATTCTTAAACGGTCCGTCGGCAATCACCACAAGATCACCCACCTGGAAATCGCTCTTGTACTTCGCCTCTTGTTCACCGACGCGGCGTTCAATAACACCATACTCTTCGGGCGTCACCGCAACGGGAATATTTGCCGATCCGACAAAACCCGTCACGTTTGGAGTATTACGCACAAGATACCAACTCTCATCGCTTACAATCATATCCACAAGAACATAGCCGGGAAAAATCTTGCGTTCCTCTTCAGTCGGTTGCCCTTTTTTGAAGACAAGTTGCTTTTCCTTCGGAACTTCTGCTCCGAAGATGTAATCCTGCATGCCAAAAGCCTCGGAACGCTGTTTAATAGACTCTGCAACGCTATCCTCATATCCGGAATACGTATGGACAACGTACCAATTTCGACCAGCCTGCGGATCTTGTTTACCCATGGATGAGATGATAGGAAAACTACACAAACAAAATGAGGATCTGCACCAACTCGGAAAGCAGATAATCAATAACACCAAAAATCGCTGAAGCAACAAGCGTGAATCCGAGCACGATGGCAGAAAGACGCACAGCCTGTTGTCGCGTGGGCCAACGCACATGACGCAATTCCTCCAATGCTCCATTGATGTAATTCATCACAAGTTCCATAGAATGAGAGAAATCTTAAAAAGCCCCAAAGGGGATGTTTCTATCATACAAAGACAAGAACGGTGATGGCAAGGGAAAATTCGGATTTCATGATTCTTTTACAGTCCATATTCCGGAGGCTCAAAAGCATGGATTTTCGTCACTGGCAGAGCGACAAACCACACGTATCCCGATATCGCTTCATTCGAGACAAATGGCATATGTTTACCTTCGCTGTTCATGAAACTGCGGGAATCCAGACTCCCTTGTCGATTGTCTCCCAGCAAAAAATAATGTCCCTCCGGCACCATGAAATCTGTTTCTGAAAAATCACCGCTCCCCGGAGGATGCCGATAGGTATTGCCCAAATTCCGTTCATCCAGATATGTGCGTTCATCCAGACGAATTTCTCTATCACTATCCGCTTCCTGAATAAAAACTTGTCCTCCGCGCAGCGTTACACGATCTTTGGGAAGACCGATGACGCGCTTGACATAAAATTTCTTCTTATCATCTGGAGGATGGAAGACGACTATATCTCCGCGATTCGGATGATTGATGTGATACGCAAGTTTGTTGATGATGATGTATTGATTATCTTCTAATGTCGGCACCATCGAACTGCCTTCCACCTGAAAAGGTGATACGAGAAATGTGCGAATCCCACCAACGATCACCACAATGATGACAACATTGAGAAAAACATCGAGAATATGGACCCATGCCAATCGCTGTTGATTACTTTTGCGAAACACCGGGTCATTATAGCAAAAAACAAAGCATCGGCTATACTGAAAATGCGAATGCTCAATAATTTTCTTTTTTACCGGCATATTGATGACGACGAGGAGCTCATCACCGTTATCCATAAGCATTGGCTTTTAGGAATACGCGGACTTTTTTGGCCGACATGCTCTCTCCTTGTAACAGGATTTGTCCTCGTACAGCTTCCTATGCGACTCATTGTGTACATCGCCTCACTCTGGGCAGTCATTTCACTCCTCTGGTGGTTGCGAAATTTTTTTGACTATTATCTCGATGCATGGATCATCACGACAGAAGGAATTATCGACATCGAGTGGTTCGGATTGTTTCATCGTAAATCCACACGCATTCTTTTCAGTGATATAGAAGGCGTGAGTTACGAAATTGCCGGCATTTCTGCAACATTGATGCGCTATGGAACAGTCAGCGTCGAAAGGATTTCCAGCGGAGAAGAAGTGGAACTCGAGTATGTTCCCCATCCGAGAGATATCGAACATCTCATCCTTGATCAGATGGAGGAATATATGGATCACAAGAACCTGAAAGACACAAAACAGGTACAGGAAGTTCTCGCCAATATCGTCGCCAACCAGCTTCACTTGGATGATCTCGGGAGTCAGCAAGAAGGAAATGAACAAGGCGTTGCTCAAGAAGAATATGAATCCGCTTCTTAAAGACGACTCTATGTGGTTTTTTCTCGCCATTCTCGCTGCGCTTGCGTGTATTTCTCTCGTTCTCATCCTTCTCTTTCAATGGAAACAAAAGAATCTGCGGAAGAAGAGTGTTAGAAATGCACAGCAACAATGGAAAAAACTTGATCGCATCACCGATCCCGGCCGACGTATTCTTGAAGCACAATCCATCATCGATCGGGCGTTGAATGATATGGGATATCGCGGAACGTTCGCCGAAAAACTTCAGCGCATACAAACGCAACCGAAAGAATTTCAAGATGTCTGGGACGCGCTAAAACTGCGTAATCGCATTGCCCACGAACCGGGAACTATCGTCTCACCGGAGCAGGCAAATACTGTGCTCCATGCATTCAAAAGATTTCTTCATAGCATATGAAGCCTTCACTCATTCTCATCGGCCTCGGTAACCCAGGAAAAAGTTACGAACGCACACGGCATAATATCGGATTTCGTGCAATGGACATGCTTAAGGAAACATACGGAGAAGGGGAGTGGCAGCAAAAATCAAAATTCGCATCCGAAATTTGCGAAGG
Source organism: Candidatus Peribacteria bacterium RIFCSPHIGHO2_02_FULL_49_16 (assembly GCA_001788955.1). Lineage (GTDB taxonomy): Bacteria > Patescibacteriota > Gracilibacteria > Peribacterales > Peribacteraceae > 2-02-FULL-49-16. The sequence goes on along the minus strand of MFXT01000012.1, from coordinate 3,123 downwards.
GCGTATCATCACCGCTCCCTGTCTTCTCGTAAAACCACAAACGTATATGAATTGCTCCGGAGAAGCAATTCGCAAAATTGTCGATTTTTACAACGTCGATCCTGCCAAACACATTCTCATTTGCTGTGATGACGTCGATCTTCCGCTCGGCACGCTGCGGCTCAAAGAGAACGGGGGAGCAGGCACTCATAACGGACTCAAATCCGTCGTGGAACATGTTTCTGAACAATTCCCGAGACTTCGAATCGGTATCGGCCCCAAACCACAGAACGAGGATCTCGCCACATGGGTTTTAAGCAGACCGCCAAAAAGTGAAGAGGAAAAGTTGCAGGAAGCATTGGAAAAAATACCGGAAATGGTGAAGGAGTTTGTGATGCACTCACCATGACACATGGTCAAAACAATCCTCACGACAGTCAACACTGGCGCGATATTTTCTTTTTGTTCCTATATTCAGGAAAATCGGATGTGTGAGATCATCAAGACCGCCGCCCCATGTTTTTGGCACCCCTCCCACGTCCTCTTGCAAGGCAGCAGAAGAAGAATCGTAGGAAAAAGAGGGATACGTTGAATAGGGATAATAGTAGGAAGAGGAGGAAGAATATGAATAGGAATAGGAAGAGTATGGATAAGAATAATAGGAATGATATGGATACGAATAGTAAGGAGGAGGATACGCGGAAGAATTGTTTCCCGAACAGAGAACGCGCACGGTCATCGTCACCGTATTGTTGGCTGTATTCGGATCATTGGTCTGGGAAGAGAGCGTTGCACGCATTCCCTCGTCATGGTTTACGCAGTTTGCAGATTTCGGAAGGGAAAATGTGAGCCGAATCGGGCGAGACTGATCGGTTGTGACTCGCCCAAAATGACATTCAATGCTACTGAAACTTTCTCTGCATCCCGATGTACTGTCTCGCCAGACGAATTGAAAATCAGATGGTATGATAATATTCAGCGATACATCCTCTGCATTGTCCGGTCCGTTATTTCGGACCCTTAGTTCATACGAGACCATATCGCCATAGGTGACAATCTGCGGCCCGGACCATTCCACATACACATCCGCATTCAAAAAGTAGTACGCAGCAGCGGATATGCTGCCGAGAGTCACACCTAAAATGGCAAGTACCACTCCGCCAACGATAATTTCCACCAGTCGCATAGGAAAAATATAGTACGTTATTTTTTAGTTTTGTCAATTAAGACCAACGGGGTTAACGCCCCTGTTCCTTGCGGATTTTTTCTACAAGATCCTGCGGGAAAGAAGGAAGAAACGTCATCCTATATTTGCAATCCATCGCTTCCACATATCTCCGAAGCATTTGCTGGCATATGGGTTGAAATACATCACGCAGACCGTGATCGTTTATTCCTTTGATTTCCATGTCTGCACGATCGACGTGCAAATAACGGATAGCATGCGGTATCTGCCTTGTGACATATGCTTCCCGTACAAGATCATCAAGGTAAAGCTTTGTCGCATAGCGATAATTTTTCCAGTAATTCTCCCGTGTTCCAACCCCAACCTTTTCTCTTGCCAGTTGAAGATAGATATCGATGATATCCTTGCGATTAGGATGCTCCTGCGGCAATTCATCGATCCATATATCGAATATCCACATCGGAATGTCCGCATAAGAGCAATCGATCTTTTTTATGCACTCTTCCACAATATGTTCCGTACGATGGGCGCGTTCGAGATCGCTGTCTTGCATTCCTTTCCGCAAGGTCTCCATCGTACTGCAATAGACATGTTTCGTCGTTTCCTCAAGCACTCCCTGAAGACCGGCAATTTGAGGGGAGAAGATGATCGGCAAATGATGAAAAATCTTCTGCGCTTCCGCACGCTGATTCACACGTTCCAACAGAAGACTTTGTGCTTTTTCGCGCACAAGATAAGAATCATCTCCTAATCTCTCAATGAGAACTTCATCCGTAGCAGGTTTGGGTTTTTGCGCGGGCTCCTCTGCCGAAAACGCATGCTGGGGAAGGAGAGACGCCCCGACAAGCACCGTTGTATGGAGGGTGTTTTTCAACTTCATAATGTATCTTAATACGCGAACTGTACTAAGAAAGTCAAACGTATTTTTGCCTCAAGGGGACAACGCTCCGGTACTGGCTACTCGCTGTATTATTATTCGAATTCTGTTGGCGCTGCCATGTACCCAAAACCGAACGCTTACGAACGCTTACCTATACTTTTCGTGTCCACTTTTTGGGGTACAGATCATGGCTGGGGCGGAGGGATTCGAACCCCCGTATGCCGGGACCAAAACCCGGTGCCTTACCGCTTGGCTACGCCCCAACAAAATATTCAAAAGCAATACTAGCATCCTCTTCATCTCTTGGCACAATGAAGATATTTTCATGCAATAAAACACAGCGACGACAGAGGCCATCACTGTGTTTGTGCCGTGGAGAAACAACGTCATTTTGGCTGCATCCGTTTCCAGGTGCGCACATGTTTGCTTCCCTGTACTTCCTGTAAGAACCAAGCCCCCTTGCCCTCCGAATCTCTCTGCCACCAGATACTTCCGATGGAATCGATCGTCTGCGCAGTAGCAAGAGGAGATGTACCCTTCACGACTTCCCATTGATGATTATTCTTGTCCCCGAAAATAGACTCCTTTTTCCGTTGTAAACTGAACCGCATTCCGCTTAGACGGATTTCTGACGTCTTGTCATCCGTCTTGAGACGAATGTCCATGTAATCATCGTTCATCGAGACGATGCGGACAGTGTCGGGAGGCACATCTTCCTTCGGATGTGCAAGCAGTTGTGCACTGTACAGACCTTTTCCCTTCAACACGATATGAATCTGTTTCTTTCCGGTTTTCGTGTCAAAGGAATGAATCATGGCGAGATCGAATTCGGTCTTCGTCTCCGCACACCAAACACACACAGATGACACACACAGAACAAGAACGCACAGAACAGTTTTCATCACATACCTCTTTCTCTCTTCAAGAACAAAAGATCCCCACGGCTTCCTCCTTCAAACAGTGAAGAAGAGAGGATGGAGATCCTCAAGATGATGTAAAAGAGCGAGGAGTAAAGGAATATACCCGAGAAAAAGTCCCTGCATAGGTTCAGAAACATTTGGCACTCCTCATAACTGAG
>MFXT01000011.1:1298-8305 GCA_001788955.1 Candidatus Peribacteria bacterium RIFCSPHIGHO2_02_FULL_49_16 | reverse complement strand
CGACCGGACGAAGGAATCGTCAAAGCGGCAGTAAAAATATCCGAAGGATTTCATATTTTGATGAACGGCTACATTGCGGGCATTGCCGGTGAAGATGATACGGCTATTGCCAAAGCACAAGAGGCATGGGCGTCCGCAGAAAAAGCAAAAACATTCAGTCCCGAACTGCATACTCTTGCAGGACAGATGCAGGATATGGCAGCACAAATGGCTGATTCTCTCCGCGCAAAATAGAGTTATCTTGTCCGTTTCCTCTCATGCTCTTTGAGAAATTTTTTGCGCAAGCGAATGGATGCCGGCGTGACTTCCACAAGTTCATCATCGGAGACATATTCAATCGCCTGTTCCAGCGTCATATCATTGATCGCGGTCATTTTCACCGCCTCGTCGCTGCCGGACGCGCGCATATTGCTCAATTTTTTATTCTTAATGGGATTCACCATGATATCTTCCGATTTGTTGCTTTCTCCGATAACCATCCCTTCGTACACGGATGTTTGCGGCCGTATAAAAAGCACGCCGCGTTCCTGCAGATTCCATAACGCAAATGCCATGGCTTCTCCATTCTCCATAGAAATAATGGAGCCGCGTTTGCGCTTGGGAATGTCGCCTTTGTAGGGAGCAAATTCGACAAACGCATGCGTCAAAATCCCTTCGCCGCGCGTCTCGATGATGAACTCGCTGCGAAAACTTAACAGTCCTCGCGTGGGCACCATAAATTCCATGCGCGTCTGTCCGTTTTTGGCGTGCATCGTGACCATATCACCCTTCCGTTGCGAGAGCAGTTGAATGATTCGCCCGCCATGTTCTTCGGGCACATCGACGATCACCTGTTCCATCGGTTCGAATTGCTTGCCATCGCGCGTTTGCATGAGCACTTTTGGACGCGAAATTTCCAATTCAAATCCCTCGCGCCGCATGGATTCAATCAGCACGGCAAGGTGTAATTCTCCGCGACCGGACACTTCGTACGCGTCTTTATCGGCAATGGGCTCGATATGCAAACCGACATTTGTTTCCGCTTCCCGTTCGAGGCGCTCGCGAATATGCCGCGTCGTGAGCAGCTTTCCTTCGCGTCCCGCGAAGGGAGATGTATTCACGCCGAATGTCATCGAGATCGTCGGAGGATCGATGGGAATTGCCGGAAGCGGTTCTGCCTGCGCGTCCGTTGTGATCGTTTCACCGACGTCGATATCGCCAATCCCGGCAATAATCACCATATCTCCCGCAATCGCTTCCTGCACCTCGACGCGATGCAATCCTTCCATGATAAAAATCTTCGTAATCCGTCCGGCGCGTTTGGTTCCGTCGGGTTTTTTGACGTACACGGACGCGCCGACTTTCGCGATGCCTTCATAGACGCGGCCGATTCCCAAGCGTCCCACGTACGTGTCATAATCCAGACGGCATGGCTGCATGCGAAACGGCTCATCCAAGCGTTGCACGGCAGGCGGCACATGTTTCTCGATAACCTCAAATAAGGGAGTGAGATCTTTTCCTTCATCGGTAAGAGCGTATTTTGCAATGCCCTCGCGGGCGATTGCGAACACGATGGGAAAATCGAGCTGTTCATCGGTCGCGCCGAGTGACACAAACAAGTCAAATACTTCGTCCACCACTTTCATTGGCAAAGCAGCCGGTTTATCAATTTTATTGATGACGACAATGGGCTTAAGCTTGAGTTCAAGAGATTTTTTGAGCACGAACTTCGTTTGAGGCATCGGCCCTTCCTGCGCATCAACAAGCAATACGACGCAATCGATCGTCCGAAGGATGCGTTCCACTTCACTCCCAAAATCCGCATGTCCCGGCGTATCTACAATGTTAATCTTCCCTTCTTTATAGCGAATGGACGTATTCTTGGCGTAGATTGTTATTCCACGTTCGCGTTCTTGATCATTGCTGTCCATAGCCAAATTCTGAATTTCTTCGTGCGCTTGGTACGCACCGCCTTGTTGCAACAAGGCATCAACCAAGGTTGTTTTGCCGTGATCCACGTGGGCAATGATGGCGATATTGCGAATAGTCATAGAAGAGAGAATCGACGAATCCTAGCGTTTTTTAGTGGAAATTCCAGCATTCTTCTCTGTACTATACCAGTAATTGAATAAATTTTGTATACAAAATCAGTCACCTGATTCAATCACCTACCCTTCTCCGAGAGCGTCACGAAGGATCGTACGCTGGACGCACCACTCAATATTGGATGCATAGAGAGCGCAGGCAAGTAATGCCATGAAGGTGAATGATCATTTCATCCCCCAGCGCACGAGCCTTCGTGCGCGTCCTGATCTACAAAACACCTCCCCCTGTAGGGGGAGAGTAGGGAGGGGTGCCTTGCGAGGAGATTCCCCTCCCATAGGAAGAGGATTGGGTGAGGGATAAAATGACTTCCATGAAACTCTTTCGCACAGTTGCCGGAATCCTCCTGATCGCCGCGCTTTCAAAAGGATTATGGGATATCGGATGGACGGCGGCATACGAATGGCATCGGCCGTACGTCTCGGACAACGTTCTGTTCATCGCGATGGGACGGGCGATCGTGAACGGACTCACGCCGTACGTTGATCTTTTTGAAAATAAACCGCCGGGCATGTTCGTTATTGCGGCGGTGTCTTTGTACTTTTTTGACAGCAGTATTCTGGGAAGACTTCTGCAAATACTTGCGATCGTTCTCATTCCCGTTTGCACGCTGTTTGGCGGTTTCTTTCTGAACACAAACAAGCAGCAGCCGCGCGAAAGATACCTCTTCCTGTCATGGTCATTTCTCTTTGGCGTCATGCTCGCCGTCATCACATCGAAATGGGCGGGCGGTTTCTATCCCGAATCATTTGGGATTCTCTTCAGCCTGCTCTACGTCATGTGGTTTTTGCGGATGCGACACAGAACAGTCACATGGAAAATGCAGCTGCTTGGAGGACTCTGTATCGCCTTCGCCTTGGGGTTCAAAGAAGTCTTTCTCTTGTGTTTCCTCGCCATCGCTCTTCTTCTTTCCCTGAACCGCAAAGAATTCCTCCAAAAATTCTGCATCCCTTTGATCTTTGCTCTCCTCATTGGCACGATGCTTCTCCTCGTGTTCGGATACCTGTGGCCGTATCTCACCACATACATCCCCTATCTGCTCCTCTGGCACGGAGACATGATGTCACTGCTCAATCCGGAAAAAACTCCTCTGTGGCAAACGGGATTTCCAACGCTTTCTCTTGGGAAACATCTGCTACATATCGCATTCCCTCTCCCCTTCTTTTTGCTTTTCCTGTGTATCGCCGCGCTCTTTCATGGCTTTGCATCAAAAGAAGGACGCCGATCTTTTCGAGTATCCGCTCTCGTCCTTGCAATGTATCTCGCAACAATGAGCGGACAAATGGCAGGAGGTAAACCGCATCACCTTGCCGTCATGTTTCCTTTTTTCTTCGCACTTTTTCTCCTCGTATCACAATCGTCTCTGTGGCAAAGCGCATGGTTGAAACCTGTTATGACATTCTTTCTCTGTGCGATCGTCTTTCTACAAAACAATCAATTTGCGCAAGCCGATTTTATCGAAGAGCGCCAACGTATTTCGCTTGCAGAGGAAGTGGCCGCACAAATCGATTTCATTATGGATTCTTGTGACATCGATCGTTATCTGCGCCTTATCGTTACCCCCATACCGGAACTCGCGTTTATACATCACTCACCGTTGCCCACAGGACTCATCTCCACACGCGACTACAATAACATGGCCATTCCTCCTCTGAATAAAATGCTTTCACAAGCGCTTCTCGATGCGTCCATCGTTCTCGCCACTCCGGGATTTGACGTTCATGGACACGTGCATCGGTATCTTCAGGAACATTTCACGCTCACTCCATGGCCCTGCGCACAGCATCTCTTTCATCTGCCCGGTCATTTGAGTTTGCTGTTTCGCAACGATCGCGGCGCATAAATCATACAACCGTTCCCACCAAGGTCTTTAAGAAGACGCCGACGCCGTATGCCACGATTGCGCCCAACGCGCCGACGCCGAGAACTTCGATCGGGCCGCGAAACAAGCGCTCTTTTGTCACAATGCTGCGCGTGAGACCGAGGACGATCAGCGCAAATGCCGTGGAGACAATGGCAATGGAAAATCGGGAAACCGACTCTATGCCAAAAATATACGGCACAAGGGGAATGCTGCCGAAAATCACAAAAGAAATGAACGTCATGACGCCATGCAGGAGCGGCTGCGCATACATCTCGGGAGACATCTGATGTTCGATCCACATCATCGTATCCGCCCAAATGCGCTTATCGGAAGTGATAACCTCAACGACATGTTCCAGAGCCTCTCCGTGAAATCCTTTCTCGCCGTATGCGCGGCGCACTTCTTCGCGCTCCATCTGCGGTTCATGAGCAATTTCGGCAAGCTCCTCTTTACGAATGCGCCTGTACTGATCTCGTTCCGAACGCAGAGAAAGATATGCGCCCGTCCCCATCGACGTGCCATCCGCAAACAAATTGGCAATCCCAAGAATGATGATGACAAACGACGGAAGATCCGCTCCGACCGATCCTGCAACGACCGCAAACGTCGTAACAATGCCGTCATTCCCGCCATACACCACATCGTGAATGAACTGCCCAAGCCGCGTTCCATGCGCTTCATGCTTTTGATGTTCAAGAAATTCCTTGCTATGAGGAGATGGTGTTGACATTGCGTTAGTGTACACTGAATCACCATGACATTCCTCTCTGATCTCATGGGTCTGACGCCGGTGCTTACTGATGGCATAACGACGCTCGTTTTGGCCATGCACGTTGTCATTGCCGTTCTCGTTCTCTTCCTCATTCATGACGTTCTGAAAAAGAAACTCTCTCCTCCTCTGCTATGGGTCTCGCGTCATGGGCTTCTGCTGATGTTCAGCGTCGCTCTCGTTGCCACCTCCGTCAGTCTCTTCTTTTCCGAAATCGCGATGTTTCAACCATGCCGGTTCTGCTGGATGCAGCGTATCTTCATGTATCCGCAAGTGATCCTGCTTGGCGGCGCACTCTTTTGGAAAGACAGAAACATCGCTCGATATATTCTCCTGCTTTCTCTTGTCGGCATTGCAATCTCGATCTTTCACTACGGAGAACAAGTCCAATCCATGTTGTATCCGGAGCTGTTTGATCCACTGACGCCATGTGATTTGAGCGGCGTGTCATGCCGCGCAACGTATGTATTGGAATACGGCTACATCACGATTCCTCTGATGGCGGGAACGGCATTTCTTTTGAATATCATCGGAAGCACGACGATGCTGCTTGCAAAAAAGAATTAGGAAAAAAGAAGCGTTGATTGCTCGCGATGAGCAACAACATCACTATGCTCCTGCTGCATTGCATGATCAGGTTCTTCCAGGATCGTCATCGCATATATGAGGGCGATGCCCAAAAAGATGGAGCAGAGTTGCATAAATGCCTGTGTAAACGTGGATTCTTTATGCAACTCCGGAATCAAGTCGCTGCCCGCAATATAGAGAAAATTTCCCGCAATGATCGGAAGGAAAATATATTCGATACCCGAGATATATTCACGCAATACCAGCACGGCAATCGCGCCAAAAAATGCCGTGAGCGCAGAGAAAAAATTCCATATGAGCGCACGACTGCGACTGAAACCGCTGTGTATCAGTACGGCAAAGTCCCCGATCTCCTGTGGAATTTCGTGCAGAATAATCGCTATCGTCGTGGCGATCCCGAGTTCCATATCCACAAGATACGTCGTGGCAATGAGAATCCCGTCCGTGATGTTGTGTGCGCCGTCCCCGATGAGCACCATCGTCCCCACGGGATGATGATCTCTACAATCAAGATTGTGACAATGATGCCAATGAATAAATTTTTCGAGAACAAGTGACAGAATGATGCCAAGAAGGACAAGGCCGAATATCCTCTGCACATCGGATGCTTCTTCCACTGCTTCGGGAAGAATATGGAAAAACACATTCGCAAAAAGAGCGCCAACGGCAAAACTCACAAAGTACAACAGGAATTTTTTGAGCAACGTCTTATGAAGCGACAGAAGAAAGACGCCAGAAAAAGATACGAAGCTCACAAGCAGAATACTGATGAAAATAGCGAGGATGGGGGACATGGAATGAAAGAAGAACATGTGCCGATCAGGATAAACCTCCCGAATAAAAAAATGAAACACCTCTTTCAATATTGACTACTTAACTTAACATGGTATTGCCCCCATTCTGGGAATCTGCTAGTGTAGTCATCCTTTTATTTCTTTAAATCATTACTCTCCTATGCGCTCCCGATTGACCCTTTTGACTCTGTTTTCCTTTGTATTGAGTATTTTTGGGACAATAGCTTCACAAGCCCATGCTTCGAATGCAGATCAAACACGCGGACAGGCGCGCGTGATTATTACGTTTCATCACCAGCCCGGACCCGCACAGGAAGCACTGATTCAGAGCCTCGGCGGAGAAGTCCATCACACCTTTCATTTGATCCCCGGTTTGAGCGGAATTGTCCCCGAAGAAGCTCTTTTCGGTCTTTCACATAATCCGCACGTCGCAGGCATCTACCTCGATACGCAGGTACATGCGATTGATGCGGAACTGGACAATACATGGGGAGTGAAGCGCATCGGCGCGGGAACGGTTCATGATGGAGAAAACACAGGCACCGGCGTCAAAGTCGCCATTATCGATTCCGGCATTGACTACACGCATCCGGATATTAGCGCGAATTATGTCGGAGGATACGATTTCGTGAACGACGACGAAGATCCTCTGGATGATAACGGTCACGGAACGCACGTGGCGGGAACCGTTGCCGCACTCAAAAACGACACAGGCGTTGTCGGTGTCGCACCACAGGCGAGCCTCTATGCGCTCAAGGTGCTGGATGCCAATGGCTCCGGTTACTGGAGCGATATCATCGCCGCATTAGAATGGGCCGTGGATAACGGCATGCAGGTTACGAACAACAGTTACGGCGCAGGACAGAATCCAGGAAGCGCCATTGAGACGGCGTTCGCCAATGCCGATGCG
>MFXT01000011.1:0-1254 GCA_001788955.1 Candidatus Peribacteria bacterium RIFCSPHIGHO2_02_FULL_49_16 | reverse complement strand
GTTGTTGCCGTTTCGGCAACGAACCAGAGTGATTCGCGTCCATGCTTTTCCAGCACGGGCGACGCCGTTGAACTCGCCGCACCCGGCGTTTCCATTTATTCCACGAAACTCGGCGGCGGATATGTTGAATTCAACGGAACTTCCATGGCTTCCCCGCACGTTGCCGGCGCAGCCGCACTCGTCCTCGCAGCGGGCATTGCCGATTCGAACGGCAACGGCCGCGTCAATGACGAAGTCCGAGAAACTCTCGGAGCCACGGCGGAAGATTTGGGAGCCGCCGGCCGCGACAGCCACTACGGCTTTGGCCTTGTGAGCGCCGCTGCCGCAGTCGCTTCCGTCTCTCCTCCCGTCCCACCTGATCCTGCAGTTTCCATTCACCTCACCACCGATAAGAGTAGTTACATCTCCGGTGAAGACACGGCAGCGATTCTCACGGCAGTTGTTCAAGATGAAAACGGTGTTGCAGTCAGCGGTCTCGATTCCGCCGCATTTGTAACGACGGGGAGTCTCACAAGCGCAAGTATGTTTTTTGCAGAAACTGTAACAGCCGGAACATACACGGCTTCACTCGATCTCACCGCACTTGCAGACGACACATATTCCGTCGAGACAACCGTAACCGATTCGCGCGGGCTTTCTGCAACCGACGCGGCAATGTTCGATCTTGGTCCCGCACCGGTGGAACCGACAACGGTCAGCGTCGACTCCATCAGTTACACAGAAGAGGGAGGAAAGAATAGTAATAAGCATCTCAATATGAAGATCGCACTCCTCGACGACTTCGCAAATCCCGTATCAGGCGCGACAGTATCGGCAACTCTCCATCACGACTCCGGCAGTTCATGGAACGGGAGTGCAACAACGGGATCTGACGGAACCGTCACATTCACACTGAAAAATGCGCCATCGGGTTGCTATGAAACCAATGTGACCTCTGTTTCCACAGAGGGGCTCGCATGGGACGGCGTAACGCCCGAAAATGTTTTCTGTAAGTAATCTACTAACATACGTCTTCAAAAAAAAGCCGCCCGACACGGGCGGCTTTTTTGTCCACTCACTCTAATGGGACGCCACTTTTTCTCCAAATTCTTCTTTACCCCTCCCCCGTCATATTCTCTATAAAGAACCAGTCGGATACGTTCAAGAATGTCATAGGAAAACACCTCCCCGCCACTTCACATGCCGTCCCATGAACATTTCTTGGCAGAACCCTTCGTGTACGACAGTAGATGGGGGAGTTCCCCTCCCAAAGGG
>MFXT01000010.1:30978-37602 GCA_001788955.1 Candidatus Peribacteria bacterium RIFCSPHIGHO2_02_FULL_49_16 | reverse complement strand
GATTCGTCAAGTGAAATCCGAAGGGATTCATTCCCCACAGAAGATGGTCGATTTGATAGCTGATCATCGTCAGTGGCACATAGAGCTCCGGGTCGTAGGTCGTGAAGGCCGCTTTGACGGTCTTCCGAGATATCTCTCGTATAATCGGGTTTTCATAAATCAGCAAACTGTCATCCCAACGAACGAAGAGGTTTCCGAGCGACTTTCCATAGATAAGGAATGCCACCGCAAAAAACAGGATACAAATGCCAAGAACTCTCTTCATGGTTCGTACTCTAATACACGGTCTTGTTTTTGCCCACCAAATTTGGTATAATGATTGGCTACCTAAAAAAACACACATACCCATAAAAACCCATGTCCATCGAAGCCTGCATCGCCCATGCCATTAATAGCGATCTCGATATTCTCGAAGCGCTCCCTGAAATTCAGGACCTGCCCATCGAACAACTGGAGCAGTATGTGGAACAGTACGTCTTTCAACTGCAAGAATGCCTGCAGAGCTCTATTCTCGAACAAGGCAGTCGTTTCATTGCATCAAAAGACGCCGCCGGACTCTGTGCCACATGCCTTGAGCACGGCGTGGGGCTTCCTCCCCAGATGCTTCTAAAAATGTGCCGGACGATTATTCAACTCTCCACCGTCGATGCACAGTTCGTATTGGAAAATCCGGAAGGAACCAGTTTGTATTACATGAAGATGGCTATTTGACAAGATTCACGTGGCTACAGGCAGGCAAAGCCTGCCTTCGCCACATTTCTTTCAAATTTCCTTTATTCAGGACGCGCACGAAGGATCGTGCGCTGGGGGATGAAATGATCATTCACCGTTGAGGGATGGTAAGTCCAGCGCACGATCCTTCGTGCGCTGGAATAAGAGAAATCAAGGTTACGAATCCCTCTTTATCGTTTCTGCCACTGCGGTGCTCTGCGGGCGCGCTTGAGTCCGGGTTTTTTGCGTTCTTTGATGCGCGGATCACGGTGCAGGAATCCCGCTCGCTTTAATTCCAGACGCATTTCAGGATCGCTCAAGAGAAGTGCGCGGCTGATCCCAAGACGCACGGCATCTGATTGCGAACTCTTTCCTCCTCCCTCAACCATTGCTTCCACATCAAAATCGTTCTCTTTTGCAAAGAGCATCAATGGTGCAATGGCATTCTCACTGTCCATGCCGGAAAAATATTTCTTCAGCGCATGGCCATTTATAGCCACTTCACCGCTTCCTTTCGGGAAGAGTTTCGTCCGCGCGATGGATGTCTTGCGCTTGCCAAGGCCGTAGAAGTATTGACGCGAGGAAGTCATATTCAGGAGGTAGATTCTACCGCGATCAGACCTTTACCTTCAAGCGAAACATTCTGCGGCTTTTGAGGGGCAAACGTGTGCTCTGCTCCTTCAAAAACATGCAAGCGTTTGAGCATGACAGCTCGAAGGCGATTTGCAGGCAGCATACCCTTCACCGCATGTTCGATGACCCACCGGGGACTTTTTTCGAATGCTTCCTGCAGCGTCTTTCTCTTCAGATGTCCCGTATGCCCGGTGTGCTTATAATAGACCTTTCGATGCCATTTCTTTTCGGGAAATGCGATTTTTTCCGCATGGAGAATAATGACATGATCGCCATACACTTGGTGCGGTGAAAAGTATTCCCGGTGTTTTCCGCGAAGAAGAACGGCAACAGTCGTTGCAATGCGTCCAAGAGATTGTCCCTCTGCATTGATAATCAACCAGCGCGGCGCCGAAGGTTTGAGAGTGGATGTTTTCATGAAGAAACGGGAGATAACGTAATATCCACCAACTTCGCCCCGTCTCCCTTTCTGCTTCCTGCCGCTTTGACGTGAGTGAACCCCGATTGACGATCGGCGTATCGTTCACGATAGACCTCTATCGCTTTGCGACAGGCATTCCTGTCAGTGACAATCTGATTGATCGAACGAATCGCAATGCGCGGCTCGCGTGTTTTGGCAATGTGAATGACCCGATCAACCATCGGCTGGACCGCGCGTGCGCGCGAATGCGTCGTCCGTACGGATTCGTAGAGAAGCACGGCCGTTGTAAGATTGCGAAGAAGCATCCGCGCATGGGCCGGTTTTTGCGTGAGCCGCGTTCGTGACTTCTTATGTCGCATAGAAAAGAAAAAAGATATTAGTTGTCAGAAGCATCATCGCAAAGTTTCAAGCCTCGTCCGGCAAGAGTCGTTCTGACTTCCGTCAGTGCTTTCGCACCGAATCCCCTGAAGTTTCCAAGCATCGTTTCCGTGCACTTTGTAAGCTGTTCAATGGAACCCACGCCGGCATTAATAAGTGCGTTCAACGTTCGCGGAGAGAGATTTAAGATCTCAATCGGCGTGTAGCTCTCCTTTGAAGAACTGCTGCCGGCGCCGGATCGAGAAACATCTTCATCATCAGATTTCGAACGCGTAAAGTCCGCCATAAATTCCGGCTCGATCTTCTCTTCGCTCCCAAAATAGCTGAAATAGCTCTGTAAGAGCTGACTGGCAAATTGCACCGCTTCATCGGCAGTCAGAGCGCCGTTGGTCACCACTTCCATGGAAAGCTTCTCCAGATCCGTTCGCTGTCCCACACGTGTTGCTTCCACGTGATATCGAACACGACGAACGGGAGAGAAAACGGCATCGACATACATGAGCCCCGGCTGATTCATTTTGCGATTGCGTTCATTGGCCGATATGTATCCCACACCTTTTTCGACAGTGAACTCCATATGTACCGACGCTCCCTTGTCGAGAGTACAAAGAACAAGATCGGGATTCAACACTTCAATATCGGACGATACTTTGAGATCGGAAGCCGTGATCGTCTTCGGACCCTTTGCTTCCATAGTAATCACTTCTGGATCTTTACTGTGCTTTTTGAGGCACAGCTCTTTGGCATTCAGCATGATATCAAGCACAGATTCCTTCATGCCTTCCATGACAGAGTATTCGTGCTGCATGCCATGCATACGAAGCGCAGTCACGGCGGCGCCGGGCAAACTGGAAAGAAGCGCGCGACGCAACGCATTGCCCAACGTCATTCCGTATCCCGGTGGAAGAGGAGAAATGACAAATATTTTATGGGCATCACCCCCCTGTCCTGCCGCGGCAGTTGCGGAAAAAGTTGGGAGACCGATTTCTTCCTGGATGATGTGCATAGAAGAAAGAAGAAGAGAAAAAAAAAGAATTACGTTCGTGAATAAAATTCCACAACCTGACGCACATCCACAATCTGTTCGGCGTCATCGGCGACGGGTAGAGAGAGGATATCGATACGCACCTCTTTGGGGTCAATCTTCATCCATGACGGCGGGATGACCTTTTCGTGCGATTCAAGAATTTCCGCAAAGAGCGGCGATCTTTTGCTTCGATCACGAAGAGTGATCACCTGTCCCGGACGCAACCGATACGAAGGAATGGTCACACGGATACCATTGATAAGTACATGGCCATGTGCGGCAATCTGCCGCGCCTCCATGCGCGTACGCGCCAATCCCGCACGAAAAAGCACATTGTCCAGACGTTGTTCAAGGAGCTGCTTCATATTGTCTCCTGTTTGTCCCTGCATAATCGTCGCATCTTTGTATGTACGGAAGAATTGTTTCTCCGAGAGCCCGTAGACATCGCGCGCACGCTGTTTGTCTTTCAATTGCTTGGCATATTCGGAGAGGCGTCCCAAACGTGCACGCGGACTTTTTCCCGGCGGATAGGGTTTGCGCTGGAGGATTTTGTCGTACTTATCTGCACCATAGAGGTTCATTCCCTGTCTACGACAACGCCGTGCTTTTGGTCCTGTATATTTCATGATTGACGTGAAGAGGAAAGAATCACACTCGCCGCCGCCGAGGGGGTCGGCAACCGCCATGAGGGATAGGAGTGCGATCGATAATCTGATCAAGATCGAGTCCCGCAGTCTGTATGCCGCGAATCGCCTGCTCACGACCGGGACCGAGACCTTTGACTTCAACATTCACCGATGTGATTCCATAAGAACGAACTTTTTCGACGGCATTTTCTGCGGCAATTTTTGCCGCATATGGAGTGGATTTACGAGTCCCCTCAAAACCCGACGAGCCGCTACTCGACCATCCAAGCACATTCCCATCAAGATCTGTAATTGTCACAAGCGTATTATTCTCTCCCGCTCTGATACAGACGCGCGCTTTCGGGAGGGTACGCTTGATTTTCTTCTTTCGTGCCTTTGGTTTCTTTGCTGGAGCAGCCATGAGTCAGAAGAGAGATTGTAGGGGAGAAGTTGCAGGAAAAAAGTTGTTATGTCTTCGTCAGAGTTGTGCGACCGGAGAGTCCTGATCGTTTCTTTCCCCGCTTGGTGCGTGCATTCCGACGGGATGTCTGACCACGAACAGGAAGTTTACGCTTGTGCCGATTGCCTCGCCATGTGCCGATATCCTGCAGGCGTTTGATTTCCATGGAAACCCTCCTCGTCAATTCCCCTTCCGTCACCTCTTGTTCCACACGCGCGCGAATGCGAGCCTCCTGCTCCTCACTTAAGGCATCCGTCTTGCTGCCCGGATCAATGTTGAGCTCCCGCAAAATCTTCTGCGACAGTGACTGTCCTATTCCTTTCACATACGTCAGTGCGATAACGATGCGTTTTTCATTTGGGAGGATGACACCGGAGATACGGACCATGAGGAGCGAGGTGAGCAGATAAAGGAGATTCAGCCCTGTCGTTGTTTATGCTTCGGATTCTTGCAGACGATGCGGCGAATCATTTTTTTCTTCTGGCCGCTGCGCCGAAGAACCAGACGACAATCCTTACACATTGGTTTCACGGAGGAACGGACTTTCATGAACGGGTGGGAAGGAAGCGATAGGACATTATGAGGCGGGAGAATCAGCGAATTCTATTTTCTGATCCGAACGGAAGCGATAGGTAATGCGTCCTTTCTGGATATCGTACGGCGTCATTTCCACTTTCACGCGATCTCCCGGGAGAATGTGTACACGATACACACGCATACGTCCCGCAAGATGACAGAGGAGTTCGTGATCCTTGGCCTCCGGGCTTAAGATGCGAATACGGAATGTGGCATTGGGAAAGGACTCCTCCACAATGCCGATGAGCTCTATAACATCCTTAGCCACAAAAACGCACAAGAAAAAGAAAACCGCAGGGTGCGAAGCACTCTACAACCCTTTTGAAGGCTTTATCAAGCATCTGGATCTGTTTTATGAAAGAAAGGGAAAGAAAGTATTGCAATTTTTTTGAATTATTATGCAATAATAATATTTCCCTCCGGAATGACAAGGATAGTATGCTCGCTATGAGCAGAAAGGGCATGATCGGCAATCGAAAGAGTCCAACCATCTTCTCCCGCCCGGACATCATTACTTCCCAGAGAAACAATGGGTTCTACAGCGATAAGGGTATATTCTGGCAAAGAAGCGCCTGTCCCCCCTGTCCCCCAATTGGGGATATCGGGGAATTGATGAAGTGAGGAACCGAGTCCATGCCCTGTAAGTGATAGAACCGGCGTGCAGCCCCCGCCCCCCTTTCTCACACTCTTTTCGATACAGGAAGAAATATCGCCAATCCGCACGCCCGGACCAATCATCGCAATTGCCGATGCCAAGGCTTCCTCTGAAACCGCAATAAGATGACGGGCCCCAGGAGAAATGGAGCCAACAGGAAGCGTAACACAGGCGTCAGTATACAGACCGTCGAAGAGCACACCGCAATCAAGAGAAATAATATCCCCCTCCATAAGCACCCGCTTTCCGGGAACTCCATGAACACACTCCTCATTGACCGACGTGCAGAGTGTCCCGGGAAATCCATTGTAACCCTTAAAAGCGGGCTTACCACCATGATCGCGGATGTACTTTTCGGCAGTCATATCCAGTTCTCCTGTCGTGATCCCCGGCTCAACCAACAGTGCTGTGTTCTCAAGACATGCACGCAAAATTGCGCCTCCTTTTTTAAGTGATGCGATTTGTGAGGCGGAAAATGTTTCAAATTCGGACATGAAGCAAGAATAGCCTACAACCTGCAACCTACAACCTTATGCAGTCGCTCATACACCTCTTCCACCGTCCCCTGTCCATCGATCTCCACGATCTTGCCTTCACGACGATACGCATCGATCACCGGAATGGTTTGTTCTCGGAAAATCTCTATGCGGCGGCGAATGGATGCTTCGGATGCATCGTCTGTACGCCCTTGATTCTCTGCACGATGAAGCAATCTCTTCAATACTTCTTCTTCGGGTAACGTAATTTCAATGCCGGTGAATGTCCGTCCCAGACTCATCAGTATCGGATCAAATTGTTCTTTTTGTTCCATGCTGCGCGGAATACCATCGAAAAGAATCTTCTGATCCAGAGGCACTGTTTCCAATGTGCAGTGCACAACATCCATCACCATTGATGTCGGGGCAAGATGACCGTTGTCCGTATAAGAAGCAATGGTTTTGCCAAGTGTTGTCTGTGATGCGATGATCTTTCTCAACTCCGCTCCCGTTTCGAAAATGACGTACCCAAACTCTTCCGCAAGAAGACGTGCTTGCGTTCCTTTTCCCGATCCTTGAATACCAAAAAGTAGCAGATCCACTTTTATAGAATAGAGAAAAAGAATGCTGTTGCGAAGTATGGCGTTTCCCCCCCAGCGCA
>MFXT01000010.1:0-30936 GCA_001788955.1 Candidatus Peribacteria bacterium RIFCSPHIGHO2_02_FULL_49_16 | reverse complement strand
CCTTCGTGCGCGTCCTGAATAGTGGCAAAACAAGAGAAATCAAGGTTACAAAAAAAACATTTACACAAGTTTTTCATAATCATGTGCCAACATTCTCGCATTGATCTGACGGATCAATTCCATGACAACCCCGACTATGATAATCATTCCGGAACCCGTGATGATGAGATCTTGGGTACTCAATGTAGAATACCGCGTGAAAACGAGCGGAATGACGGCAATGAGTCCGAGGAATGTTCCTCCCCAAAGATTGAGACGATTACTGGTTTTCGCAAGGATCTCCGCCGTGTGTTTTCCGGGACGCACGCCGGGGATGAACCCGCCGCGCTTTTGAATGGTTTCCGCCACCTTTTCTGGTTGAAACGTGACCGACACATAAAAATATGTAAACACGAGAACCAGCAGGAAATAGACAAACATATAGACGATGCTGGGACTGGTCGCATTCAGGTAGAGATTTATGAAACTTACGAATCCTTGAAAACGCGGCGCTGTCGCAAGAAGCTGGGCAAGGATTGCCGGAAGCGTGATGAGGGAAATCGCGAAGATGATGGGAATCATTCCCGCTTGGTTCAGACGAATGGGAATATTCCCCTGCACCCCCCTTCCCGCCCCCTGGTTGGCATAGGTGATCGGAATAAGACGATGGGCATCCGTGAAAAGAACAATGACAACAAGCAGGGCGAGAGAGAGTGCGGCAAAAAGGAAAAATGCCCCCATTTTTCCTTCTCCTGCAAAGAGAATCGCGCTCATGCGCGCGGGGATCTCGGACACAATCCCCACAAAGATGATGAGAGAGATACCATTACCGATTCCCTTTTCAGTAATAAGTTCTCCAAACCACATAAGAATCAGAGATCCTGTCGTGACAAAGAGCATCGGACCAAGCACTTCCGGGAACGCAATCGACACAAGATCGACTCCGCTACGATTGAGAAGAATCAAAAATCCGTAACTCTGAATGAAGGCGAGAGGAAACGTGAGCCATCGTGTATATTTGTTTATCTGCTGTTGTCCCTGTACTCCTTCTTCTTTTGCAAGCGATTCAAGTTTTGGAAAAATAACCGTACAGAGCTGCATGATGATCGATGCATTAATGTACGGAGCAAGCCCCAGAAGCATCACGGAAAAATTATCAATCGCACCGCCTGTAAGCGCAGCGAAGACTCCCAAAATCCCCCCTCCATCCCGCGCTGTTAGGAATTGTTGCAACGCGTACGGATCCGCACCCGGAATCGTGATATGCGCGGCAACGCGATAGAGAAGAAGTATACCGCAGGCGAAGAGGATGCGTTGACGCAGATCTTCGGTGTGCCAGAGCTGACGGAGATACGTAAACATACCATACGAGGAAGCTATGTCCTCTTTTTTACAATGACTGTTCCTCCCGCTTTCTCAATCGCTTCCCGTGCTCCCTTCGATACCGCATCGACGGTGAATGTGAATTTTTTCTTGATTGTTCCTCGCGATCCAAGAATTTTCACCGGTTTCTTTGTGCAGACGAGACGCTTTTCTCGAAGAGCATCCGTATCATATGCACCTGTATCGAGCACCTGTTCAAGAACATCCAAATTCACCACTTCATATTCTTTCCGATTCGGGCTTCGAAATCCACCAAGTTTTGGCTGCCTGCGAATCAGAGGCGTCTGCCCTCCCTCAAAACCAAGGCGCCTGCCTTTTCCGGTACGCGCATGTTGCCCTTTGGTTCCCCTCCCCGCCGTCGTTCCTCCTCCGGCGCTGTTTCCCCTTCCCACACGCTTGCGAAGTCTCTTGGAGCCGGAAGAAGGTTTGAGAGTGTGAAGCATTGGAGCCCAATAGTAAGCGAAAAATCCTCTACCCACAATACCCAAATACCTGACGAACCTTCTTTTTATATCCCTAACCTGATCTTCGTCTGCATCTCCGTCAAAATCTCCCCGATCTTCTCTACGAGCAAGGTGTGCCCCTGTCCGGGAACCAGAATGATCTCTGCATGGGGCATGTCACGGGAAAGATACGTCGCGCAAAGCGGCGGTACTGTCCGATCCTCACGCCCATGCCATATATCGGTCGGGACGGTCACACATTTTGCTGATACCGGCCATGGCAATGCCAGATTGATAATATCCTGAACAATGCCACGCGTCCCCTGCCGAACGGCATCGATAAGCTGACGTTTCTGGAGTTCGCGCATTTCCGGACGGCTGGAAACTTTAGCATCTATCGGAGGCATTCCCGCATTGATCTCATCAATACAGGAACGCGGACCATCTTCGCCATTCATAAGTTTCTTTTGTAATCGCCGCACGCTGTATTCCGTTACGCACGGGGGGCAACGTCCGGCAACAGTCATAAACATCCTTTGAAAAAACCGCATGCGGGAAAGCACGCCCGGTTTCTGAATCGGCGCCATGCCACTGACCAAGGTCATCATTTTCACTCTGTAAGACAAGAGAGCGGCACTTGCAACCGCACAGGGAGATCCACCGGACTGTGCAAGAAGAGAAAACCGGTCATGACCAAAATAGTCCGCGCACTGCGCCAGATCCTTCGGACAATCCCTTGCTGTCCATTCTCTGCAAAATGTCGACTGTCCGATTCCCGGACGACTGACGCCGAAGAGTTCCATATCAAGCTTCTTAGCGAAATCTTCGCCCACAATCACTTCATAACCACAACCGGGAATCCCATGAAGATAGTACACAGGCTCTCCCCCTTCCTTTCCACGCCGCTCAATTTCAACAACTCTTCCATCACGCAGTGGCACAAGATGCGTAGACATAAGAGGGGGAATATCACTTCGGTTGTCGCAATGTCTTCAGTGCCTTCATCAGGGCTTGGGCATTGACAAGCGCATTGGTCGTGCCGTAGCGCTTACTCAAAATGTCCTTCACGCCGGCGTGTTCCAGAATAATGCGAGGAGATCCTCCGACAATCATGCCCGTTCCCGGCGCAGCGGGAAGGAGACGCAATTTTGCCGCCTTGAATTTGACCTCGGTCTCATGCGGAATAGTCCCGCCAACAAGAGGCACCGTCATCATTGCACGCCTGGCGTGTTTGGTCGCTTTCTGCACGGCAGCCTGCACCTCATTTGCTTTTCCGGTTCCAATGCCCACTTTTCCTTTGCGATTACCCACGACAACAACGGCACGAAAGCGCATACGTCTTCCTCCTTTCACCACACGCGTCACGCGGTCAACGGACAGCGTCGTCTCTGCGAATTCCGATGGTTCACGACGATCGCGTCTTTGCCTATCTGGGCGGGAAGTCTTTGCTATGGGTAAGGAGGGTAAAGTGAATATTGTAGGTAAGTTGGATGGAAAGAGGAATTAGAATTGGAGTCCGCCTTCGCGCGCTGCGTCGGCCAGTGCTTTCACTCTTCCATGATACTTATACGCATTTCTGTCGAAGATGACAGACGTTATTTTGATTTTTTTCGCCTTCTTTGCAAGAAGGACACCCACTTGCTTCGCTCCTGCGACAGTGAATGGTGCTTTCGCCTCTTTGGAAGAAGCTATGAGAAGTGTTTTTCCGGATTCGTCATCAATAAGTTGCGCGGATATTTGTACAAGAGACCGATACACACTCAATCGCGGACGCAAAGCCGTTCCATGGATCCGTGAACGAATCCTTTTCTTGCACTGCAGCCGATGATCATGAGCTCTCTGTGCAGACATAAAGATTATGAAGATTTTGCAGCAGCGGTTTTTCCAACTTTGCGCCGCACATGTTCGCCGACATAGCGAATGCCCTTTCCTTTATATGGCTCTGGTGGACGAAACGCGCGTATTGCCGATGCGGTCTGGCCGATCAGTTGCTTATCGATGCCGCGCAGAATAAGAATATTCTTATTTTTTTCATCCTGAAAAACCTCTATTCCCTCGGGGATAGGA
Organism: Candidatus Peribacteria bacterium RIFCSPHIGHO2_02_FULL_49_16; assembly: GCA_001788955.1. Lineage (GTDB taxonomy): Bacteria > Patescibacteriota > Gracilibacteria > Peribacterales > Peribacteraceae > 2-02-FULL-49-16. Next base: position 27,064 of record MFXT01000010.1, on the reverse strand, counting down.
AACTCGATGGGGCGGGAAAAGCCCAAATGCAACGTGATTTTCTTTCCCTGTACCTGCGCTTTATATCCAACACCAATGAGCTCAAGTTGTTTCTCATACCCTTCATGCACACCATGGACCATGTTGGCAAGGAGCGAACGGGTGAGACCATGAAACGCACTTCCCTCCCGTGTTTGTTCTATAAGCTCTACACGCGCTTCTCCACCTTCGGCAATAATGCGCACGCAAGGAAGGTGTCTATACGTCAATTCTCCTCTCGGTCCCGACACATGCACGGCGCCGTTTTTCACCTCGACTGTGACACCGGAAGGGAGAGCCACTGATTTTTTTCCAATACGGGACATGAGTAGGTTATAGGATTAGAAAATGGTACAGAGAACTTCGCCGCCAACCTTCTGCTTGCGCGCTTCTCGGTCTGTCATGACGCCTTTGCTGGTTGTGAGAACCGCGATACCAAACCCTTGCCGCACCGGTTTCACATTCGCAGCACTCACATACTGCCTGCAACCGGGCTTGCTGACGCGCTTCAGTTCGAGTTTCTTTTCAGGATGAAAGCGAATGACAAGCTCCTGATAGATTCCCTCGCCTTCTTTTTGCACTTCTGAAATCCATTGTTCACGCACAAGAAGTGCGCAGATTTGTTCTTTCATCGAAGACCATGGCACGCGAGTTTGCGTACGACGCGCCGATTGCGCATTGCGCATGCGTGTGAGAAGATCCGCGATGGGGTCGTTGACGAACGTCATTGATGAGGTGGTGAACTACCAGGAGGATTTCGTGATGCCGGGAATTTCGCCATTGCTGGCAAGTTCGCGGAAGCAAATGCGGCAGATACTGAAGAATCGCATGTAGCCGTGCCGCCGACCGCACAGATTGCATCGGTTATACATCCGCGTGGGGAAACGTATTTTTCGCCCCGCGGCCTTATCCAGCAGATACTGCCGGAGCTTCTTCTGTTGACTGACGACGATTGCAAGACGAGCCATAGAGTATAGAGTATAGGTGATAGATGGTATGCGGTAGATGAGAGTCAGGATGGACGGAAAGGAACGCCAATCTGCTTTAAAAGCGCTCTTGATTGGGTTTCATTCCGTGCGCGCATGCAAAATTGGACCTGCATGCCAAAAATTTTCTGTGTATCGGGAGGAGGGATTTCCGGAAAGATCGAATGATCGACAATGCCGATTGCGTAATTTCCTTGACGATCAAACTTGCCGGGAAGACCGCGAAAATCGCGTATGCGGGGGAGAGCATAACTCACCAATCGATCAACAAAATCCTCCATACGCTTTCCCCGTAGCGTTACCATGACACCCACAATCGCTCCTTCGCGGATTTTGAAATTCGAAATGGCTTTGCGGGATGGACAATACTTGGGTTTCTGTCCGGTAATCGTGGCAAGAGATTCTGAAATGTATTCGTACATCTCTTTTCCATCCAGTTTGGACTTATTGATCCCCACATTCACAACTACTTTTTCCATACGTGGCAATGCGTGACGGTTTTCTATGCACAGTTCCTTCTGCAGAGACTGTGCAATCGGACCACGAAGCCTGTCATGTAAGGATAGATGAGCCATAGTTACGAACCACGAGAATGCTGAAAATGCGACTGGCCGCTGCTCTTATCAATTTCTTTCCTTTTATCAATCATGGAACGAGTCGTGTCCTTCTCTTCTTCTTCAAAAGAAGATGTATCCTTCACAGATGACCGGGGGAGCTTTGGCGTTTCTTTTTTAGAAACACGTTTTACTCCGCGTACATCCAGAGGTTCGCTGCTTCGGACAGCGACACGCAATTTTTTTCCTCCGGCTTCATCGTCAAAGCGAATTCTGCTGCGCTTTTTCGTCTTTGGATCGATGATCATGACATTACTCGCATGCAAGGATGCTTCGTAACGGATGCGTTCTCCGGGACGTTGGGGGGTTTTGCGAATGTGTTTTGTGCGCATGTTTGCCCCTTCCACAATGAGACGATTGTCGTCTGCAAATACGCGAAGCACCTGTGCCACCTTTCCCTTGTCTTTGCCGGTGATGATGACGACGCTGTCGCCGACACGGATTTTCATAGAACGTCCGGAGCAAGAGAAATAATTTTTTGATATCCCTTTCCGCGCAATTCTTTCGCGACAGGACCGAAGATACGCGTGCCTTTGGGCATGCCGTCTTTCTGCACAATGACACAGGCATTGTCCCCAAAACGCACTCCTGTTCCGTCTTTGCGATGAATCATGGATTTTGTTCGGACTATCACCGCACGCTCCACAGCCTTCTTCTTCACCGTGCCTCGCGGTTCTGCTTCCTTGACCGACACAATCACAACATCACCCACATGCGCGTAGCGGCGACGTGTTCCGCCAAGAACGCAGATGCACATGACGCTCTTTGCTCCCGTGTTATCGGCAACCCGAAGATATGTTTGTGGCTGGATCATAGAAAAGGATTGGTCTCTTTCGTTTCCTGTACTCGCCGATGCATCGCCTCTTTCACTTCCTCCTCCTCCCGGACATCATCCGTGCGCGGCGCTGATTTGATGATTTTACTAATCTTGAAATATTTGCGCTTACTGATGGGACGACACTCGGACATCTCCACCTCATCGCCGACGCCGACGTCGAATCCGGCCGGATCCACCAAAAACTTCGTGCTGACCCGATACTGCTTTCGATACAGCGAATGAGACTTATGACGATGAACGGTCACAGTCACCGTGCCTGTCATTTTTGTGCCACTGACAATACCGCGCTTCGTGATCATAACGAAGATGATGATATCATACGACTTTTGTTTCTCATCTGCAATTTACCATTTTTTCCCTCATTTTGAGGATTTTTTTCACGTAAAATAGCACAAATACGAGCATGCTCTCGTTGGAAACGGCGACATTTCGACGTATTTTTCTCCTTCGAAAGAGCAATTTCTATGCGTGTTTTCTGGAGACTTCTCCAAAGCGCCTCTGCCTCCCGCAAAAGCTCTTGTGTTTCCATTGCCCGTAATTCGCGTAAAGAAGCCATAGAGAAAATAAATTTAGGGCAGTCTGGAACGGACAATGACACGCGTCTTCAGAGGTAATTTATGTCCGGCACGCCGCAACGCCTCGCGAGCAACATGTTCCGGGACACCATCCATTTCGAATACGACTGTGCCACGTTGGAGGGAAATAGCGAAATATTCTGGCGCACCTTTTCCCTGTCCCATGGGTACTTCTGCGGCTTTCTTCGTGACAGGCGTATGAGGAAAAACGCGAATCCAGATTTTGCCGCCACGTTGCACCGTATGGGTAATCGCCTTACGGGCGGCTTCAATTTGGCGCGCCGTCAGTTCGCCACCCGTCATTGCCTTGAGACCATACGACCCAAACGCCAAGCGTGTTCCTCGTCCTGCCGTACCCTTACAGGCGCTGCGGCGACGATGTTGTCTGCGCCGATGGATTTTTTTAGGTTCAAGCATTGACGAGTAGGTCGGCAGAAGATTGAACGTGCTCTATTTTCTTGAAGACCATTCCTTTATAGACCCACACTTGAACCCCGATCGTTCCGTACTTGGTGCGTGCGTGGCGCCGTGCGTACTGGATATTCGCACGAAGTGTCTGCAAAGGAATGTTGCCGTTCTTGAAGAGATCCGAACGGGCAATATCCGCACCGTTCAAACGACCGGAAACGGTGATTTTCACTCCCATCGCTCCCGCCTGCATCGCTTTTTCGATAGACATCTTCACTGCACGACGGTAGGGCATTCTACGTTCGATTTGTCCCTGAACAGTCTCGGCAATACATTCGGCGTCCGCCTCGGGGTTGCGCACTTCCCGAATATCGATTGTCACGCTCGCACCGAACTCTCTCTCAATATCTTTGCGCAATTCCTCGATTGCCGCTCCCTGTTTTCCAATAATGATACCGGGTTTACTCGTATGGATCACGATGGAGACCTTCTTACTGCGTTCAATTTCGATTTGACTGATTCCCGCATCGGGCAATCTCGCTCGGATATAGCGTTTTATGCGAACATCTTCCAGAAGAAAATTTCGGTACTTTCTGCGCTGCGCAAACCATTGACTGGGCCACGAGTGCGTGATGCCAATACGAATGCCATTGGGATTGACTTTTTGACCCATGATTATGAAGGGAATGTTGTATCATCCTCTCGTACTCCAAGCATCACGCTGATATGACTCAAAAACTTTCGAATCGGGCGGGCGCGCCCGCGGGCGCGCGGCACGCTGCGAACGTACGCGCTTCCTTGATTGACGATCACCGTGCGAACAACGAGCATGCTCGATGATTGCTTTTCGTTATGTTCGGCATTCGCCTGTGCCGAACGAAGCAATTTTTCCAGAATACGGGCGGCACGCTTATTCGTACATCGAAGCAGCTCCTGTGCTTCGTGAAGCGTCTTTCCGCGAATCATAGCGGCTATAAGATTCGCCTTCTTGGGAGCAATGCGCACGGATGTGAGATGAGCTTTCATGAACGCTTGGGAACGGGGACGGTGGCGGAGACGGGGGCTCCTTTTGTTTGTGCTTCTGCCATCTTCCCACCATGTATTTTAAACTTGGTCGTCCACGAGAATTCCCCCAATTTATGTCCGACCATTTGTTCCGTAACGTAGACCGGAATAAATTCTTTGCCATTATGAACAGCGAAGGTGAATCCGACAAACTCCGGCGCAATATCACAGTCCCGTGCCCATGTCTTGATCACTTTTTTTTCACCTTTCTCCGCCATGACCATCACCTTCTTCTGAAGACGAAGATCAATGTAAGGGCCTTTTTTGAGTGAGCGAGACATAGGTGAAGGTGATAGGTGATAGGGATTCTTACTTCTTTTTGCGCTTGCGGATGCGACGACGAACAATGAGTTTTGTGGACGGCTTTTTCCTGTGTCGTGTTTTCACTCCAAGCGCGGGTTTTCCCCATGGAGTACGCGGCCCTTTCTTTAAGCCAATAGGGCTGTGTCCTTCTCCTCCTCCATGAGGATGATCAACGGCATTCATGGATTTACCGAGAACTTTGGGACGCCGACCAAGCCAGCGCATACGACCGGCTTTACCGATAACCACCAGATTATGCTCGGCATTCCCCAATGTTCCAATACTCGCTGCACATTCTTTGCGAATTTTGCGCACTTCTCCGCTTGGAAGCTGGACGATAGCATACATGCCATCAAATCCCATGAGCGTCGCGCTCGTTCCTGCGGATCTCACCATTTGTCCCCCTTTCCCGGATTGCGATTCGATATTGTAAATCTTGTATCCTACGGGAATATTCTGCATTTGCATGCGATTACCTGTGCGCACCTTCGTCCGATCGGCACAGATAACCGTATCACCGACTGCGAGCTGCTCGGGTGCAAGAATATATCGTTTCTCGCCGTCACGATACTGCACAAGTGCGATGCGCACAGAACGGTTGGGATCATATTCCAGAGCAGAAATGACACCGGGGACGCCGGCCTTATCTGCACGATGGAAATCAATGTCCCTGTAACGGCGCTTGTGTCCGCCTCCGCGTCGTCGTATGGAAACTCGTCCGGCACTGTCGCGACCGGACACACGCTTTTTTCCCTTCGTCAGAGATTTTTCTGGCTTCTTTCTGGTTAAACCGGAAAAATCTGCAATCGTCATTTGGCGTCTCCCGGGACTCGTTGGTTTACACTTTTTGATAGGCATGGGATGGGGTTAGCGGAAAGCGGCGAGATCAAGAGGCTTGCTTTCGGAAGAAAGAGTTACAAACATTTTTTTCCATGGTTTGCGCTTTTCCATTGTTCTTCCCCGAGCGATCAGGCGTGTCTTTGATGGAACACGTATCACGCGCACACTGTCGACCCGCACATCGTACAATCGTTCCAGTTCGCGCTTCACCGTGAGCTTATCCGCATCATTTGCCACGCGAATCGTGAAGACATTCTGACCTTTCAGACGTTCCGTTTTTTCGGTGAATGCGGGGCCGAGGATGATGCGAGAATGAGGCATAGGTGATAGGTTATGCAAGAACTTCCTCGATCTTCTTCAAGGCATCCACCAGAAACACAATGTGGTATGCTCCAAGAACATCTTCGGGATTGAGATATGCCACCGTTATCGTCTTCACGCCCGGAATATTGCGCGCGGATACAGACAGAGCACGGTGTTTTTCGGCAGTCACGAAAAGGATGCTTCTCCCAAGATCCACCGGGAGTTTTTTAAGCAGATCAAACGCCGCCTTGGTTTTGATTGTTTCAGGATAGTCTTCCAGACCCACGATACTCCCCCGTTTTGCCTGAACAGAAAGACAGGAACGAAGCGCGGAGCGACGCATCTTTTTTGGCATACCTTTCGTGAAATTCCTGTTCTTTCGCGCTCCGAATGCTTTTCCCCCTCCTCGCAGAAGAGGAGAACGTACGGATCCTCTTCGCGCACGCCCCGTGCCTTTCTGCTGATACAATTTTACCGTGGATCCCTCCACTTCGGAACGATTTTTGACGTGTGCAGTCGATCGTCTGCGATTGCTTTGCTGTCTCACCAACGCCTGATGCATCAACCCCTCATTCACTGCCGCTTCAAAGATAGAAACAGGAAGGTCATGCGTTCCTTTTTTTGTGCCCAAGCTCGTGTAGACATCAATCTTCATGCGAATGTTTCGGGAGTGATATAAACATATGCCCCATTGGGACCGGGTACTTGCCCCTTAATTGCAATGAGTCCTTTTTCCTTGTTGCACAGAACAATAGGACGATGATGCAACGTACACTGCTGTCCTCCCATATGTCCGGGCATCTTTTTTCCTTTCAGGACACGGCCCGGAGATTCTTTCATACCAACGGAACCGGGTTCGCGATGATGATGCGAGCCATGAGAAGCAGGACCTCCCCGAAAACCGTACCGCCTCACCACTCCCTGAAACCCTTTCCCCTTACAAAATCCCACAACGGTCACCATTGCTCCTTTCTCCGGATACAGATCGCTCTGCATCTGCTTTCCCGCTAAAAAGCCATCAAGAGAATCCACTTTCCATTCCTTTTGTTTGCGAAAACGCGTGTGTTCTTTTCCTTTTCGGCTTTTGAACGTGCGGGGCCGGACACCGAAAACAACAGCATTATAACCGTCTTTTTCAGCATGTTTCGTGCGTACAACGATGTGAGGCTCCATCTGAACATAGGTCACAGGAATCGCCTCTCCGCTCTCTAAGAAGACGCGCGACATGCCGATTTTTTTGGCAATGAATCCGGGGTTCATAGCTCAGAGGTTCATTGAAATAAAATTCTGCTTTGTCATAGAAGACAGCAGAATAAGAGAACGTGAGTCGTTCGAAGGGGTAGTGTAAAGATCAAAATAAAGAGATGTCAACGATTTTGGAGCGTAAATGTTCGAAATGGACACTGGAGGCAGCGGATGAAACACTGCTATCCTCTATGCCATGATCTGGGCCGACCGCATTGTCGAGGAAATACAACGGCGTTTTTCGACAGAAATAAGCAGCAAAACGCCGCTTTTGATTCGCGATGAGAAGACGCTCTCCGGGCGCGTCCATATCGGGAGCCTGCGCGGCGTCGTCATCCACGGACTCATCGCCCAAATACTTGAATTTTATGACATCAAAAACACCTTTCAATTTGAACTCAATGACTTCGATCCGATGGACTCTCTCCCTGCATACGTCGATCAAAAGAACTATAGGAAACATATGGGGGAGCCGTTGTACAGAGTTCCTAGCTATGAGATTAAGACGCAAAATTATCCGATGGTCTTTGGAGAAGAATTTGTCGATGTGGTGAACAGTCTGAAACTGCCGATTCACTTTTACCACTTGCGCCCGCTTTATAAGGAAGGAAAGTTCAACGAAGTGATCCGTGAAGCGCTCGATGGTGCCAAAGATATTCGAAAAATTTATAAGGAAGTAAGTGGGAGCGTAAAACCCGATGATTGGTATCCGCTGCAGGTTGTCTGTGAGAAGTGCGGCAAGATCGGGACCACGCAAGTCATATCATGGGATGTGAAAAAAGAAATCGTGCACTATGTCTGCAAAAAAGACCTTGTGAAATGGGCAGAAGGATGCGAATACGAAGGAGAGATCAGTCCTTTCAATGGAAACGGAAAACTTGCATGGAAAGTGGAATGGCCCGCAAAATGGAAAATACTCGGCGTGCACATCGAAGGATGTGGCAAAGATCATTCCGCTGCGGGAGGATCACGCGATGTTGGCGAACATCTTGCGCGAGAGGTTTTTCACTATGAACCACCCTTCAATATCCCGTATGAATTTTTCACTATCGCCGGAAAGAAAATGAGTGCCAGTACAGGGCTTGGTGCAAGTTCCAAAGAAATTGCACATCTTCTGCCGCCAAATCTCCTGAAGCTTCTTCTGATGCGCAAACAACCGAATCACCCGATTGATTTTGATCCTCATGGTAACACCATCCCCAATCTCTTCGATGAGTACGATCGTCTCGCCGATCACTACTTTAAGCGGCATCCGGAACCGGATCCCGACTTCGCGCGAACATTTCAACTCTGCCAACTTGATCCGTTCCGTGAACCGAAAGACCTCTGGCAGATGCGCTTTTCCGTGATGAGTTTTGTATTGCAAATGCCTCACTTGAACCTGGAAGGAGAAGCAGAAAAACTGAAAGAGTCTCCGCTGACAGAACATGAAAAACAAGAACTCGATGAACGTGCACACTATGTGCGACTCTGGTTAGAGGGGTATGCACCTGATGAGTATAAATTTACCATCCTCGATTCACCGCCATCTGATCTGGAACTCGATGATGACCAGAAAGCTGCGCTGTCAAAACTCATAGATGCCCTATCGAATCTTTCCCATTGGAATGGAAAAACCATTCACAAAACCATTCACGCAGTAAAAGAACAAACTGGCATCGCTCCCGAAGCACTCTTTCAACCGCTCTACCAACTGTTCCTCGGACGTACGAGTGGTCCGCAGGTGGGATGGTTTTTGGGAACAATGGAAAAAGAACAGGTCATCGAGCGGTTACGAGGTCCATGACTCTCATCAAGCGCATCTGCTCCTCTGCCCAATGCATCCACCCAGCATCATATACAATATCATGCTTCGCCTGCAGGTGCAGGTGTGAGTATAGAAGGAATAGTTTGTCATAACGAGTAAGAGCCGCATATTGATCATCAGCAGTTGTCACAGCCCGATGCGCATGGTGGAACTCGATATCATGAATGAGACTGCCGCGTATGGGTGCATGGAGCCGCAATGCCCGCACAGCCAATTCCACATCCTCATCGCCGACAAACATGACAGGATCGTAAGGCCCCAGACGCGCAAAGAGACTGCGACGAACGAAAGCGGCTCCGCCGGGAAAAAAGTTGATCGATCCCCGATCGTCGTGCTCGCGAATGAGTCGTTTTCCTTCTATGCGCACACTCCCATACCCGTTGTATCGACCCTCATGGACATTGAACATACACGGCACCATCACCTCCGTTTCGGGTGCAGCGCGGCGATGCCGATGAAATACCTCAAGCCAATCCGGCGTCCGTACGACGATGTCACTATCCACAAAAAGAAGCCATGGTTCGCTCGTACGCGCGAGAAGCTCATTTCTTCCTCTGGCAACACCGAGATTTTCGGGTGCATCATACAGGTCGATATTGTGGAAACGAGAGCAGAAATTCTCCAAAATTTCCCGATTCCCCCTGCTGCTGCCATTATTAAGAATAACAATTCGGATGTTCGAAAAAAGGAAGCTTTGCAGACACTCCAACGTCTGATCGATTCTCTCAAAAAAGAGCAAACACACAACGAGAGATTCCTTCATATATTTGGGAACAAGAAGCGGCAAGTATACCATCACGCTGGATACATTCCGTCAACCTATGTCATTTCTTCCAAGAGCGTCGATTATCGTCCCTGTCCATAATGCTGAACATACCATTGCGGAGTGCATCGAATCTCTTCTGAATCTTGATTATCCCAAGGAACATCTGGAAATCATCGTCGTGGAGAATGCTTCCACAGATGAGACGCCAGCCGCTCTCTTTCGATACCGGAATGATATCCGAATACTACAAGAACCTTGGAAAAGCCGTTCGGCGGCGAGGAACCGGGGACTTTGGCATGCGACAGGTGATGTGATCGCCTTTACGGACGCAGATTGCATGGTCGAGAGGCAATGGTTACGGCGCATTATCGCCCCTCTTCATGATGAAAGGATCGGCGTCGTCGGAGGGAAAATTCTCGCAAAAACGCCGTGCAATTCCATTGGAAAGTGGAGCGAACATCTCTTCGACCACGCAGCGGCAATTCATACATTTCATCCTCCGTATGCGATCACTGCAAACTGGGCATCCAGAACATCCGTCCTTACGGAAAGAGGAGGATTTGATGAAGCATTTCCCCGATGTGAAGACGTCGACCTCTCTTGGAGAATCTTCCAAGCAGGGTATTGCTTCCTCTACGAGCCGCGCGCGGTGGTGTATCACCGAAACAAGGACACCGTTTTTGGGCTCATGCGGTTAGGGTATCTTCACGGTTTGTATGCCGTGCGTGTACGACGGGCACATGCCGGGTTTCTGCAAAAGACAAGACATGACAATCCCCCGACGCTTCCGCCGCGCCGCGAATTCTACAGGTTTCTGTTCGACGCCGGTAAAAAGCTGGGAGAAGCCATCGGCTCCCGCCATGTGCATCGTACGTCCATCATCGGGATTCTTATGACATGCAAAGACCAGAAGGAACAATTTCTTCGTGAGGCAATCGAATCAGTCATTCATCAGTCCTCTGCGGATTGGCTGTTTTTCATTGTCATAGATCACGACACTCCGCAGAAGATTTCGGATATCATACGATCCTATGCCCATCCGCAGATTCATCTTCTACAAAATAAAGGACGCGGTCTCGGAGGGGGGATCAATACGGCGATGCACCACGCGGAAACGAAGTATGTTTGCATACTGTTGAGTGACGATACATTCGCTCTCCATGCGATCGAAACGCTACAACGCTTCATCCGGGAATTTCCGGGCGTCGACTTTTTTCACTCCTCGCGGCAATTCATCGATTCACGAAGTCGTATCCGTACCCCCATCATGGAGAGCAAAGAATTCCGTTTGGAAGATTTCAAAAAACATGGAGGTGTTGTGAAGCATCTCCTCTGTTGGAGGAGAAGAAAAGGAATCGACGCCGGCGGCATCGATGAGCATCTGGATCACGGATGTGATGATTTTGATTTTCCATGGAAAATGGCAGAAGTAGGTTGCACGTTCAAAGCCATTCGGGAGTGCTTGTATTTCTATCGCGTCCACCATGATTTCAGACGCCTGACCACCTGTGTACCTATCAAAACACAAGTGAGCAATATACGAACCATCTTCCGCAAGCACAAAGTGAGCGAAACCGAAACAGAGGCATACATTCGTAGTGCCCTGAATGGGTATTTACTCAAAGATCGAGTGATGGATTTTGAGCAGAGTCATGGAGTCCCCGAATGCGATACCACGCATACACTTTCACGATGTGCATGAGCACAAGGCAAAAGGTATGCGAGCAATTGTATACGCGCATCCTCGATGGAGAGAATATCATTATTGATGACAAGATCGGGACTTTCGGGTTCCTCATAAGGACAGTCCTGGGATTCAAGACCGCTTCTTTTCACATAAATCCATCGCGGATCGCACAGCACGTCGATTTCGCGACGAACGCATTCGAAGGGGGCAATGACGGCAACAATCACAAGAAACCCATGAGACTGGAACAGTTTTGCCAGTCGCGCGATGCGCAGATTGTGTTTACGACGGTCTTCGGGGGAAAATCCTTCATCACGTGAGATCGTTTCGCGCATCTCATCACCGTCAAGAACGAGAGGATATGGCAGAAGGAATGGAGCGGTGGGATGCTCACGAAAATATTGCCGTATACTTTCGGCAAGCGTTGTCTTTCCTGCGCCGGAATTTCCCGTGAGCCAGATGATGGGAAACTGCTGACTCATCGGACTTTCTGCGGAGCATCTTTGTCATATTTTTTCCCCGCTTCTTCGTAGAGTTTCCTGCGCAGATCGGTTGCGGAAATCTTCTCCGTCTGCGCATCGAGTTGGATGAATTCGTAGCCGACATCGCGCCCGATATAGACGGACAAATCCGCTCCGGGATCGGGAACGTACATAATGCTGACTTTGGATTCATCTGGAAAATACGCACGAATCATTGCCGTGCGTTTCGCCGCATCAAAAGGATTTTTCTCCGTCGCTTCCGTATCGCGCACGAGGATGATGCAGCGATCGCGTTCTTCCAAAATTTTCTCGACACACGTTTTGTGTCCTTCATGGAAAGGCTGGAAACGCCCGATGAAGATACCTGTTCTCATCATGGAGCCATTGATAGCACAGATGGTACTATCCGATCAATTCACGCATTCATTTCTCCCGCTTGAACAAAGCCGGCGTGATGGTTGGAACACCCTCTGCCCGGCAGAAAAAATATCGGGTGACTGCTTCACGCATTTGCCGATTGGCGGATGATGTCCATTCCCACAAATCGTCCGCATTTCGGCAAAGATCACGAGTGATTTCCAGATCGGCAATCAGGATATGGCGTTTCTGATAGTAACGATCTGTTCGTTTTCCGTGCCACAGGTGTTGCGCCGTGCCGGAAATATTTCCCACGACGCCACGCACAGCGTGGTGCATTGTTTTCGACCAATACAAAAAGTGCTCACGAATCTGCTCATTGAAATAAGCAGGCCACAGTCGATGCATGTCCAGAAATCCGATGCAAGCCTGCAAAAACAGCATGTCGCCTCCGCCCACCAAAGCAAGATCAAAAAGACCGTATCGTTCGAGCAAGCTTCGTTGCATCGCCCATGCGCCGCCGGGATATCTTACATCCACCAGATCGATTCCTTTTGCGTACGCAGCCATAGCTGCATTATTCTCCTGCATGACTTCTCCGTTCGGTCCAAGATCCTGCATGTGCTCAAAAAGTTGCACTGCACGATATCGTTCCAGAGCTTTGGTTGTCTGATGCGGCCAATCATCATTCAATAGCAGAACGTCGCGATCGATCCATGCTATGAACGTATAGTGTGGGGGTATATGTTGCAACAGTGCATTCAATGCGGCTTCTTTATGCCAGAGACAATCGGCTGAACGCAACTGCAGAATATTTGTTGACGCTTCCAGCTCGAATTCCCGATCTTTCAAAGCCACTTCCACCGTATAATACGGCACCCTCTGGCGTTGCAGAGACTCCGTACAAGACAAGTAACGTCTGATGGCTCCCGTATATCCCGCCGGATTGAAGTATGGGATCATGACACAGAGATCGAGTGTCTGTTTCCCGACTGTCTTATCCGTATATATTGACACTGGAATCATGCGTTTATGAATATGTTATATATATCCAAACATCTCCATCGCCCATCGTTCCGACTCCCGCACTTCCTCCTCCAGTTCCGGCGTGTACGTGCAGAATTTTTTCCAGCGAGGAAGACTTCCGCCCTGATTCTCCATGGGCGTCGCACGGAGCTTTTCTTCATCAAAATCCTCTTCGGCAAGCTGAAGCGCCTTTACGAGATCATCCACAAGGGATTCCTGTCTGCCGATGAAGTGAAGTGGCGTGCGGACATCAGCGGTGAATTCTTTATAGATCTTGGATACGCGTCCAGAGTCTCGACAGAGTTTATTGCGCATATAGACGTCAAAATACCCGGATGCACAGAACGTCGTATGCCATGCATTCGAGTATTTCCAGTTCCCATCCATGCAGAAACCCCAAAAGGACTGATGCCATGTGAGGGGATGTCGAACAAAGCTGAACGTAAAGACTCCATCAGACATGCATGCTCTCCCATCCTCTGTCTCGAAAAATTTTCCTGGTTCCCAATGTTTGTCATGTACTTGCCGAGTCGGGATCCCTGCGTTTTCAATCGCGGTGCGCACCCACGATCCACCTGTTTTCGGGATATGAAAGAAGAGCGATCGTGGAAGAACAAGAACCATGAAGGAGCATCATAACAGAACAAGACTCGCTATAGCATTGAAGCCGGTGTATCTTTCTCCTCTTGCATAATTTTTTCAGCATGAAGATCATCTCCATCAGCCTCGTTTGCAACGAAGAAGACAGTATCGCAGACTTCGTACGCCACCACACATCCATTGTCGATCATATGGTCATCGTGGACCATGGAAGCGAAGAACAACTATCAACCCATCTTGTACCGGTGCTCGCCCGCACTCTGGAACGTTTGGGAGAGGAGCTTGCGACAAAAACCAGCATTCAACAGAAAGCCGAAGCCGCATGGCGTATTGAGCGAGATGCGCTTATAAAAGAAGCAGCACAGCAGAGTGAAAAACAGAAGCAGACAGAGGAATATATCCTCTCCGAATGTGCGAAAATATCCGCTGCACGATCTGCATTGGAAGCACAAAAACAAGAGGAGATCTTCGAACTACGAAACAGGATTCAAGATCTGGAACAGCAGCTCGCCCATGCACATGTGACACAACAGAAACAATCGATTGAGGCGGCGAAGAGCACTATGTACACGAGAGAATGAAATTTCATTCGCGAGCAGTGTCACTGATCATGCAAAAGGACGAACCGGCCCTTGCTGCTGTCGAAGCCACTCCTCCAGAAAGAGCAGCAGCCACACGGGTCCGGAGCGCTCCTGCTCGACAAGCTCGCGGATGACCGCAGGTTCGAAACAGGTATGCAATACCGACCCCGGGGAGAGCAGCCGCTCTTCGACGGCGCTGCGTAGCGACCCGCCCTTCTTAAACCAGTGCGAGAGCGGCACGGCGAACCCCTGCTTGGGGCGGGAGAGGATCTCCGCGGGAAGCACATTTTTTTGCAGGCGGCGGAGCAGAAGTTTTCCTTCCAACACTCCCGCTGCATTCTCCCCGAACATCCAGCGATCGGGGACCTTTGTGATAAGATCCCGGAAACGACTGTCGACGAACGGCGTGCGGACTTCCAGACCGTTCGCCATGGAAGCGATATCGACTTTGGTGAGAATGTCGAACGGCAGATACGTGCGGCTGTCGCAGTACTGTACGCGGTGAACAGGAGAAAGAGTGATGCTCTCCGCGAAAGCCTGATGAAAAACGGCGCTCTCCTCCGAGACATACGGGCGGTACTCCTCCTTCCAGAGCCGTCGGCGCATATCGCCGGAGAGATACTGCACGATAGAGCACCACTGCTGCATGGTCCGCTGCTCTTCCGGGAGTTCCATCCATCCTTTGTAGGTATTGTATCCGGCGAACGCTTCGTCCCCCCCGTCTCCCGAGAGCACCATGGGAACAAACTGCCGGGCGAGTTTGCTGACATAGTACGTCGGAATGGCGGAGCTGTCTCCGAACGGTTCTCCGTAGTGTAAAACGAGTTCAGGGAGAATTCCAAGCGCGTCGGGTTCGACGATCGCGCAGCGGGCATCCGCGCCGCAGGACTGCGCGACGAGCGCGGCTGCGGCCGATTCGTCATACTCCTGCTGCCGAAATCCGATGGTGAACGTGTGGACCGGTGCATCGAGTAAGCCGCTCATGGCGGCTACGACGGTGCCCGAGTCGATGCCGCCGGAGAGAAACGCTCCGAAAGGGACATCTGAAACCAGATGCGCCGCAACCGTTTCGTCGATGGCGGCGCGAAGCGCCTCGATCCACTCCCCGGCGGACCGGAAGTGATCGGACTGAAAGCTTTCACGCGCGTACCGCTGCGGCTGACCGGCCTGCCCGTCGAATCCGATGGTCAGCGTATGTCCCGGCGGGAGTTTCTTTGCGTTCCGGTATCCAGTTCGCGGCGCGGGAATGTACTGGAACCAGAGGTACTCGTCGATGGCATCGAGATCGATAGTTCGGGGAAAACCGGGAAGACGTTTGAGCGCAGAGAGTTCGGAAGAAAACGCGAACCAGCCGTCCGTTTTCGCATAGACGAGAGGCTTGATGCCGTAGTGGTCCCGCGCGAGGAAGAGCGTTTTCTCGCGCATATCGACGATACCGAATGCGAACATGCCGCGGAACTTCGTGACGCAATTTTCCCCCCATTCCGCGTAGGATTGAAGGAGAACTTCGGTATCCGACTGCGTGCGGAAGCGGCGGCCGCAGCGTACGAGTTCATCGCGCAATTCCCGGTAGTTATATAATTCTCCGTTGTAGGTGATGCGAAACGCGCCGTCCTCAGACGTCATCGGCTGCGCTCCCCCCTGCGGATCGATAATGGAAAGCCGCCGGTGGCCGAGGCCGAGAGCACCCTCGGACCAGACTCCTTCGCCGTCGGGTCCGCGATGCTTCTGCGCTTCGTTCATCGCCCGAAGATCGCCGGGATCCACGGGGGCAGCGATGCCGATGATGCCCGCGATGCCGCACATCAGAATCGTTTCTTGCGGAAACACTCGATCGCATCAAGATAGAAATCGATGAGTTTCGGAATGCTGTTTTCGGGAAGGAGTTCCCGGGTACGCTCGTACGCGCGCTCCCCCATCGCCTTGCGCTCCACGTCGGAGAGCGCGAGGACCCTCTCGCATGCGCGCAGCAGATCCGCGGAATCGTCGACTGCGCAGAGAAACCCGCTCGCTCCGTCGTTGATCAGCTGCTCGAACCCGTTGCCTCTGGTGCCGACAACGACACGCCGGAACGCCATCGATTCGATACAGGCATTCGGAAAGTTATCCACGCGCGAGGGAAGGATGACCGCATGCGCGTGCTCAATGATGGGATAGAGCGTTTCGTGCGGCTGTGACGGCAGCCACAGAACGCGGTCGCGGTGCTCCCCCGCCTGATCGAAGACCCGGTCCATCAGATCCCCGCCCGACTGTCTCGGCACCCGTTTCCCGACGAATGCGAAGTGGAGATCCGGATGCGCGGCAAGCAGCGGATGGATCATTTCGGCGATCGTCCCGATGCCCTTGATGAGTCCGATCGATCCGAAGAAAAGCAGATAGGTCTTGCCCCGGAGGTGCTCCTTGTACGCGGAAGGATCAACGTGTTCCGTCTCCACAAAAAATGGGCTCTCGATCACGCGTACCGGCCGGCCGATCTCGTGTTCCGTCAGCCTGGCGATGCGGATGCTCGGTCCGAAGACGGCATCCGCTTTGCGCAGAGCAAGCCGCTCCATACGTTCCTGCTGCCAGACCTGCCAGTTGCGTTCCCCATATCCGCCGAACTGCTGACAGAGCTTCGTGGAACTGGAGAGACGGACGACCGCCGGAATCCTTCGCGGACGGAGTGCGCCGAATCCGCCGAGGTGCGTGTAGTGGATAAGATCGACCGGGCGCTCGCGGTTCAGCTGTTTCACCCTTCGATTGAGGCGCCAGCTCCGCCAGACCAGATGGATTGCCATGCAGAAAATGTGGAACGTCGCATGATCGAGAATGCGGATGACGGTGTATGGCTTCTTCCATTTTTGGAGTGGCGTCCACGTCTCTCTACGTTCGATCCGGATGTGTTTGTGCCAATAGGTTTCGTTCCAATCCGTCGGCAATACGATGATTGGCTCGTGGCCGAGCCTGTGTAAAGCGAGCGCGAGTCGGTGCAAATAATTCGCAAGCCCTCCGTCGAACGTGCGCTCGGTGACGTATTCCGGTGTGACGAGAACGATACGCATAGGAAGGGCAGTGTATAGTACGGGTCATGCGGGGAACGCGCATCATAAATCCGCTCGCAAAACGAACACGGTGAAGTAGTTTGCCGGAATGCCCGGGGAGGGTATTCTTTCCCTCTTATGCAGCAATTTTGGGACAGCGTCATTCATCCGTTGTTAGAGAAACGGCAGCCGAAAACGGAACAGTCGGCCGCAGCCGCAGCAGTGACGGTGAATGAGAAGGAGAGGGATGCCATGGCACAAGAATGGCAGACGATCAAAGAAGGAAGGGATATGCTGGAACTGGAATGCGCTACCCTGATCAAGGAACGTGAGAAGTGGTTTCTCGCACGCAAGATTCTCCTCGACGACGTCCAGCGCGAGAAGAGAGAACTGGAGCACGATCGCGCCGCGCTCGACCTGCACTGGAGTCAAGTCGTCTTAGAGCGGCAGACTCTAAGAGTGAAAACCGAAGAGGCACACAGGACGATCGACGCTGCGAAACATCTGAAGAGCGAAACAGAAAAAACTCTCGCGTTCGCCCATGAGGAGCAGCAGAAACTGCACCAGAACCTGCTGGAACTCCGGAAGAACTTCAACGAGACGACCGCGCATCTGGAACATCTTCTTTCAACGAAGAGCTGGCGCTACACGCTATGGCTGCGCAAACTCGAAGCGACTGCGCGCGCCGTTACCTCGGGGAGAATCGCCTACACTGTATTCGGTGCCCTCAAGGATATTTGGACGGATTTCGGCGAGCCTTATCCTACCTTCGTCCGTTGGGTACGCCATGATGTCCTCGGCGACATCTGGCCAGTGCACAAACCAGAATATGACCCCGGGAACACAGATTCCCGACTCCGGGACAAATCGAACAACACCGTCGCCGTCGTCATCCCCTGCCACAACTACGGCGCATATCTCGGCGACGCCATCGATAGTGTGTTCAGCCAGACGGTTCTGCCGATCGAAGTGGTGGTCGTGGACGACGGATCGACCGATAACACCGAGGAGATCGCAAAGCACAACACCTACAGGGGAGTGCGGTACATCCGAGGGGAATGGCAGAGTGTCGGCGCCGCCAGAAATGCCGGCCTCGATGCGACGGAGGCAGAGTTCCTGATTTTCCTGGACGCGGACGACATGCTGCATGCGCGGTACATCGAAGCAAGCCTCGATGCCATCCGGCTTCTGCCCAACGGAGGCCTGGCGTACACCGACCAGCAATACTTCGGCACGCAGAACGCGTACCATACGACACCAGAACACTTCGACTGGAGGAAGTTCGACGCTGATAATCACATCAGCGCCACCGCCATGGTGCGGCGCAACGCCCTTCTGCAAGCGGGAAAGTTCAGTCACGGTGTCAATCAGGCCGGCGATTGGGTCACGTGGCGAAGGGTGCTCCGGCTCGGGTGGAAGGCAGTGAAGAGCCGGGGATTGCTCTTCTACAGACAGCACAGCAAAAGCATGACGCACGACCTGCGGGCAAACCGAATTTATCCGAAGCTGGCTGGGTTTTTCGAAGAGCCGGTGACGCTGTGCATTGCGCTCTCGGGGAGGGCATGGATGTGGCCGAAGACGGCGAAATTCCTCGAAGATCAAACATTCCCTCACTTGCTGACCGAACTCATTGTTCTCGATACCTCCGGAGACCCCGCATTCGGCACCATGGTCCGCGATTGGCTGTCGCGCTGCGATTACCACGGTTTCACATATCTTGAAGAGCCAATCTGCATCGCGCATCTGGCCGACATGCCCCGCGAAAGCTATCGAAGGGAAGTGTCCGAAGTGTGTGCGCGCATGTACAATCGTTTCGCACGACTGGCCACGACGACGCTTGTCTTTTTTCTGGAGGATGACATCGTGCCGCCATTGGACGCGTACCCCCGCCTCATCGCGAGTTTCGACATTCCCGTCGTCAGCGTCTCCGGTTTCTACACACACAGAGAAAGCGGAATTCCGGTCGCCTGGACATGGAGCGATGACGGAACGAAACATCCACACTTTTCGCAGGGCGACGGCATCTTAGAAGTCGGCGGCAACGGATTCGGCTGCGTCGTGATCCGCGGGGAGCGGCTTCGCAACACTGTTTTCCACAGCGGTCCCCCGACGATGAACTTTGATCAGAACTTCTACCACCAGGTCGTCTGGCAGGAGAAACAGAAAGCAATGATCGATCATACAGTGGAGTGCGCGCACCTGTCCGCTCCCGAAGAATCATGATGCCGATTCTTTCCGCAGATCATCGACCGCGCGTGCTGCTCTTCATCGACGTAAGAGGCTGGGCATTCGATCAGATCGCGCAGGCCATACAATCGCATCTCGGCGATCAGTTCCGGTTTACGATCCTCTCGCGGGATACCAACCCCATTATTCGAGAAGACCAGTACGACATCGTGCATGTATTTTTCGAAACCGACGATTATTACAAGAAATTCCTCTCCGGCCGCGCCAAAGTGATCAGAAGTGTGTACAGCCACTACTGGGAGTCGACATACGGCATGGGCCCCATGGATCTGTACCACCGGTACTTAAGCGACGCCAACGCCATCGTCGTCCCAAGCGTCAAGCTGCTGCACCGCCTTTCTGATCTGCCGCCGCCGGTGCATCTGTTTGCCGAGGGTGTGGATACCGGATTCTTTCGGCAGCTGCGCAACCGCATGGGGCCGCTCGTCGTCGGGTGGGCGGGCCGCGCCTCCCCCATCAAGCGCCTGGAGATGCTGCAGGATGCCTGCCAGGATCTCTGTGAACTGCGAATTGCGGGAGGGTCGCTCAACACAGGGGAGATGGTGGAGTTCTTCAACGACATCGACGTCATCGCCTGCACGTCGATCCACGAGGGGTGCCCCCGCCCGCTCATCGAGGGAATGGCCTGCGGTAATTTTCCGGTCTCGTTCGACGTCGGCATCGCGTCGGAAGTCATCACCCACACCGTCAACGGCTTGCTGCTTCAGCATGAAACCGTCAATGCCGTGCGCGGGACGCTGACATGGTGCCGCGACCACCTGGACATCGTGCGCGGGGCGCACCGACTGAATATCGAACGCATCGGGAGCCTGCGAGACTGGAAAGCGACCACCGCGCACCTCGGCGATGTGTACCGTTCCGTTCTCAACGTCGCGCCCCTTGGCGATATCGCTTGCTGACGTGCTATTCTTGCTTGTGTGAGCGAAAAACGACAGATCATCTTCTTGTATGCGGGCATCACCGCGCTCGGTTTCCTGGCCTGCGGGCTTCTGTGGCTGGCATACCCCTTCGGCATTCCTTCCCCCGATACCGGATCGCACATCCAACATGCGCGCTCTCTGCATCTTCTGTCGCCGAATTGGTACGACTGGTCGCGAACGCCGGTCTTCAGTCTGCTTATGAAAATCGCAGGTGCGTTTCCCGATCCCAATACGCTGATCTACTGGACGCACATGATCATCTTTGTGCTTTCTTTCAACATCGCCGCATGGTCGCTTCTGCCGCTTGTTTTCAAACCACGGCACGCGTTCGCTCTCAGCGCGCTTCTTCTGTGTATGGAAGTGTTGATTATGAACGCGTTCTTCGCCAACGCGCACATGCTCTCGGATGCGCTCTACACCTCTTCCGTGTTCATTGGATGCCTGCTGATGCTTGGAGGCTGGAAAAGAAAGAAGATGGCCGGACTCTATGGCGGAGCTCTGATCCTGGGACTCGCGCCGCTCATCAAACCGGTCGGATTGATTCTTCTGCCTCTGTGGCTGCTCTTTCTCCTCCTTGCCTGTCCGGTACAACGCCGCTTCCGTTCGGCGGCGCTTTGCTGCGCTTTGCTTCTCGGACCCACGCTGTTTTGGTCTGCGCGCAACGCCTATGTGTATCAGCGCTTTTCCTTGTCCGGATACGGAAGTTTCCATCTGCTTGCAAGCGTCATTCCGTTCTTGCAAGACGGCGATACAATCTTCGACGATCCGGAAAAAAACCTAGCATTCATCGAAGGCGTGCGTCGCTTTCAAACATCCGTCGGAACGACATTCTCCGACTACATGGGAAATCAGACCCGATCCGAACCGGCTCCGTACGTGTTGATCATGACATTGGAGCCGACTCTCACGCCTCCCGAACACAGGGAAGGCCAGCAATTTCTTGCAGACAGCGCCCGCATGCGCGTTGCCTTGCGCATCATCGCGCAGCATCCCGTCGCATATCTGCGCCAGACATGGGAGCGCTATTACCGTCTTATGACCCCTCTCAACACCGGCTTTCCCTTCGTTTCATCGGACGCAGCGAAGGTTTACGAGGACACCCTGTCACGACACAGTGAACCTCATTTGCGGTTTCTGTATCCGCCGGAGGGAAGTGTGGATACATCCCGCCCGAACAAGAAGGCGGGCGCGCTTCTTGCGGCATTGCAAACTGCACAACATCCACGTATTCAGTCATTCCTGAAGAACGTCGAATCGTTGCTGTTTCCCGTCTGGCATCTCTTGCCATTGGTACTCCTTCTTTCCTGGGGCGTACCGACATTGCGCAGATGGAGACCCGCCGCGGTATATCTCTCGATGCTCTTCCTTACCGCGGCGCTGCAATGCGCGGGAACCGCGGCAGTCGTTGTCGTCACTCACCGGTACAGCTTGCCCGCGCAACTGTTCCTTGACCTCACAACGCTCCTGCTCATTACACTGCCACTTCCGTTTGTCCTTTCTGCTCTGCGCAAACGACTGTCTCTTCGGCAGTGATCTCCCCGACCTTCATGGACAGAATGCGATCGCAGAATTGCGAGAGCACACATGTGTCCTGCGCGACGAGAATGGCGGATTTTCCATTGCGCTTCATGCGGTGCAGGTGGTCCATGCACTTGATCTGAAACTGATTGTCTCCCACGGCGATGATCTCATCAAGCAGGTATGCATCGGAATCCACATGTGCTGCCGCGGCAAACGCGAGGCGCATCCGCATTCCCATGCTGTAACACTTGATCGGAACGTCGCGGTGCGAATCGACGTCGGCGAACGCCATGATCGAAGGCATTTCTCTGCGGATCTCCGATCTCGACATCCCGTGAAGAATGCCGTGCAGAAAGACATTCTCTTCGGCACACCGCTCGGGGTGGAAACCCATCCCCAGTTCGAAAAAGCACGAGAGAACCGCTTGGCACTGCACCGTGCCTTCATCTGGTTTAAGCAGTCCGGCGAGGATCCGTAGAAGCGTCGTCTTTCCGCTACCGTTACTCCCCGTGATGCCGATCCACTCCCCTCGTCGCAATTCGCACGACACATTCTTCAATGCTTGCAGGCTCCACCGAGTTCTATGCCTCCGCCAGCGGATGATATGGTCCTGCAGGGAATCGGCCGGAACGATAAACCGCGTGAACCGCTTGGAAACATTTTCACAGGAGAGAACGGTCACGGGCATATTAGAAGGAGGATACCATTAATACTCCTCCACGAAAAACCTGCTTCGGCTCTGGAACACCCGTGCGCCGATCAGAAACACCGCCATGCACATTCCCGTGAAAACAATGGTATGCGTGGCGGTCGGAGCGCCGATGCTGTCGGGATAGAGCAGAATTCTTCGCGAGTCATTGATAAGGATGGAGAGCGGCTGGACATGAATGAAGAAATTGAAGAATGCATGAAAAGGAGCAATGCTCATGTCCGCGAATATCGTGCGTACCGACACGGAGAGAGGGGCGTCCAGGCGATACTGATAGAAAATGGGCGTCAACCAGAAGAGCACGTAGAGAATCAGAGCCCACAGATGTTCTGTGTCTCGGAACTTAAGAGAATACGCACTGATCAGCATACCGACGCCCAAGGCAACAAGCGTCATTTGCAGCAGCAGCAAGGGAATCTGCAGATATTGGACAGTCGGTATCACACCGAGAAGGATCGAGAACGCGACGAAGACGAGCAGATATGTCAGGTAGACGATGAGATTGGACCATCCGATGATGAGAATCAGCAAAATACGGGGGAACGACATCTTGCTGATGATGGATTCCTTATTGAGCAGCATGGAGACGCACCCTGTCGTCGTATTGCAGAAGTGTTCGAAAATGATGAGACCGAGGAACAGGTAGAGTGGATAGTTCGGGATCGCCGCATCGACGAACGGTCGTGTGACGTAGTAGATGACGATAAACTTGACCAGTGGACCGATGAGCGACCAGAGATATCCCAGAACCGAGCCGTGATACTTCAATACAAAATCGGACCAACCGACGATCCAAACTGTCTGGAGGCACCTGCTCAACGTATAACGTCGTGGCATGAGGACATCATACCTCAATCACCTCGTCGCGTTTCGGCATGATTACCCTTATGTCTTTCATACGCCTGCTAAACGGCTCCATCTGCCTCAACTCTCCATGAACGAGTATGAGTTTTTTCAGTCCTTCGATACTCTTCACGAAGCCATCGAGATTATGCATATCCGCATGACCGGAGTAGGCATTGATAGAGGTCACCTCTGCTTTCTTCTGATACATGCGATCAAAAATGCGCACTTCGTGAATATCTTTTTCGATAAGCCTTCTGCCCAACGTATGCTCCGCCATGTATCCCACGGCGACAATGCTGTTCCTTTCATCCTCGATGCCGTACTTGAGGTGATGGCGAATGCGACCCGCCTCGCACATGCCGGAACCCGCCATCACGATCATCGGACCCGGTGATTCATTAATCTTCTTGCTCTCCTCCACGCTTTCGGTATAGCGCACAAGAGAAAACTGGAAAGGATTATGTGCTTTCTTCAGAAAATTCTCGTACATCTCTTTGTCATAACACTCCGGATGCTGCATGAAGATTTCGGTTACACGCGATGCCAGTGGAGAATCGATAAAAATGGGAATTTCGGGGATTTCGCGTGCATCCCAGAGCATGTGAAGATCGTAGACAATCTCTTGCGTCCGCTCGAGCGAAAAGGCAGGGATCAGCACTTTCCCTCCGCGTTTCGCCGTTCGCACGATCACATCGCGCAATTGTTCTTTCGCATTTTCGATCGTCTCGTGTGTGCGGTCTCCATAGGTGCTTTCACAAATCAATGCCTCCACCGGCGGCATCTTCGCCGGGTCACGAATGATCGGGAGCATACTGCGACCCAAATCTCCACTAAATCCGACTCGTTCTTCCTCACTTTCTACAACAATCATCGCAGCACCGATAATATGACCTGCTTCCAAAAATTTTGCCCGTATTCCGGGGAGAATATCAATCCATTCATTGTAATTGTGTCCTTCGAATATCTCCATGCAATTCGTCGCATCCTGCTGCGTGTACAGCGGCCCTTCGCATGGAAGCATGTCTTTGGACAAATGTTTGCAGAAAAATTCCTCATCCTTCTCGTGAATGTATCCGCTGTCTTGCAACATGACATCTGCAAGATCCATTGTGGCAAACGTGCAATGAACCATTCCCCGATATCCCTTTTTGTAGAGAAGAGGAATGCGTCCAACGTGATCCATATGCGCATGGGAGAGCAGAACAGCATCAATGTCTTTTGCCGGATCGAAAGAAAATCCCGCATTCTTTTTCAATGCCTCCTTGCGCTTTCCTTGAAAAAGACCGCAATCGAGGAGAATGCGTTTCTGTCCATTACGCGTTTCTATTTGGAGTTCATGACAAGAGCCAGTGACTTCCTCCGCTGCACCGTGTGGAATAATTTTCATAATGAAAGAATAGCATCTATCAGAACATGTATGAAAAAACTATATCCCCACATATTCCAGTAACATTCTCTTCTCTGAATCTGTGAGCGGGCGAAACTTGTCAGATTCTAATTTTATATCAGTAAGCGTCCCGATACGTATGCGCTTGAGTTTTGTTACAGTCAAACCCACTTTCTGTGCCATTCTTCTAATTTGTCTGTTTTTACCTTCTGTTAGGGCTATTCTAAATTTGAATGTACTTATTTTTTGTACAATTGCTGGTTTGGTTTTCTCTCCTAAAATCAAGAGTCCCTCTCGCAGCTTTTTCAATTGTCCTTCCTTAACATCTTGATGAACAGTCACCTCGTACTCCTTTTCATGATCGAACTTCGGGTGAGTCAAGCGATAGGCAAGTACGCCATCATTCGTAAAGAGGAGAAGACCTTCGGAATCTTTATCAAGACGACCCACGGGGAAAACTTTTCCTCGAAGTTCTCTCGGTAGCAAATCACGAACGGTTTTTTCCTTGGACTCTTTCAATTCCTTCGTTTCATCATTCGTCGTTACCGCCCCCGCCGGCTTATACATAAGATAGTACACCATCTCTTTTCTTGCTTCGAGCACCGTGCCATCCACCTCAATCGCATCTGTTTCCGGATCCGCTTTGCTTCCAAGCTCCGCAAGCTTGCCATTCACTTTTACAAGGCCTTTCTTAATATACTCCTCCGCCTTGCGGCGAGAACAGATGCCGCGAGCCGATAAAATTTTTTGTAAACGCTCTTGCATCAAAAACATTGTAGATTCATTTGCCCCCTCTCCCTAACCCTCTCCCCTTCACTGTACTCATACTGTATGCTGCACCGTATATGGATTGGACATTCCTCCCCACCGACATCATCATCAAGATTCTCCTTGCGGGATTTTTGGGTCTGCTCCTTGGTGCTGAACGCGAATGGAGCGGGAAATCCGCAGGAATACGAACGAATATGATTATCGCTCTCGGTTCATGCCTCTTTACGATTCTCTCGATTGAGGGCTTTCCCTATAGCGACACTGTCGATCCCTCGCGCATTGCCGCACAAATAGTGACGGGTGTCGGCTTCCTTGGCGCAGGAGCGCTCATTCGCACACAGGATCATATTGTCGGACTCACAACGGCAGCCAATATCTGGCTCGTCGCCGCAATCGGCATGGCCGCTGGGATCGGGCTTCCCCTCGTGGCCATTTTTATCACAGTCATCACCATTCTCACCCTTATTGTGCTGCGTCCATTGAAAAAAACCACAATGGCATGAGGTATAGATAACAAGGGAAAGGGCTTAGCTCTTTTTTTTAAAAACAATGTCTTGGCGGCGACCTACTCTCGCAGGGCAGATGCCCAACTACCATCGGCGCTGAAGGGCTTAACTTCCGTGTTCGGAATGGGAACGGGTGTACCCCCTTCGCTAAAACCACCAAGACATTGTTTTTAAAAGAGCCACTGGCGCAGTGAATTCTCTTTCAATGAGCAGATTCTGCTCGCCGCGTGTTACATGAACAGTACTTTGCTTTGACACAAAACAGAAAAACGTTCAATTGTCCATTCGTACCACTCGGCTAAGCACGTCACCGTGCGTACACCTGTGGCCGATCGAACCGGTCGTCTTCCGGCGGACTTATGGAGAAACGTTATCTTGAGAGGGGCTTCCCACTTAGATGCCTTCAGCGGTTATCCCTGCCGAACATAGCTATCCTGCGTTGCCGTTGACACGACAGCAGGTGCACCAGAGGTTCGTCCACTCCGGTCCTCTCGTACTAGGAGTAAATTCTCTCACGTTTCTAAACGATCACGGAAGATAGAGGCCAAACTGTCTCACGACGTTCTGAACCCAGCTCGCGTACCACTTTAATCGGCGAACAGCCGAACCCTTGGGAGCTTCTTCACCCCCAGGATG
>MFXT01000009.1 GCA_001788955.1 Candidatus Peribacteria bacterium RIFCSPHIGHO2_02_FULL_49_16 | reverse complement strand
AGCGCCAGGGACAGTTCGCTAAATGTCTTGACGATCCAACTCGTCCCGTCGTACACGCGCACGACGTTGCCGCCGTAGGGCGTGAAGTAGAGCGTGCCCGCCGCCGTCACGTCCGCCGTGGTAACGGGCGTTCCGCTGGTGAGTGTGAGACGGCCCTCGACGACGTGGGCCACGCTATGCGTACCGGTGTCACGCAAATACTTGATGATCTTATTGAGGATGAACGTCGGCTGGACGTTGTTGTGGGCACCGTCGCCGCCCGTGGATTCTGTGACCTGGGTGGCCAACCCACCTGCGTTCTGAGCGTTAACCCCTTGCGCAGTTGAGGCACCAGGTCGCAGGTAGTCGTGCGTGTGTGCTGGCATTTCCGCGATCGTCAGCGTATGTGTCTCGGCGCCACCAGAGTCGCCCAGCACATCTCCGTCCAAGCCGCCGCTCTGGTCCGTAAGACGGTTCGCCGAGGTGCCACCCATATCGTCCTGCCCGGCAACGGTGCGCCCCCGAAGATCCGGCAGGTTAAAGGTTGTCGAACCATCACCAACGCCGTATGTCGTACTCACAACGTCGAACAGATCGGCGTACGTGGTACGGCTCACGGCCTGGCCATAGGCGAATAGATAGCCTGTCGGTTCGGTCGTCCCGGTGTAGTCAAGCACAGTTCCGACCGGCACGGCGGAGCCGTTTGTCATATCCACCCATCCCGTATTGCCCGAGCCGCTATTTTTGCGATAGAGATTGCCCGAATTGTTATCCACGTACAGAGACCCAACCACAGCCGTTACCACGGCCTCGGGCGAACCGGCGCCCGTGTGTATCCCAATCTGCTTACTATTCGTCGTGTCCCGCAGACGGATGAATTCACTGTCCTCTGCCCGGCTGATCACCGCACCCGAGAGGAGCTTTAAGCTGCCGGATCCGCTGATATGTGCTCCCACCGTCGCGTTCCCATCCATGTAGAGGGAGGAGCCGGACATGTGCCCCAGCACACTAATACCGGCAGAGAATTGAAAGCGGGCTTTGGTGCGATCGTACGTGAGGGTCTCTGCTACGGTGTCGCCGAACTTCAAAACGATATTCGCGTCACTATCACTGTCATCAATGACTTGAAATCCTTCGGTATTCACGAGGAGAGTCGGATTCCATGAACTGGCCGCTATTTGCAGCGGAAAAAGGAGTGCGAAGAGAGAGAGAGAGAGAGAGAGAGAGAGAGAGAGAGAGAGAGAGGAACTTTTTCATAGGAAAGCGGTCGTTATTGTACACAAAATTTACTCTTCCCTCTTCAACTTCACGATTGCAGGAAGGAAACAGGTGTGTTGTGGAACATATTCTTCAAAAACCCTCCCTTTCACGAAAAACACGAAACACGAGAGGCGCTTCAGCGACCCGATCGATACGCTACACTCTGTTTGTGGTCGCCCGTTACATCTCCATCGACGAACAGAAGAAGCTCATCCCGGAATACACGCCTGAACGAGCAGAGGAGTTCCATCCTCAATCAGCTAAGAGTGCAGACAAGGAATTCATGAAGGCAGTGAAACAAGAGACGTGCAGAAATGTCGTACTTCTCTGTGGAGGGAGTGCATCGGGGAAGACCGAATTCTATTCCGAATATCTCGAAGACAAGAACGCAATCGTCTTCGATGGCACGCTGCCAACAGTACTTGGAGCGAAGAACAAACTCCGACTGATTGAGAAGGCGAAGAAGCGAGCAATAATCTACGCGATCATCCCCGATGACCTCACGCGTGCCTTTGCGGCATTCCTCGGCCGTGACCGACGGTTTCAGCCTGAGCACTTCTACCGCACTCATGCTGGCTCCAGACGGACACTCCTATGGATTGCCCATGAGGATCCGCCAATTACGATTCATGTCGTAGAGAGTTCCTATAATCGGAGGCGAAAGCTGCGGTATCGGCCGATGCAATTCAAAAATCGGAAGACACTCTTGGCATACCTAGAAACAATTCAGTATAGTGAGAAGAAGATAGCCACAATCGTCCATCCACTGTAGACATATGATGAAGGGTCGATTCCTCCCTCGGCGACGCAAGAACAACCCCGTCATCCGGGAGTATGAGCAAGCAGTGGAGCGTGGTGATCGGCTGCTCAAAGAGAGCTACCATGTCGTACGCCAAAATGGTGAATGGATGGTAAGACGATCGAAGGAAGGACGTATCCGGACGTATGAGACACAGGCTGAAGCAGTCGATGCCGCAAAGCGGACGGCTAGGCGTGAGCGTACTGAGCTTTTTATCCATGGACGCGACGGCAGGATTCGTGAGCGCAGTTCGTATGGCGATTTGCGAGGAGGAGATAGGATATAGGCTGAAGGTGCGAGCATCCTGTACGCGATGATCTCTGTTCCTTCAATTTGCTATTATGCTACCCTTCTGGAGGGTTTTAGATGGTTGCACCACTCCTTGACAAGATCGGCAAAGCGGTTTGAACTTTTACGTAGCATGTCCACCACCTCCTTCTTGTCGAGTTGCGACACGCACGCAACGGCTACTGGAAGCGAAAAAGTCGCGGTTTGAATGCCCGTTTGCCGGTCATAGACCAGCGGCTCGGCAAAGACCAGGCGCAGTACCAGACGTTTCTGCAGCAAATCGCCTGTTTGCCACATCGCAAAAGGGTTTTGGAAGAAATCGAGTACGTGATCCCGATGGAGAATGGACTCGCAATCCACCTTTCGGACGGCGCTCTCACCGGTCATCATGGCCTTCGGGCATAGGTGGGCGCAAAGAAAATTCCCTGCATCTGCAGGAGTGTTTTTGTGACAGGCAAAAGGCCCCCTCCCTAAAGGGAGGGGTACCTTGCGAGGGAAACGGAAACGAATTGCCACTGAAAGCACTGTGCTACCGCACGCAGAAAAAGACGCCGTCATCTGACGGCGTCTGAAAGAGACGACCTTTCACCGTGTGCTACTTTTCGAGGCTTAGACGAATGTAGTGACACGCTGTTGTGCAGAAGAACCACACGGCCATGGCCCCGTACACTAGCCCCATGTTCGTGGGGTTCCCGAACACACGACTGGCCTCTTCAGGATCAAATGTATTGATCCAGAGGATCTTCACGAAGGCAAAGCAGCCTACGGGTAACATCACGAGCTCCGTGAAGAATGCTACAAACCAGATAAACCAGTTGAATCGCCACATAGCTTATCTCCTTTCTTGATGGACGAACGAAGTGAAAGGTCAGCTTTGTGAAAAATATCCACAAATGTAGTCAAGACTAGGAGCAACAAAACAATCTGTCAATTCATTGTACGAATCCAGTACCTTTGGCACTCCTTTGTTGTTAATCCAGACACAATATACCGTAAACGTGACAGTTGTCCCAAGGACTCGTACAAGAACTTGTTTGCCATGCCTGACATGCCGTACTATGGTTTGTTATGGATCAGGAAAAGTGCCAGTCGCACGGCGAAGCAGACATTCAAGCGTCTATAGAAAGAGCATGTGCCGCCTATCTGGCAGAAGAGTTTACAGATGTACGCATTCACATTCTCGATGCACTGGGAAGAATGAAGTCGGATAAGTTGGACATGCGAATACAACTGCATCTTCTCTTTGCACACTGTCCCGAAGGGACAATGAAGGACAGAGATAAAGATGTCGCTTTGCAAGATGCAAACATCATTCTTTGCAATCGAAATGTGTATGATGCATTGTGCCGTTATGACAAACAAGGACGGTCAGAATCAGATCTGCGAATCGCAGAGAGTCAATACCTTCAAGCGCATCTCATTCGTATACTTCTTTCACAAAAAGGAAAACGAGGAGCGGATGCGGAGATACAGGAATTTCGAGGTGTTCAAACTGCGCAGACTCTCCTCGGGAAAGGGGGTCTCTCGAAAGAGGATGCCATAAATGCGCATCTGTATCTCGTTGCACAGTCAGAAGACCAGGAGATTATTCATCGCCACTTGTGTGCCATAGAAGAACTCCGTCCGCCTTTGGCAACCCTTTGTCTGGCGTATACGAGTCCATCGGATGAGTATTACCGACAGGCGGGAATAGAGGATATCAACAGAATCGCAGAGAAAATGAATAATCCTCTTCTTCGGGCCAAGCTGGTGTATAAAAAGCTGCGCGTGGTTGGATCATGCATTGATCATGATATTGCGGTCAGCAATCGTGTCACTATCAGGAAAAGTATGGAAAAAACCATGGCAGAGCTGGATGCGATACCCGAAGCAATCGCAGAGCGTGCATGGGGACATGTGTATCTTCTCCTTCTGGAATTGGTAGAGGAAGAATATGCATCGGCGGCGAGCCATTTTCGTATTGCCGAACATTTGGCAGGGATGTTCGAAATGCAGGATCTATCTGATTATTTAGAGACCATACGTGAGACCATTGAGTCTGATGAAAGAGAATTCTGGAAGAAAAAGAAGAAAAAGGAAGATGATGGAGAAGAATGTGTGTGAGTCAAAATTGTCGCAAAAACCGCAAATCTCCTTCCGTAAAAAGGCGGATATCGGGGATGTGGTGCTTAATCATAAGCATGCGCTCGATGCCGAAACCAAATGCGAAGCCCTGCCATTTTTTTGGATCGATATCGCAGTGTTCAAGAACGTTCGGATGCACCATCCCGCATCCTGCAATCTCCAACCATCCGGCTCCGCGCCAACGCACATCCACTTCCAGTCCCGGTTCAACAAATGGGAAGTATCCCGTGCGCCAGCGAAATTCGACGTCGCTTCCCATGAGTTCCCGCATAGCGGTTTCCATAATGCTTTTCATGTGCGCGAGAGAAATATCGGTATCGATCATCAGCGCTTCAAACTGGTGAAACATCGGTGAGTGTGTTGCATCGGCGTCCTTGCGATAGACCTTTCCCGGACAAATCATGCGTAGTGGCGGTGTATGTGTACGCATATAGTGAATCTGCACGGGCGACGTATGGGCGCGAAGAAGAGGCTGTTGCGCGCTCTGTGTTCCTCGTTCCTTGTTACAAAGGTAAAAGATTCCTTGAGAATCGCGGGCGGGATGATCTTTTGGGAAGTTTAAGAGGTCGAAGTTTGTTTCCTCCGTTTCTATTTCATTGCCGTAGGCAACGTCAAAACCAAGTCGTCCAAATACATCTTCCACCTGTGCAATGTACTCCGGGATGAGATGCAAATGTCCGTGTTCTTCTTCGGGAAGATCGAGAGTGATATCCAGAACATTATGCTCTGCTGCGTCTGTGACACGCTTTTTCAATGCTTCCCGCATCCCGTTTCCTGTTTCCTGCGCTCGTTTTTTCAGTGCATTGAGTTCTTTGGCTTTTATTTTTTTCTCTTTTGGTGACAGAGTATTCAATTGTTTAAATGCAAGCGTCAAAAGCCCGCTCTTTCGACTGAAAAGTACATGCTCGATGGTCTTGAGATCTTCAAGAGATTTGCAAGAGGAAATGTGATCAATGAGTGCAGAGATATCGGAAGACACGGGGAAAATTGAGAAGAAAATAAATGACATTACGAAAGCATCGCCACTTCTATCAGTACAAACACGACTCCGGTCAGCAGGCCCACCCAGATATTGAGAACATTCAAAAGGAGGAGAATAAAGAGGGTGGTACTGCAGAGGCCGAAAAGAATGCCTTCCCGTAGGGCTATGGAAAGCTTCGTTCTCTTTGTATCTTTTAAAAAGGGCAGATACATCCAGCATGCGAGAGCAAGAAGTGTCATAACGGTGCTCACGCTCAAAAAAAGACTCACATAAAATGCAGGAATGGCCTGTATCGGTGAGCTTAAGGGACTTACGCGAAAGAGGATGGAGAGGAGCGATAGAGTGGAGAGCAACGCTGCAAGCGCGATGGAGAAGAGTGGAGTGGTCATGGAAAAATTAAAAATTATGAAGAGGAAATTCTTTTATGAATATTGGTATTTTCTAAAAATTTCTTCAATGCCTGAAAGTCATCAATCAGCGATTGTCGCAAATTGCCGTTATGGAGGGCTGCGGCGGGATGATAGATGGGGAAAATCGTAATGTCATCAGTAAGCTTTTGTGGTTTCCCATGTGCTTTGGTTATGCCGATATTGGGAAAAAAGTGTCCGAGCGCGTGTCTCCCGAGCGGCACGATGACTTTTGGTTTGATGATGGCGATTTCCATCTTGAGCCACGGCATGCATTGTTCTTTTTCTTCATCCGTGGGATCGCGGTTATTCGGTGGACGAAATTTGATCACATTGCTGATGTAGACCTCTTCACGTTTAAGACCGATGGATGCGAGAAGTTCATTGAGAAATTGCCCCGCCGCGCCGACAAACGGTCGTCCGAGTTCATCCTCTTTCTGCCCCGGCGCTTCGCCGATGAACATGATGGTGGAGTTGTGGTCTCCTTCCCCAAGCACGGGATTTGCCGTCATCGCAAGCTTGCAACCTTTCCATGATCGCAGCTGTTTCTGAAGCTCGGGAAGAGTGAGTTTCATCATAAGAGAAGATTCTACTGTCTAGAAGCTGATATCTAAAATATTTCTCGAGAATGTTACAATTTGACAATTTGAAAAATTAGTAAAGAATTTTCTTCCTATGTCTGAAAAGGAACCTTCCTGGCAGGAAGATGCAATCCACATGATTCATCGATCGATTCCACGTCTTGATATATCACTTCCGGTGATCAACCGTGCCATGGAAACGGCGTGCAAGCGCTTCGTGCGTCCTTTTGCCGTTCAGGTGTGCAAAGACGGGATGCACGACAAAATGTGCACGTCTTCCTTGGCAATGGAAGCACTGAAACTCGATGCCACATTCAGTGTGCTCTATGGTGAGATGCCTGCCTCTGTTGCAAACGATCACCTTCTGTCCGGCAAAATTTCTTCCATTGTTTTCGGAACGGCCTTCGCGCTCTACGACGCCTTAGGAGAAGAGGGAAGGGAAGTAAGCGCTGCTCTTCTCTCCCATGCTGTCGGGGATGCCGGCATCTGCTCTATGGCCGATGTGTTCTCTGCAGAGGAGGTTCTTCGGATTTTTTTGCCGGAGAAGGCAAATGCTCTTCTGAAGAAGCACGGTGATGCAAATCTTGTTATTCAACGTCTCGTGACAATTATGGAAAAGAGAAGAGGATTTCGTAGTCGTGTGCTGCGGGCAGTTGAGTTTTTTATCATGCATTCTGAACGATTGCTTGCAGGCGCAGGAGCACGACAGGGTTTTTCTCATCTTCTGAAAGCACAGAAGGTTCAGGAGGGAGAATATTGGCATCGTATGAAAAAAGCCGCAGAGGAGGGAAAGTTTCCGGGACAACGTGAAGACGATGAAGAGCGATTGTCGCCGAAATTGCGCGAAAAAATTCTCTTACACGCCAACAAAGAATTGCTTGCGATCGGAGAGAACGAAATTCCGCAGACACTTATGGAAGCAATCGATTGTGAGGGATACAGGAAGCGGCTGCAAAAAGTATACTCTGAACAATCACCGATTCGCAGCGCGGCGCTGCAAAAAGAGATTGTTCAGCGTGTATTTTTTGAGGTGCAGCGCTATGAGCATCAACTGTACGAGGGAGAAGAATCCGGTCATCCGCGCAATGCGTATCCCTGTTTCATTGTCACGCATAAATATGGAACATGTTTTGGAGGACTTTGGCTCAATGCGGCATTGCTGCTGCGGTGCGGCATTGCTGCGGATGATCTTGTCTATGGTGATATTCATCAGCATCATGATGGACTGATCGGCGGGCATGCACATCTTCTTCTCCAGACGGAAAATAAAGAGCTGGTTGTCATTGATCATGGGTATCGCTTGGCAGGACATTCATATTCTATAAAAGGTTTTCACAAAGATTGCCGGAAAGATGTTATTGCGCTTCTTGAAAAAAGAAGGATAGGCCCGGTTCTTGTGAAGCCGGAGAGTGAAAAAATCGGTGATCTGTTCAAGATGCCAAAGTCCATGACAATCATGCCGCTTTTCGATGGCTTTAGCGGAGGACATCTCTTCCATGTGGGAGTCGAATTCTTTCACGAGGGAAAATTACATGAAGCGGAACGTGCATTTCTTCTTGCATCCCAGTACTGTCCACTTGATCCAGATGTTCTGTATTACCGTGGCATGACTGCGGAAAGAATGGGAAAAAGAGCAGAGGCAAAGCTGTTCCTCCATGAGGCAGTTGCTATTTTTCCTTGTCATCTTCAATCCCGGTTTTCTTTGGGAGAGATTGATCTTGCAGAGAAGGATTTTGTCAGCGCAGTCCAACATTTCCTTTTTGTGGACACGCTGGTGGCGGATGTATGGGGAGATCAAACATTTCGCATCAAGGCTCGGAAACTCGCTGCGCGGCTAACACCGTTCATAGGATATACACATCCTCTTGACACTGTTTCTTAAATACTGAAACATGGCTTATATTGATCGGTATCTGTTTTCTTTTCTGTGAAGAAAGGGGGTGACTCTATGTCAGCCAAGAAGAAAGAGGAAAAAGACAATGTGAAAGATGAACAGAATGAGACGAAGCAGGTCGCCGACCCGCCGGCCACGTCTGAACAGCCGGCCAAGGTGAAAGGCGCCTGCTCCGGCACCCTCCATACGCGCAAGCGCACGTGGGAATAATCCCCCTCTTCATCATCCCACATCCTTGCGCCGCGGCCAGTCTCTCTCGAGACTGGCCGCAATTTTCTTTCTGCCTCTTTTTGACGGAAAATGTTGTCTCAAGCCATTTTTCGATGGATGTGTGAATCGAAGGAGTGCTACACTGAGGCAGCGCTCTTTTTTTGTATGCGCCCGTAGCTCAGTTGGATAGAGCATCAGCTTGCGGAGCTGGGGGTCGCAGGTTCGAATCCTGCCGGGCGCACCACGTAAAGACGCGCTAGTGGCTTTACGTGCCACGTGAGATTTGCGCTAGCAAATCTTTTACGTGGCAGCTGCGCGTCCACGTGGCGCGGCCAACTTACGGCTTTATGTGGGGCTGTAGCTCATCTGGTAGAGCGCTTCCATGGCATGGAAGAGGTAAGGGGTTCAAGTCCCCTCAGCTCCACCAACCTTCGCTTGCTGCTGCGAGCTTCGCGCTGCGCCCTTCCGTAGCTGAAAGCGAAGGAGGGTGGGCCCGTGTCATGATGAGGGATTTTGCGAAAGCAAAATCGTCACGAACCATCACAGAACATTCAATGGAACATAGTCTTCAAAAACCCTCCCCTTATCCCCTCCCTAAAGGGAGGGGTGCCTTGCGAGGGACGATGATGAGTTTTGTCTCTATAAAACCCTCCCCTTCATCACTTCGGTGTAGAAGAGAATAATTGCCTGGGATGGCTTGATACCTTGTGTGGCAAGAATGGCCTCGGCCTCCTGGCGGAGATCGGGGTCACTACGTTGCTGAATGCGTTCGGCAGCCATAGGGATTGGGTGTCAGAATGACGCAAATATGTTGGCAAGAGGATAGCCACTGCATGCCCTTGAATCCGATGTATATACAATGTATACTCTCCTTATGAGAGCCGTTATTCGTACATGGGGAAACAGTCTGGCCGTCCGTATTCCCAAGGCATTCGCCGTTCATATGGGAATCGATGCTGGCAAGGAAGTAGAGCTATTTCCTGAAAGGGATGGTCTACGGATTGAATTTGTAGGACAGGATTTGAATCTATTGTTGGAACAGATAACTCCGGAAAATCTGCACGCAGAAGTACAAACAGGTTCTGCAATCGGGAAAGAACTATGGTGAAACTCACTACCAGCACTAGGCGAAGTCGAAGGGCTCCGGATCGGGGTGATATTGTCTCCTTGCAATTCAATCCTCAACGAGGCAGAGAACAGACGGGCAGGCGTCCTGCTCTCGTGTTGTCACCACGTTCCTACAATGCCAAAGTAGGCTTGGCGATTCTCTGTCCCATCACAAGCCATGCAAAAGGGTACCCATTTGAAGTCGCTCTCCCGCGAGGAATGAAAACAAAAGGAGTCATTCTTGCTGATCATGTGAAGAATCTCGACTGGCAGGCACGTTCGGCACGAATGATCGAACGTGTGCCGCCATCCATTCTCGCCGATATTTTTGCAAAGTTGGAGTTGCTTTTGGCATAAACGACTGAATTGCGGCATTCAAAACATCATCCCGTAACATCCCGTAACATTGCGCGCGCCATTCCACTTACATCCTCACGTTTGCCGTCATCATCGTGACTGGGTTGTCGGAGGGCGGGCCGGCCGAGACCTCGTGAATGGAGATGCCGTCCGGCAATGCGCAGTCGGCCATCCTCTGTAAGGATCACCGTCATCCGACGGCGTACAGACAACCGCAAGCAGCTCGGCAGTCAACGTATCAAGTTCGAACATCGTTCACCTCACGCTTTGCACGATCCGAGCATTCCGTGTTGGCTCAGTCCGCCGTCGTCACCGTACCATGTTGTCGTGCCCACCCCGCCGTCCGTCCATTCGATCCACTGGAGGTAGTGATACCCGAGGCCAGGATAATTCTGGTACATGGCGTTTTGCAGAAGACCGTTCGCGGAGTTGGCCCCTTGTGAGGTATGGAGCCCGGTCGGTACGGTCGTCGAATCCAAGGCGACGGCTATATACATCAGCGCTCCGTTGGTCGTGCCGTAAGTACGCTGCTTGATGTGCAGAGTAACGGAGTCCTCGTTGAGCCCGCGCACCATTTCGACGCGGTTCGCCGTGCTGTCGTTGGCTGCTCGCTTCGTGGTACTGTTATAAGTCCATGTATCAGTCGTTTCGTACCTGCGCAACGACCGCTCCATGCGGTTGTACATGTTCCAGACGAATCGCTTGCCGTAACTATCTTCCGTCGTGTTCGTCCCGCTGGCCCGGATCGTGCCCATGTAGAGCTTCGTCGCATCGCCGTCCTTGACGTACACGCCGTCTTGCAAGACAACGTCTGTAGCTCGCGTCGTGTCATCCGTCCATATCACCGACGAGAGCGTAGCGGCGTCATCATCGAGGAATATGTCGTAATTGAATCCGCTCGTCAGCGTCAGCGCCAGGGACAGTTCGCTAAATGTCTTGACGATCCAACTCGTCCCGTCGTACACGCGCA
>MFXT01000008.1 GCA_001788955.1 Candidatus Peribacteria bacterium RIFCSPHIGHO2_02_FULL_49_16 | reverse complement strand
TTCTTTTAATTGGTCTCTGGGTCCAAGTCGTCGCGATACTTGGTTTCGTGGCGGGAGTAAAATGCTGGCTCTTCGCAAAACGCTACCCGACTATTCTCCCCCATGGGCGCGTTGCCTACTTTCTCCTTGCAATCATTTGTCTTTCGCTTCTGGTGACCGGCGCGGGGGGCTTTGCGTTTGATCTGCCGTTCTAGGTCCAGGAGAAGACCCAAAAGCCGTACCGAATGCAGATTCCTCAACGCGTATCCGAGCTTCCATAATTCCAGCCACAGACGGTTTTAGATGAATTGACGAAGAGATTTTTCTTTTCCGATTAGCTGTTTCTAGTCCATAGACATTGCCCATAGACGTTCATTGT
Source organism: Candidatus Peribacteria bacterium RIFCSPHIGHO2_02_FULL_49_16 (assembly GCA_001788955.1). Classification (GTDB taxonomy): domain Bacteria; phylum Patescibacteriota; class Gracilibacteria; order Peribacterales; family Peribacteraceae; genus 2-02-FULL-49-16. The sequence continues at coordinate 9,278 of MFXT01000008.1, read as the reverse complement.
AGCTCAAAAAACTGGAAAAATCAGTCAGTTTGGTTCATAATCCCTTTACTGCGCCCATAGCTCAGTTGGTAGAGCAGGTCCCTTTTAAGGACAAGGTCCCTGGTTCAAATCCAGGTGGGCGCACAAGCGTTAAAGAAACTTGAACTGCTTCAGGTTTTTAGCTTGACGACAAGTGCTTTTTCGTTTTACCTAGTATGCTTTTGAATGTGAAATCAGGTATACTGTCTTTACATGGCAATAGAATCAAGTCCGTTCAGTAGAGTAGAACTTACCGGAACAGATGCCCAGCGTTTTTATGCACAAATCCGAGATGAAACTCCTAATCCTGCTGCTGTCGAAAGTCTAAGACGTGGACGCGCAATGGTGAGAAAAATAAAAGAAGATGGAACTATAAGCATTCCAATTGAAAAACGCTAGAATCTCGAATTATTTTCTCAACAAAAACACCTCCGGACTAGGAAACTCAATCTGTCTGCCGCGTGGCTCTACGGTGAGGTTTTTGCCATCCTTACGGTGCAGTTGACATTTCTAAAACATATGATAAAATGGCCATACTCACACGCTTCTTTTGTGTGACATAATTCCTGAAGAAACAAACATTATGGTAGAAGGACCAAAAATAGAAGACTTCTTGGAATTGGGCCCCGAGGATGAAATTCGTCCCGGCATGCGCGAGAGGCTGGTAGCTAGGGTAAAAAACTATTTTTCCGGGCGTCGTAAAACAATCGATGGTGAACTGAAAGAATTGGAAGGCGTAGAATTCCCTGCCAATAAAGAGGGGCATGCAGAAGAAGCGGAAACAACTGAAAAACCGATTGATGCGAGCGGTATTCTCTTTTTCTTAAGCAAACAAAAAAGAAAAATCCGCTACGAAAAGAAAAAAGAAAAGCTAAAAGAAACTCTGGCCGAGGTATCTGAAGAATTCAAGACTGCCAAAGAGTATCTTTTCAAAAGAGACGCTGACATCAAGGAACGGCTCAAGATGGCGGGTATGCACGCAGGGAGCGGCGCGTACAAATTAATCGAGGCGTACAATCAACTTCCCTTCCGCTATAAAATGTATGTCTCGGTGGTGTTGCTTGGAGGAGGAGGTTTCGCGTTCGCAACCGGAAGCGCTGCAGTAGGCGCTGGCGTTGGAGGACTCGCACTTGCACGAAAGATCGCGGCGTCGGCAGGAGCGTGGGTTGGAACTGAAGCGGCCGTCGAGCACATTCGTCAATCACGGGAAAAACCCGACAGGGAACGCACGACCAAAGGTGCCGCGCTCAAATACGCTACAGCAAGCGCTATCGCCGGAGCCACATTTCTCGGCATTCCGGGGGTAGCCATGCACGAGGGCATGGAAGTTACAGGCAAGTGGCTTGGAAAAATGTTGGGCTACACCGCCGGCAAGCAGTGGTCTCCCAAAATACCTCTTGTTGGGGAACTGCAAACTGCCAAGACTCCCCCGCGGTGGTCTCCTAAAATACCTTTTGTTGGAGAACTGCCGTCTACTGTTTCAGCAGAGATACCTGAGTCGGACTACTACCCAGAAACTGCTGGCATGCAACCAGTTGAACCAGCGGCGGCAACTCCTGATGCTTCAACGATACCTGAGTCGGACTACTACCCAGAAACTGCTGGCATGCAACCTGTTGAACCAGCCCCAACTTCTCCTGCATCACCGGAAATTCGTGAACGTGACTTTTACCCAGAAACTGCTGGCGGGGAGGATGTAGTTGGATCTACATCAGACGTAGCTGCCGCTGTTTCATCAGAAGTATCTGCGTTTGATTACCGCGAACTCGCAAAGACCGTTGAAGTACGGACGGGCCGCGGGTATGAGGATATGCTGACGCGTCTACGACACGAGATGTTGCCGCACAAAGCGGAAATACTCGCACAGTATGGCGGCGACATCACCAAGGCACCCGCCGACATTCAGGCAATCCTGAACGGCAATATTCACGCGCTCGGCTCGCAGATGACCGAGACATACGGAAAAATCGTTCCGTTGCATTCAACGCTTGGCATCACTGCGGACGGCCATTTCCGATTTGATGCGGCGCCTCCGGTCTCTGCCCATGCGCTCGAAATACCAGAGCACGATGCCGCAGTGCCTGAAGCTGCGACAGGCGCCGCGCCGGAAGCGCCGCACGTCTCGGCCGAAACCATTACCGCACATTTGAATCAATGGCATTTGGAACATCCGGAAGCCGGTGATGTGCGTGTTGATATTGATGCAGAGGGCAACGTGACCGGGGTGCATGATGCGGCGCCAAACACATCCGCTCCAATCGACGGTGGAGAACAAGAAATTCCATCGGGCGCAGTTGACCGCGCTTCCGGCGGTTCGTTTGATACCGCGTGGAGCCCGGGCGCGAGCGCACTCCCCCACGAAGCAACTCTGTTCAAGATGGCTGACGGGTACTATGTGCACGCGTCAACACCGGGAGAAAGCTTCGTCTACGCACAAAATCTCGCTTCCGCCAAAGGCATTCCTGTCTTTTTTGACAACTCCGGCATAGATGCAAACGGTACCTTCACCCCGCGAGTCGGCAAAATAGAGCCCAATATCTTCGGGGGTGCACGCATCATCGACCAGGTGCTTGGTGCCAATGGTCAACCGCTCGCTCGCGTGGAAAGCGCGGCGCTCCTTAAAAAGATTATCCTTACGTAACAACGTGCTATCAATGCCTAAAATGCTATGATGAATACTGTGAAAACCACTCAAAACGACCTGCAAGCCGCCTTGGCGCGGGAGTTGGACATCGGGAACTTGCCATCGGCAGAGCAGAAAAAAGTCATTGCGGATTTCGGAGAAGTGGCCTTGCAAGCTTCTTTGCTGGCCGTTCTTGAAACACTGGCTCCTGCAAAGCGGGAAGAATTTTCAAAATTAATGAACGGAAAAGACGGGGCGGCGCTCCAGCAATTTATCGCGCGTGAAGTCCCCCGTTATGAGGAAATAGCAAAAAACGCAGTGGCCGAAGAAGTGAGGCGTTTTAAGGAGTTCCAGAAAAATCAACAGTGAATGTAGGTCTATTTAAAAACTTCTATGGGAGACAAATTCTCGCCTTTTGCTGAAGTGCCTAGTAATGTAGGCATAACACGAAAGGATACCGAGCAAAAAAAGAAAAAGGCAGGGCTAACCCGCCGCGCGTTTCTCAAGGAGGCCGCCGCTTTGGGCGTGACAGGCTCTACATTTATGGGCTTGAAAAAACTTCTTTCAGAGCCAGAACCAACACTGCAATCAAGAGATGTTGCTCCGTCGAAAGTGCCCGGTGTAAAACCAAAAGAGATCGCCCCAGTGAAACAAAACCCCAAAACTGGTGAAGAAAGTGCTTCTGCGAAACAAGATTCAGAAATCGCTGAAGAAAAACCGCCGGAAGGAGAGCGAGAGCGTATACAGTTTGAGATTGCCCGTGCAAAACGTTTGATACAGAGCGGTAATGCATTTGAGATGTGTGAAAGTCCGTATCTTATCGGGGCGCTCTATTACTCGGATGCTTTTCTCAAAAAACTAATGGCACAAGGTGCTAAAAATCCCGGACAGGAAATCATACGCGCCATTGCACCGCTCATAACTCCAGAGCTCCGGCAACACTATACGAGCGCTCTTTTGGATAAAACCTGGCTTTCTTTTCAAACGCCTTCTCCGCATATGGTTCCTCCCTTTGATCATCTCGACGTGCGCCCTGGCAAAGGAGAAAATCATCCCGATGCCATAGATTTGTTTACCCGCGAAGGTACTTCTGTACAAGCAGTGAGTCGCGGCGTTGTGGTGCTTTCCGAAGATACATGGAAAAAGAATAACCAATTTTCAACGAGCTCTTTTGAAGGCGGAAACACTGTTATCGTATATGTGCCCGATACTTCAGAATTTTATCGGTATTGCCATTTACGCGAAGTTGCGGTCAGTGCCGGCACGGTTCTTGATGTAGGTCAGGAGCTCGGTACAGTTGGTAATACGGGCGCGAATGCCGTGCGTCCCGGTCATGGTAATCATCTTCATTTGGAGATTAACCGTTTAGACAAGACTACGGGAGCCATGACTCCGATTTTTGTTGATGCACTACGTAAACGCCTTTCTAGCATTCTTGCTTCATCTATGTAAACAGGCATCGAACCCTTAGGTTTTTCTGAGTAGAAACACCTCCAATAAGTCCTCAAGGGGTCCCTCCCCCGCTCGGGAGCGGTGGTAGAGAGAGACAAGTTCACGGGAAAGATTTTCTGCCGCCGCGGGGCCAAGGCGCCCCGCGGCGGCTTTCGCTTTTCCATATGGATATGATTTCATGCCCGCTTCTTCCGCGCTTTTTGTCTTTGTAGCCAGCACCATCGCACGAGCCTGCCACGAGAGAGCGCCGTGAATTTCCTCCGCACTTGCGCCGTTTTCTATCATCTGCCGGTAGAGGATCCAGGATTTTTTCCTGTCCCCTGCCGCGAACGCATCAGTGAGCGCAAAAACATTTTGCTCCGGTTTTTCTGACTGATATGATATATCATATCGTTCTATAACTGCGTTCTTGGGGATTTTTTTCTTCGCTTCCGCATTCAATTCCGGTTGAATGAGAACCACAAGCGTATCCGCCTCGGCAAAATCTTTAAACATTGCAAGAAGGGCTTCCCCCTCTTCCGTTTCAAACGGCCTGTCCAAAATAAGCGATACTTTCGGGGCAAATAATCCGCGTGCGGACAAATAACTTCCAACATTTGCGAATGCCTCCCCACCTTCCCCGAAGCGCACCACCTCACTTTTATCCGCGAGCTTCATAGCCCGCGCCTTTGCTTTCACCACGTCCGAGCCGGTAAGAATGTAGAGCATTATCAGTGCGGTGGCCGCTGCTTGTAGATTTTGTCACGGCGACCAACCGTATGTACCGTGACGGTGCGCTTGCTCTGCGAGAACGTGTAGGCAATCCTCCAGTCGCCGACCCGGAGCTTACAAAACTCTCTCCATTCCCCTTCAAGCGGCACCGGCGTCACGTCATCAACATGTTCGGCAAACCATGCGATCTTTGCGAGCACGCGGCGACGCGTTGCGGCGTCAAGCGCCGCGATGTCCTCTGTGGCCTCGCCAGTCAGTTCAACCGTCCAAGACGACATGAATCAGAGCCCATACATGCGGAGTACTTCAAAAAGCGGTTTCACGCGCCCGGCTGCCTTGGAGCGCTGCGACTTTGCGAGTCGCCGTTTGGCGTATGCGGTGAGTTCAAGCCCCGCATCAGGATCGCTCAAAATTTCCCGAAGAATGCTGATAACTTGGCGTCTGATGACCTTATCTTTTGTCATTACTGCAGTATATCATGGCGCGATTTCGCCTTCGCTACTTCCGAACCGGTAAGAATGTAGAGTATGGAACTAGCTTACAGCTGCTAGTTTTTAAAAAGCTAAAACTTAAAAGCTGCCAGCTAAAATTAGTGACGGTATTGTTGAACCCGTGTAGCGCGCAAACCTGGAAGGCCAAAACGATCTATGGCTCGTTGCCATGCGAGAAATTCTTCTGCAGTTAAACGATATTGACGACAGGCATCCTCAAAACTCAAAAGTCCTCCGCGCACAGCGACAACAACCTCTGCCTTTCGGCGTATGACCCAACGCTTAGTGTTCGGTGGAGGCAAATCCGCAAGTGTGAGGGGCGAACCATCCGGTCCAATGACATAGCTCACTCTAGGTCTTCTTCTCTCTTCGTTGCTCATATTTTTTAATGATAATTCTGTTTATTCGGGAGGACGCATAGTTATCACTTTGGTATCAGGTTCCAGTGATACGGAAGTTTTCCCGTCAGTCATTTTTGTATTTGCCTGTGTCGGTTTTTCTTTTGTAGCAGCCTTCACTACTTTTGCTTTGTAATCAACACCAGCGCATGCTGGCTCCGCAGAAACTTTTTCGTATGGGACAAAACGTGTGATACCGCCAATAGTACGAAATGCAGTTTGGAGGTTTTGATATTCGGTCGTTGTCGTTAAATCAACAGTCTGGTCTAGGCTACGTGTGATAAAGGAACGCTGCGCTTCTAGTACTTTTGCTGCCGTCTCGGGGCTCGTCTCCGTGGCTTTTTTCTTTTCCTCGGCATTTTTGTAGTCGGACTCTTGCATGGAACGAAAATACCAAATACCATGAGCATCCGCTACAAAATACACAAACTTCTCTTTGGGGATGTGGAAGATTTTTTCAAACTGACTCCCCGTTTCGTTAGTTGTTTGAAAATCATCATCAGCCTCGCCACGTACGTAGCTTGGTGGAGATGCAAGTCTTTTGTATGCATCACTATTGGGTGTTACGTTGCGAAATATTTCACTTGGATGTGAGTGGCCAATACAAATATTTTCTGCATTCTTGTATTGTGGCTGAGCAAGGAGAGTTTGAGTAGCAAAAGTCAGCGCAACATATCCACCTTTTTCGGTCCTTGTCCCCGACGTCAATCCCAACCACTCTCCTGACGTTTGTGACCGTTGAACATAAATAAATAGACTTTCATTTTTATCTTGTCTTACGCTCTCCCGTATATTCTCCGTAATCGCACTGTTCCATGATGTTTGGGGAGTAATTTCAAGAGCTTGAGCAGGCCCGTGATCAAAAGCAGTCAATGCAAGAGCAAAAGCACCCGCGTCAACCAAATGAGAACGTTTTTTTTCTTTACGTTTTCTTTCAGGAATTTCGGACGATTGAGTTAATATTCCTTCTGACATATCTGCATTGTATTAAGAAGTGGACTAGCTTTCTTAGTTTACTCTTTCTTCTTCGCTCTATACTTTATACTCGATACTCTATACTAATTTAACCATCTCCCCCCAATTCTGGCCTTTCTCACCGACGACAAGAAGCGGAATGCCGCGCATCTCATCTTCAGGCAATACGTTTTCCATAATGTGCTGAATCTTAGGCCCCACTTCGGCAACAATGCTTTTGTCTATTTCAAACATCAGCTCGTCATGAATCTGCAAAATTAAAGACGCCTTCCCTTTGTATTCTTTTTCAAAAAGCGCGTGCAAGCGATGCATGGCGATTTTAATAATGTCGGACTGGGTTCCCTGCAAGGGCGCATTGATAGCCATGCGCTCAGCAGCCGCTTTTACATACGGAAGCGTGGAGCGAATGCCCGGGAAATACCGGCGGCGGCCGAAATACGAAGTCGTGTAGCCCAAACGAAGCGCAGATGCTTTTGTTTTCGCCATATAATCGGCCAAGTCAGAATAGGTTTCGAAATAACGATTGAAAAACGCCTGCGCCTCGGCGCGGTCGCATCCTAACTGCTCACGAAGCGCATTGACCCCCATACCGTAGAGAATGCCAAAATTGATAACTTTGGCGCGGCGCCGCATCTCATACGTTACTTCGCTTTGCGGAACACCAAACACGTCTGCGGCGACACCTGCGTGTACATCCAGACCTTCTTTAAAGATTGCCGTTAATTTTTTATCTCCCGAAAGGAAGGCCGCGAGCCGCAGTTCTATCTGCGAATAGTCGAAGGTAACTAACATGCGCCCTTCTGGCGCAACAAACGCGCGCCGGATCTTCCTCCCCCACTCGCTTTTGATGGGGATGTTCTGCAAATTCGGATTCTGGGACGATAAGCGCCCCGTCGTCGTTCCAGTCTGATTGAACGTCGTGTGGAGGCGATTATCTGGCCCCAAGAGCGTGGGGATAGCGTCTATGTAGGTAGAAAGGAGTTTCTGGAATTCTCTATGCGTCAGAATTTGGTCAATGATGGGATGCTCTCCTTTGAGTTTCACAAGCTCCGATTCGCGCGTAGAAAGCTGGCCAGTGGTCGTCTTCTTCTGTCGCACACCTTGGGCCAAACCCATTTTCTCGAACAACACCTGCCCCAGCTGGCGCGGGGAATTGATGTTGAACGTCTGTCCCGCCATCCGGTATATATCTTCCGCGAGCGCATCCAATTCCTTATGGTATTCCTTTGAAAGCTTCTTCAGATACCCGTCTTCAATAAGAACACCGTGCTCGTTCATGGAATGGATGACAGGTATCAGCGGCTTTTCAATTTCCTCAAAAACGCGCGTGAGGTCCTGTTTTTTGATTTCCGCCGACAATTTCTCGTGCGCCTCGGCAAGCGTTGTAGTTTTGGTATTGTTGAGCACGTCTTCCACGGTCGGATTCGTGATGTCGGAGTGCGTAAGCCAGAGCATCACCGCCGCCTCGGCGAGAAGCGCCGAGGCGGCGGGCGAGAGAGCGAGGGGCGAGGAGGAAAGAGGTTGTAGGTTGTAGATTGTCGGCGCACTACTTTTCTCCTGCTCGCCACCGGCACCACTTTCCCCGTTCACCAGCGACTGTACCCGAGGTACTAAAGAACGGAACCCGAGTTCGGTAAACAGCTCTACCGCTTTTTTCACCTCAAACGCCTCCGCGAAAGATTTTTCCGGCTCTTTGAAATCAATGGGTGCGTCCGTGCGGATAGTGGCCAGCACTTTTGAAAATTCCGCTTCATCCTCGTGCTCCGCGACCAGCTTTTGGATGCGCTCTTTGAATCCTTTTTCAACCAAAGCGTTTTTGTTTTTCTTCAGGGCCGCATACACACCATCCATCGAATCAAATGCTCTGATAAGTTCCGTCGCCGTTTTCTCGCCAATGCCGGGAATACCGATAATGTTGTCGGACGGGTCTCCCGCGAACCCTTTGTAATCGGGTATGCGTTCAGGCCCAAAACCAAATCGATCTTGTACCGCTTTCTCGTCGTAGAGAATAGTGTCTTGTATGCCGCGTCGCAAAGTGAACACGCGCACGCGCTCATCGTCTACGAGCTGGAGCGTGTCCATGTCGCCCGAGGCGATGATGACGTCAAAGTCTTTTTTCACGCGCTCGGCGATGGTGCCGATAACATCGTCCGCCTCAAAGCCGGGCGCTTCATAGAGAGGAATACCGAATGCCGAAAGCACGTCGCGGGAGCGGTTAATCTGTATAACCAGCGCGTCATCGGCTTTCGGCCGCTTCGCTTTGTATTCCTTATAGACCGCGTGGCGGTGCGTGGGGCCCGGCAGATCGTACGCGGCAACGATGTGATCGGGTTTCAAATCTTTCACTATCTTCATGAGCATCGAGGTAAGCCCATAGACAGCGCCGACAGGTTCGCCCGAAGGCGAGGATAATTCCGGCAACGCGTGGTACGCGCGATGGATTATTGCGTGGGTATCCAACAGCACCAGCCGTTCTCTTTTCCCCGACGTTCTGCGCTCGGCAGAAGTCGGGGCCCCGACTCTTTCGAACGTCGGGGCTTTTTTCTTCGTTTTATCCGCCATATGTTGTTTCAATAATCTCTCTTGTATCTCTACTCACGACTCTAAACT
>MFXT01000007.1:34883-45642 GCA_001788955.1 Candidatus Peribacteria bacterium RIFCSPHIGHO2_02_FULL_49_16 | reverse complement strand
AGGGGAAATCGCCACCTGCCCCTCCCCTTTGGGAGGGGAACTCCTCCATCTACTGCCGTACACGCAGGGTTCTGCCAAGAAATGTTCATGGGACAGTAATGAATGAAATTTGAAAGAATGTGGCGAAGGCAGGCTTTGCCTTCCTGTAGCCACTCTTTGAAGGAAGGGGTTCACAGGGAAACCTTGGTTTCCCTGTACATAAAAAATCCCCGCACCTTTTGTTTGTAAGGGGTGCGGGGAACCGACACACATGTGTGTCGGAGAGCAGGCGGCTTTCCTGCATCTCCCTATCTGTTAACGCCGAAGCTGTCAGCGTCAGCAGTGTTTGTGTTTGGTGTTCATAAAGAGCGATTATTCTGTGTGTGTATTTTTCCCTGTGGGAGCCACCCACAAGATAGGGAGAGGAGAGACGTGGAGCCGATCCGCTTCTCACCTCTCCCTACGGGGCATACCGAGGATGTAAAAAATCAAATCATATTATTATAGTGCATTTTTTATATTGTAGCAATAGCGCTTCTTGTTATACTTGCCCTTGTGATGGCTTCCGGCACATTTTTTCTTATTCTCGGTCCCAGTGGTGTGGGAAAGACAACGGTGATACGGGAACTGCGTAAAAGGCATCCTGAATGGCACTTTGCGAAATCGGCAACCACCCGCCCGCGCCGGAAGGGGGAAGGAGATGAGCAATACTATTTTGTGAGTGACTTGGAGTTCGATCAATTTCTCAAAGAGGATGCTTTGCTCGAGTGGGCGCAAGTACACAAGAATGCCCGTTACGGCATCATCAAACACGATGTGCTTTCCCATCTCGACCAAGGCTATATTGTTATTCGTGAAGCCGATGTACAGGGGCTCGATCATCTGAAAGCGTGTCCTTTTTTTACGGAACCGGATGGGAAGTATCACATGGAATCCATCTTCATTCTGCCCGAAAGCACCGAACAACTCATCGCCCATATCACCAAACGCGGCCCGGTACGCGAAGAAGAGTTGCAGAAACGCCTTGCGAGTATTAAAAAAGAAGTGCGTTATGCAAACGAATGCACGCATCAGATCATCAGTCGGGAAGGGAAGCTCAATGAGATGATTGAGGCAATGGAAAAGATCATCCATGAAAACACAATCAAAACACCTCCCTATGGGAGGGGTGCCTTGTGAGGGACGGTGATGAGTTGTGTCATCCTGAGTGATTTTTCTGTTTTGTGCGCACTTCGATACATTTTTGCGCAAAAACACTCAGTGTGACACAAAAACAGAAAAATTGTATCGAAGGACGACACAAGGAGACATCCCTCACCATGACACGGGCTGACGTCACGAAATACGACACAAGGAATTTCGTGACGCTAAAATGCATATAGACCCCCTCCCCTAGCCCCTCCCCTTTGGGAGGGGAACTCCTTCACGTTCAAGGAATTCCTCAAGCTCAAGAAGCCCCTAACCCCTCCCTCTAGGGAGGGGTGCTTTGCGAGGACGCGCACGAAGGCTCGTGCGCTGAATGGAACAGCCCGTGATGGTTCGTGACGATATCTCCTTGTGTCATATTGAGGGATTTTGCATCAGCAAAATCGTCACGAAATACGACACAAGGAGACATCCCTCACCCACTACCCATGATTCCCTCTCCTCTATACCCTATTCCCATGCCTCGTCCAAAAGTTGCCATTCTCTATGTCGGAGGATCGATCGGCATGGTGCGGAACAAAAAAACCAATCGTATGGAGCAATTGGATTCCGTGGGAGATTTTTATCGTTTCCTTCCAGACCTTCAGCGTGAAGTGTCATTGGAATTTTTCTCCATTGCCAATTTGGATTCCACGGATATCACGCCGGAAAACTGGGTCGAGATCGCACACACTATTCAGGAGCATTATGATACATTTGAAGGATTCGTCGTTATTCATGGAACGAACACCATGAGCTACACCGCATCTGCATTAAGTTTTGCGTTGCAGAATTTGCGCAAGCCCGTTGTCTTTACAGGATCGCTTCTGCCCATCAATGACACAGGAAGTGATGGTCGCATGAATCTGGTTTTTGCCATACGTGCGGCTCTTCTCGATATTGCAGAAGTTTGTATTGCCCTCGGTCCGCGCGTACTAAGGGGGTGCCGGGCGAAAAAAACGGAACAATCCATCCTTCAGACGTTTGATTGTCCCCGCTTTCCTCCTCTTGCGTACTTCGATACATCCGTACACCTGCATCCCTGGCGGACGGTTCGGCGAAAACGCACTCTCCTCTGCAAGGCAGATTTTGATCCAAATGTCATCACACTCACGCTCCATCCGGGCATGCCACAGAAGATTTTTTATGCCATTCTTGATGCGAAACCGCACGGCATTGTCCTTCGGGCATACGGACTCGGGATGCTTCCCGAGCAACTTTTTCCTTGGCTGCGCCAAGTGGATCATGCTGGAATTCCCGTGCTGATTACTTCACAACTGGTTCGTGGAACCATTGATCTCCATCGCTATCGCAAACAAGTCATCCTCGAAAAACTGGGGATTATTTCCGGTAAAGATATGACATATGAGTGCGCCGTTGTAAAACTGATGTGGGTATTGAAACAAACAAACAATGCGAAACGCAGACGGGAGCTTTTGGAGAAAAATCTGGTGGGAGAGCTCGATGAATGAGGATGTCCTTTATGCCCCACTCTCCTTCTCTACGGCTTTCTCTTGCTGTTTTTTTGTCGCAAAAAATCCCATGCCCCAAAAGACAAGGGATGCGGCGATCACAATCCCGAGAGCGTTGGTCACAAAAAGAAACAGTGATTGCTGAACAAGTTTTGGTTGTGCGAGAGCCAAACCAATTCCCACCGCACATAAAGGGGGCAAATAGGAAACGGAAATCGTAACGCCGGCAATGCTCTCGGATACATCTTCTTTTGCCAATGCAAACGCTGCAACGATGCCGGACATCAGTGCGATGAAAAAATAGATACTTGGGTTCATAATTGTTGGAATCCATTCGACAACCAACTCTGTCTGTGCAAAAAGGAATGTGATCGTCATTGCACCGGCTACGACAAGGAGCATCGAGATCACGTAGATGCGAAGCGCATACATCAGCCCTCGCCACGTTCTTGCCGCAAGCGAAAGTGAGAGCATGAGGGTCGGAATAATCAGTGGCGCAAAAATCATTCCTCCGATAATCACGGCAACATCATTCAGCAGCAGTCCGGGTGTGACAATGAAGACGGATAGAAGTAAAAGTAAATAGTATCCGCTACGAAGCGTCGCGTGCGACGTCAATTTTTCTACAGCCTCGCGCTGTTCCGCCTTCGTTGCCTCCAGAATCGACGGCTCATGATGAAAAAAACCCATACGGTTATCTTAGCAGAAATTCGACTCAATACTTGATGATCTTGTTGAGGATGAAGCTCGGCTGCACGTTATTGTGGGCACCATTGCCGCCGGTGGAGTTGCTGGTGATGGTGTTGGCAGCTGCTTCGCTGCCTGCAGCGGTTCCTCCTATGTTGCCGTTGTACGCGCCAGTAATAATGCCGTGCGTGTGCGCCGCCAGCTCCGCCGTCACAAGCGTATGCGTCTCGGCGCCACCAGAGTCGCCCAGTACATCTCCATCCAAGCCGCCGCTCTGGTCCGTAAGACGATTCGCCGAGGTGCCACCCATATCGTCTTGGCCGGCAACGGTGCGCCCCCGAAGATCCGGCAGGTTAAAGGTTGTCGAACCATCACCAACGCCGTATGTCGTACTCACAACGTCGAACAGATCGGCGTACGTGGTACGGCTCACGGCCTGGCCATAGCAGAATAGATAGCCGTCCGGTTCGGTCGTCCCGGCGTAGTCAAGCACAGTTCCGGTCGGCACCCACACATTGGCCATCGACGCCTTCTTGTTCTTCCCCGAATCACTCGTATCGGCGATGGCGACGTAGTCGTCGATGGCAGGGTCGACCTCGGTCATATTGTCAATGTGGAGTCCTCCGGCCCCGGTGTCCATAAGCTCGATGACGGACAGGCGGGGCTTTAACTCAAGTCCAACTTGCACATTCTGTGCTGAACCAGTGTCTTGATATACAATCAGTTCAATGTAATCGCCGGAAATGAGATCAAGCACATCAGTGACGTTAGGTACACCCGTGTTCCCCGTAACAATTACTGCTGAAGTTGAATATGCCACTCCATTTTTGTAGATTTTGGCGATTTTATTAATCGAGGCGACAGCGATATAAAATTGCCCCGCCACCAAATACTTCCCCGCCTTCTTGATGGTGATGCGGCCGGAGCCGGTGGTCGTGACATCGGCAATGTTACCGACGTCAAACTCTTCAGTATCGAAGTTGATTTTTGTAAAGACGCCGGTAGGAATGCTCTGCGCAGCATCCCGCGTCATCTTCGCCATGTGGATCGCGCCGGAGCCGGAGGTCATCTCCACCCAGCCGGTATTCCCCGAGCCGCTACTTTTGCGATAGAGATCGCCCGAGTCGTTATCCACGTACAGAGACCCAACCACGGCCGTTACTACGGCCTCCGGCGAACCGGCGCCCGTGTGTATCCCAATCTGCTTGTTATTCGTCGTGTCCCGCAGCCGGATGAATTCACTGTCCTCTGCCCGGCTGATCACCGCTCCCGAGTGGAGCTTCAGGCTGCCGGATCCGCTGATGTGTCCCCCCACCGTCGCGTTCCCGTCTATGTGAAGAGAAGAGCCGGACATGTGCCCCAGCACGCTTAAGCCCGTAGAGAACTGAAAGTGGGCAGCGGTGCGATCGTAGGTAAGGGTTTGCGCCACGGAATCGCCAAATTGCAGGACGATATTCGCGGTGCTGTCGCTGTCATCGATAACACTGAAGGCCTCGGTATTCACGAGGAGGGTCGGATTCCATGAACTGGCCGCGATGTGCAGAGGAAAGAGGAGTGCGAAGAGAGAGAGAGAGAGAGAGAGAGAGAGGAACGTTCTCATAGGAAAGCGGCTGTTATTAAATGTAGTCTTCCCTCTTCAACTTCACGATTGCAGGAAGGAAACAAGCGTGTTGTTATTGCGAAAAATCAGCGATCTAGATCTTCACATACCGCGTCCCGCGACCCTGTCCAATACGCTTAATTTTTCCAAGCGCTATCAGCCGATTCAGTGCCTGTCTCACTGTCACTTCCACGATGCCTGTGGCCTTGGCAATATCGCCCCGTGATGCCTCTCCAGCACCAGAGAAATACTTCCAGACCTCATACTGCTTGGGAGAGAGAATGTCTTCGACTTTTTCTTCCTCAAGGTACGAGAGAGCTTTAGAAGCTTGCTCTTTGACCACGGATAGGAAGAAATTGAGCCATGGAGCAATAGTGTCACTATCGATTCTACATGTTTCCTGCGACTTACGGAGCGCAATATAGTACTCATCCTTGCGACGCTCGACGATCTGCTCATGCGAGACATACTGTACAAAAGTGTAGCCAGATCGCAGTAATAGAAGATTCGTCAGGACGCGCGATAGACGCCCATTGCCATCTTCAAAAGGGTGGATTTTGAGAAACTCCACAATGAAATTCGCAATGATGAGCAGCTGATGGAAGCGGCTCTTCTCAAGCGCATTTCTTGTCCACTCCACTAACTCCTGCATTTCCTTTGCAGCGAGGTATGCGGGGGTTGTCTTGAACAAGACCTTTACAACTTTCCCATCCAATCCGAGGACGCCCACAGTATTCTCTTTCTTCTTATAGACGCCACGGTGCGTATCATCTTTCGTGGAGTATTTGAGAAGATGGTTGTGGAGCGACGTGATGACGCTCTCGCGGAGTGGAAGAGTCTCGAAGCTATCAAATATGTTTTGGAGCGTCTCGAGATAACCTTGCACCTCCTGCGAGTCCCGATCTGCAAACTTGGATACTGCAAGGCCACGCATAACCTTCTCGACTTCCTCGTCGGTGAGTTTTGCACCTTCGATACGAGTGGAAGCGCCGGCAGAGGTAATGAGCGTCGACTTTTTGAGATTGGTAATGGCCTGTGGCGTCATTCGGAGACCTGATTTGAATTCTCCTCGGATACCATCGATCTCTCCCAAGAGAGCGACGATATGTGGTTCAAGAGTTTTGATGCGGTGATCGAACTTTTGAGTAATGTCAGACATAGTGGTATACAGTATATATCCGATTATACTCGATTATATCAGAAGATCAAAATCCAAAATAAGAGGCTTGTCCGATCTTATCAAGGAGTGGTGCCTTGCGCGAGGGGTGCATGCCACTGCATAAGAAAAAGAGTATATGCTGCTGCCATTGTGTTTTTTATTGCTCCAGAACAGGAAACAGCACTCAAAATTCTCTTAAGAGAATTTCTTGCAGAGAATACGAAATTGAATCTTTCCGCTCTGCGGACAGAAAAAGATTGCTGGATCGGCAATATACTCGATTCCCTTGCCTTTCTGGAACTTGAAAGCCAATTGCCAACTGTTCATTGCCAATTCCTTGATATGGGAACAGGTGGCGGCTTTCCTCTCCTCCCGCTCGCAATCACGCTCCCGAAGTGTACCTTCACAGGAATAGATGCAACACAGAAAAAAGTAGATGCAGTAGAGAGAATACTTGAACAATTAAATTGTTCAAACTGTAGAATTATCTGCTCTCGTATAGAGAAAATAGCACAGTACCCACAACATCGTGCACAGTATGACATTGTTCTTGCCCGTGGCGTCGCCCCCATACATGTCCTTCTGGAGTATGGTGCGGCATTTGTCAAAAAAGGCGGACATCTCGTCTTCTGGAAGAGTATGCACATAGAAGAGGAACTCACAGACAGTCTCACCGCCCGATCGCTCCTTCACTGCCAACTTGTTTCTCGTCATGAATATGAACTCCCTGAAGGATTCGGCAAACGGCAATTGCTCATTTTTGAAAAAATGGAAAACACGCCCGAAGAGTATCCGCGAAAAGTGGGTGTACCGGCGAAGAAGCCGATTGTATAAAGGGAGCATGTGCTATACTTTCCCCCATGCTCGCACTGAAAAATGTTTCGATGAGCTATGGCAAACACGAAGTGCTTAAGGATGCATCACTTTCTATTCGACCGGAAGAATCTGTCTGCATCATCGGAAACGCAGACAGCGGAAAAACAACATTGCTGCGTCTCTTTCTGCGTGATATCGCACCGCTATCAGGAAGTGTGGAAGCGGATGGCGTCGATTTGAAGAGTATTCCCGACCACATCCTCCCTCTCTATCGCCGACGGTTTGGCGTGAAGTTTCAGGGAAGAGAACTCCTTGCAGACCGCACGATTGCCGAGAATATCGCTCTTCCTTTGGAAATTCGTGGAACGCCGCAAAAAGAGATACGACACATTGTCAAAAATTCTCTGAAACAATTCGGCCTTATCTCCATGAGGAAATCTTTTCCTCACACACTTACCAAACAACAAAGAACACTTGTCTCTCTTGCGCGCGCACTTGCGGGTTCTCCGATGATTCTCCTCCTCGATGAACCGTTGGAAGACCTAGACAATGAGCATCGTTCGCTCGCACTCTCTGCGATCCAGAACTGTCTGAAAAACATCACGACGATTGTTTTTTCCCGTGAGGCATCACTTGTCTCTGAACTGCAGGCTCGTTTTGTACGGCTCGAAAACGGCAGAGTACAAGAAGAGGAAAGGACTGAATCACCATCCCCGTTAAGCAGTCACAATATCTTCACCAGATTCACCATCCCATTCATCAAAGATCGCGAAGAAACGGAGACGGAAAAAACACTCCCTGTAAAAAAGGTTCGCGTCGTCGCAATCCATTCGCAGTAAAATCGGCATAATCATCCGCATTCACCAATTGAACGGCTGCGGCAGCATGTGGATTGATATTTAGTAGAGCGTCCCGTAAACATTCTAAGAAGTTCCCCTCCCAAAGGGGAGGGGCTAGGGATCCCTCTGCATTTTAAGATAAAGAAGTTCCCCTCCCAAAGGGGAGGGGCAAGGGGAGGGGGATCATCATATGCATTTTAAGATAAAGAAGTTCCCCTCCCAAAGGGGAGGGGCTAGGGATCCCTCTGCATTTTAAGATAAAGAAGTTCCCCTCCCTTGAGGGAGGGGCAAGGGGAGGGGGATCAGGTGTACTCTAAGCCAAGAAGCAGCCTGATGTTCTCTAAGACTCCATCAACGTTCTGCAGTGTTTCTCTGTGTCCGATACGCATAACAGTCAAATTTCGTTGTGCCAGATATGCATCCCGTTTTTCGTCTTTCTCCTGTCTTCCTGTTTCATGATGCGAATCTCCATCGATTTCTACCACGATCCCTTTTTGTGCACAGAGAAAATCAACAACGTACGGACCAATGGGAACTTGCTTGCGAAACTTCAATCCAAAAAACTGCCTGCGTCGCAATTTGCTCCATAAAAGTTTTTCTGCGGGATTACCGGCTTGGCGTAATTGTCGTGCGAATGGTGTTTGATCGTGCGTGTCTTTTGCAAGAAGACGAGGCATAAGACAGAGAGAGAATGTGAAGATGCTACACTACTACTGTAGCCCCCTCCCCTTAATCCCCTCCCTCAAGGGAGGGGAGAGCCTCTCCACTTGCCACCACTCTTCAACACACTTCGGTACATGCATGGTTCTGCCAGGAAATTTTCATGGGACGGCACTGTGGATTGATACAGATACATGACAAATACTAAAAATAGTGGTAAGAATAGAGTATATCCATCGTCTTCTCTTATGGAGCAATCTTTCCCTATGTCCGAAGTGGCCTTCATCAATGCCTTTGAAACATATGCAGATGCGATCTTTCGCCACTGCACGCTGCGCACGGGCGATAGGGAATTGGGAAAAGACCTCATGCAGGAGACTTTCATGAAGACATGGATCTGCATAACGGAAGGAACAGTTATCGAAAATACACGCGCGTTTCTCTATAAAATCGCGAACAATCTGATTATTGATCATTTCCGCCGCAAGAGGAGGCGCAAAGAAGATTCTCTTGAAGAAATGGGAGACCACGGACACGAACTTCCCCATAGTGACACGCTTCCTCCTGAAGCACTCGAGCAGCAGCGCATCATCGAAACCATCGAACGCATCGAGGAACCCTATCGAACTGCCGTCGTCATGCGGTACATCGACGACCTTCAGCCGCGCGAAATTGCAGAGGCACTCGACATTTCACCAAATGTCGTCTCTGTCCGCATCGCGCGCGGGATGAAGAAAATCCAAATCATTCTTGGAATAGATGAATAACAGAGTCCTCCAGTTTCTGGCCAAAGCAAAAGATATCTCGCTTACGGGCGATGAGTTGGGAGCTCTACTGCAACAAGTATCCACATTCATACAGGAGCATCCCATCGATACCTCTCTTGAGGATTTCTCCGCACAAACCACAGAAGTGCATTTAAGCAAAAAAGAAAAAATGCAGAGTCTTCTTCAACTCACAGAATTCATGACAAAGCATCCGCCCGTCGTACCTCAACCCGTATCACACTGGAAGGGATTTGGTGTTTCTCTCCCATGGCGTCTTCCGGCTCTTGCCATGAGTGCGATTCTTCTTGCAACCGCAGGTGGCACACTTGCATGGGCTGCGGAAGGCGCTCTGCCCGATGAACCGCTCTACCCCATAAAGATTCATGTTACAGAACGTATTCGCGGATGGACTCATCGCAGTCTCGACAGAAAAGCAGCATGGGAAACACAAAAACTGGAACGTCGTATTTTAGAAGCAGAAGAACTTACATATCTCAAAGAAATACCAAAAAGCATGATCACAAAAATTGAACAGAAGATTGAAAATCACCTTGGAAATGTAGAAGAACATCTTGCAAATCTTCCAAAAGAACAGCGTAAAAAGAAAGAAGAACAACTCATGCAATTCCTGAAAAATCATGAACGTTCCTTAACTATTCTCCATAAGGGTAAGCCGCAACAGATTCTCCCCATCATTCGCGCAGTTCAAAAACAGCACATGAAAATGGAAAGAGTGCAAAGAGAAGAAAAATCAGAATCTTCCAGCTCACACATTTCTCTTCAATCCAAACAACCACAGTGGCTTCCGGTGCTTGAAAGAGTCGAATCACAAAGAAATCGAGGATCATCCGGTATACTCCTTGAGAAGAATGGGATCCCCCATCCTTTTAAGGAAAAAGATAGAAATGATCTTTTAAAAGAAGAAAAAATACGATAGGAAATTTTCCCTGTAAGAATCCTCCCCTTCAATCGTCTTCTCGTATGTCATCTTATTTTTTCCCCTGTTTTTCTATGACACTGTATAAAGCAATCGCAACGCTCGTTGCATCCGGTTCTCTTCTGGGAAGCGTTTCCCCGGCATTCGCTCTCACGATCGAGGCTGAAAACGAGATGGAAACAGATATGTCCATAGATGAATCTCCATCGGAGCAACTCAAACTCCGTGCACGCGGTCGCGCGTTCAAACATCTTCCTTTCAACCTGCGCCCGCAAAAAGCAGATCAGGTATGCGGAACATCCGAAACAAAAGAAGAACGCAAACAATGTATCCAAAAGCATCGCGAAGAACAAAAGGCTCTTCGTGGGGAAATCCGATCATTAGAGAAGCCTGTAAAAGGACACATCCACATGGCATTCAATACATTCTGGAAGAATATACAGAAACGACTGCACATGGTCTTTAAACAAGAAGCAAAAATTGCCATCGAAGAATGCAGTCAAAAAGAAACCGAACAGGAGCAGAAAGAATGTGTTGTTCGTGCAAAAGCGCACATAAAAGCAGAATTCATAGCAGCAATTAATGGAGAAGAGTAAGGGCTAACACACATCTCCAATCGCTTCGCGATTGGATGGCTGGCCACGTCGTTCGCGAACGA
>MFXT01000007.1:0-34838 GCA_001788955.1 Candidatus Peribacteria bacterium RIFCSPHIGHO2_02_FULL_49_16 | reverse complement strand
GACTCGAACCCCCGAATGCCTGCTCCAGAGGCAGGGGCCTTACCACTTGGCTACTCCCCAATTTTCTCTCATGGTAGCAAGGATTCCTACAGTACCAAAAACCCCGATCTCACAGAATCCACAAAAACATGATGATCAGCATCGTTTCTTTTTTAAGGAGCTGCTCTGAATGTGCAGGCGGCAAATCAATGTTGTGTGTTATTTTGGCCTATCGTAGAGCAAATGATAGATACCCGAACATCGCTGCCGGAGATTCCGAATACCGCATGTAGGATCCGAACATGCCGCACGCCGGAAAGCGCTATGATCGCCAGGAAGATCGATCAATTTCCCACACAAGCATTTGATGATCTTTACAAGTTCCTTTTCCTTCGGACAATGATTCTCACAGGGGGGAGTAAACCGTTCTGCATCGAAAAAAAGCTTACAGGAATGATCAGGGCAGAGGAGATATGTCGTTTTTGTATTCATATCTTCCTTGTAAATAATGATATCGAGTGATTTTTTCATAAGAAAACACTAATAGAAAATTGTATATCACCGTACATAAAATGTACAAAAATGCATGTACACATCAATTAATTGATGTTCAAATTTTGTGTTCAAATATTTTAGCAACACATAATAATAATAATAATAATTATAATAATAATATTTATAATGATATTCCACTTCTTTTACCCATTCTTTTACCAATTCTTTTACCAATTCTTTTATCCATCTCTCTTGTGTAACACTCTTCATTACTACTGTATGGGACGGCACTGATGCAGAGTGTAATTGTTTGCAATTTTATAAAAATACTGTCACTATGTCGCACTTTTTACTATGACACCGTAACAGATGCAGAAACGGCTTTTTGTGATAGGTCCGGCGCTCTGCATATGTTTCTTTTCATCATTTTCCCTCGCGCATGCGGAAACGGAAGAGATAATTTTTGATCAACTCATCACTGCAGAAATTTCCGTTCCAAAAGAAGTAGATCGGTACACATTTGACGCAGAAGAAGGCCAAAAGATCACCATCGCCGCATTTTGGGGAAGTAGTGTCAAGGAATCAGCATGGGGAGGACTGAATCAATTCGGCGTATTGCAATTGTATACACAGAGCGGGGTGCTTCTTTTGAAACTCGCCTCAACTTCGCGCGGCTTGCAATGGAATATTCTCGATGATTTCACTCTTCCGGAAAATGGCACATACGCCATTCACATATCGCACAGTTTTTCAGGGACGGGCAGCTATTGGTTCGGCGTCAGTGATCCGAATCCACGGTCGCACACACTCTCAACCCAAGAACGCACGCACACGGCATTCGGCGTACGCGGAAGCCAACACATCTGGGAAGTGAATGTACAGGCAGGAAATATCTATGCATGGAGCATACAGGGAGAACGTCCGTTTTTTTCCTGGATCATTCGTGATCCCAATGGAGATATTTTCGAAGAACGCGAATGGAATGATCATTCGACCATTGCATTCCAAGCAGAGCAAAGCGGACTCTATCAAATCGCTCTTGAACCGTTTTATCCAACATTCTTCATAAGCCCAAAGCAAATCGGTCCCTTCCCTTATACACTCACGCCCGCTACTACTGCTTTGCAAGCAACGGTCATCGATGGAGATATCGAAACGTTGTACGACACCAATCTTTATGGATTTTTTGGATCATCGGGAAGCACGGTGACTATTTCCGCTTACTGGGGAAGTAATGCTCCTGATGCGGGAGAAAGCGGTCTTCATGCATATGGTCAATTTCGCTTGCTTGGAGAAGACGGCTCTCTTCTTGCCATGCGTTCTCCCGAATCTTTATCACGCGCCATTCAGTCAAGTACACTCAACGATTTTGTGCTTCCGCATGACGGAACGTACTTTGTGGATGTACGGCACAAATGGGGAACCGGAACCGGAACATATTCGCTCGGCATCAGTAGTACGCTTCAGGAGTGTAAGCCACTACCCCTTACAGGAGAAACGCATGGAACATATGGCGTTCGCGGTGATCGACAGAAGTGGATATTTCAACGAACTGCAGGGCAGGAGCTGAAATGGACATATACGAGTGCGACTTTCGTGAAACGATGGACGGTGCAGAATCCCGATGGAACCGAGCTCATCAGTCAAGACGGCAGTCGCGAGTTTACGATGATCATCACGCCGAATATGAGCGGCACACATACGTTGATCCTTGAAGACTTCCTCGGAAATATCTCTACAAAGCAAGATATCGGACCGTTTTCATACGTCTTGATTGGTGCAGAGACAAACGCACCGCCAGAAGATGCTCTTCTTTTGCGTTATGCACCGATTCTGCACATCTTTGATGATGATTACAGGCCAAAAGAGATTGCGGCTATACTCTCTGAATCGGATTTATATAAGAATAACTTTATTGTTCAAGATCAATTAATTAATTCAAATCCAACCTTATCTATAATTGCTCATCCTGAATTAGATACCAATTATTATCTCGATATCGAGAATGCAGAACCGGGGAATAATCCTATCCTTCCCGATCCAGAGCGTTTTACCAAGTACCAGACGGCGATATACGGTCGACGGACGCTTGATAGCGCATCGGAGGAGAATAGTACGAATCTCCCTCTCCTAAAACCAAACACCGCCTACACAATTCTGCAATATTGGTTTTTCTATCCCTACAACAATTTCATCTGGCGCCACAGCGACGGCACCGATCGCCCCGGCAACAATCATGAAGGTGACTGGGAAATGATTCAGCTCATTCTCGATCCGGAAACTGAACATCCCCTCTATGCCATCTACTCGTGGCACTGGGGAGGCACCGTCTACAAGTGGGAGGAGCTGGAGGTGACCAATGAAACCCACCCGCACGTGTACGTCGGAAAAGGGGGACATGCAAGCTGGGGAGAGGGGGGAGTGAATTTTTATGTTATTGAAAAACAACGCGGAGACATAACACCTGATACTAGTGATGTGGAATCAATAAAACTAACTTCACTTAATTGTGATATGAATTGTGAAAATTTTTCTCTGTTGGAAATTCCTGAAAATCAATGGAATAATTTTCCTGGAATATGGGGGGAGCCTGAAAAACTATTTTCTCCCGGAAGTGGAGGACCATTTAGTCCTAAATTTATTGGATATGGATTAAATAATCCAACTATCAGATGGAGCGAACCCATTAAATGGTCTAACGACCCAACTCCATTTGGTTGGAGTGCACAAGCAAACAGTCCCGTGAATCTCTCTGTCTTCGATCCATCTGGCAATCGTGTCGGTGCAAATGTTGACGGCACGATCGATGCAGAGATTCCCGGTCTCTACGAATTTGTCCCGAGCGACGACGGCCCGGAATATGTGACGATTTTTACAGAGGAGCGGCTGATGTTTGAATTACAGGGAACGGATGTTGGGACAATGGATTTCTTTGTATCGAAGTTGTCTGAACCGCCCTTCGACGAAGCTCTGGGTATGACGCAGATGAACCAAAATGCAATGGTATTTGAGGATGTTCCTGTGTCTCCGACATTTATCGGCATCGTCAGTACGGAAGATGATTTGATGCAGATTGACCAAAATGGAGATGGCGTGCTTGATGGACTGCATGGACAGGGAGATGCGCCGACATTGAGCACTATGATTGCTGCGCTTTCCGATGATGCGTTTCATAAACGTTTCCGCCATACGCGCCACGCGCTTCTCTCGCAGGCACAGCTCATTGAACGACTGCTGCAGCAGGGACTGCACCGACAAACAGTGAGACGTCTGACTGTTCTTGAAAAGCTCTGCAAAATGTTTCTTCAGGACAATGAGGAGGTGCTACAACGAATAGTAGTCATGCAAGAGGTGTTAGAGGATGTCTGAACCATAAATGTATGTCTGATCCGCGTAATCCGTGGTTCAGACAACTATCCCTTCCCTCATCATTTTGCTATCCTCATCACACATGCAACAACTCCTTCTCCCCCTTCTTGCATTCGTCATACTCATGATTCCAGGAATATTACAATTTCAAATTGCAAATCAACTATTATTTGCATTTTGGCTCCCTCTTGCCATTCTAGGAAGTGCAATTGGTTTTCTAATAGGAAAAATTGAAAACAAAACAAAAAGAAGTAAATATTCATATGCATTCTTCGGATTTTTATCCGGTGCCGTGCCACATTTATTTGCCTTCGTTTATGTCTGGGTCGCCATCGGTTTAGACATCTCCATTGTATATAAAGGAACCATCTACTCCATCCTTTCCGCCCTCCTTTTCTACTTCATCGCGCACATTTCTTCCCTCATTCTTCGCCTCCTCACTGCTTTCCTTGCCGCAGCAATCATCATCATTGGATATGCGTGGTGGATTTTATGATTTCTTCCTTGTAACCGACGCACATCTATGAAACCCACACTCGATACGCTTCAAACACAATTGTACCTTGCCAATGGACTTGGCTTTAACGATCCGGGAGATGCCTTGCTTAAAGCAGTTCTTGTTCCTTCGCTTGAGAAATTGGGAATCCATGTCATTGAACCATTCTCTGATAAAAGATTGCACGAAAAAATAGCACCACTTTTTAAAGAAATCGATGAGACGGACAGCTTGAGAATACAAAAACTCATCTATCAAAAATTACGACGGGTCATTGGGATGCATAATATCGATCACATCACCAATTGTGACGCTCTTCTTTTTGCGATGGATGGCGGACACAGTGCTGATGACGGCGGTTGCTGGGAGGCGGGTTTTCTTGCAGGACTCGACTATGAGAAAAAGCCCGAAAAGCGGCGGCCTGTTTTTTGTTGGAGAACAGATATGCGCTTGTGCGAATTTCCAGAAACCGGAGTGAACAGCATGTTTCATGCCGGGTCAGAAGTTTCCGGAGGAAAAGTGATCGAAGGAAGAGGAACGCTGCCAAAGCTCCTGGAAGAAATTCGCGCATGGCACGAAAAACTGCTCTCTTCCTCCTTATGACATCACCGCACATATCCGTAGTCGGCAGTTACGTTCAGGATCTTGCATTCGAGGCAAAGACCTTGCCGGAAAAAGGGGAAACGCGCATCGCTCATCATTTTCGCACCGGACCGGGAGGAAAAGGTTTTAATCAAGCAGTCGCTGCGCACAGGCAGGGGATACGAACACTTTTTCTCGGAGCTCTTGGCGATGATGTTTTTGGAAAGCACGCAAAAGACTTTGCAAAAAAGGAAAGAATGGACGCCGCATTTGAAATTCATGCAGACTCTTACACAAGCGCGGCATCAATCGGTGTTGACCAAAACGGCCATAATCAAATTATCGTGGCTCTGGGAGCCAACAATCATCTCACGACATCATTCATCGAGAAATTCCGTGAAAAAATTGCCAACACCAAAATTCTTGTCTGCCAACTGGAGTGCAACATGAATGCGACGAGAAAAGCGCTGCAAATCGGCAAAGAAGAGGGGCTCATAACCATCCTAAACCCCGCACCCATCAATGAAGAATTTTCTGCAGACATATTGAAAGACGTTGATATTCTCACGCCCAATGAATCGGAATTCCGCTTTCTCATTAAAAGACTGCTGAATGCCGATCACACCGAAGAAGAGCTCATGAACAAACTGAACAATAACGATTTGCATACCATGTGCAATGATCTTCAGGTTCCGACGATTATCATTACAATGGGAGAAGCCGGCTCTTTTGTATCATGCAATCGGATGGGTGAATGCGCACCCGCACACTATCGCATGGGAATATGTTCTGTAAAAACCGTTGACACAACAGGAGCGGGCGATGCGTTCAGTGGCGGACTCGCCGCCGGCATGATGCATTATGGCAATGATATTTGCCAAGCAGTGCGATTTGCAACCGCGGTCGCCGCACTTTCCGTTACCAAGCCCGGTACGGCACCTGCCATGCCTCATAAAAATGACGTCGAAAATCTCCTGCTTCAGCAAAACCCCGCTGTTCTTTCACGCGATAGAGGGATCAGCCCGTGATGGTTCGTGACGATTTTGCTTTCGCAAAATCCCTCACCATAACACGGGCTGCAGACATCCATCACTATTGTAAAACAGATTCTTATCGCGTGAAAAATCCATCGCTTCGCGCATCTTCTACGATCATCTGCGCTTCGAAAGCCAAACGCCATGCGCGCGTGGAATCGTTCTGTAAAAGCGCCTCCTCCGCCATGGAAAGACGCTCTTTTGCCTTGGCAAGGAGAATCATCGCTTCATCGGCGACTCTGAAGCCAAGCGTTTGTTCCAGTGCAACATACCCCTCTGCCTGAAGATGGACATTCTGTGCCGTGCGAACCATCGCCTCCGCGTCTCCCATGCTCTGCTCTTCCTGTGCCGCACCGCCATCATCAGAAACAATATCTGCCAAAAGCGGTACAGATGCGGATCCTGCGAGGACTGCAAGCGCCCCGACGATCATCGCGATATTTTTTCGATTTTTTTGCACTTTTCGGCTCTTACGAGCAGGTGCTTTTTTCTGCTTTTTCTGTCTTTTTTTTGTGTGTTTCTTCATAGGAATAAGAAAGAAATCTATTCAGTATAGCAAATTTGCCCTTTCTTGAAAAGGTCATTTTTTGGTCATAAAAGCAGTATTTCCTCTTTCTTGACATATCTGATATACTGTATTTAAGTTTCTTCACAGCACCGAATCCAAAAAAGGGAGAGTTTCGATGAATGTTTGGGTAGAACAGGTGTCGTCATTGGTAGAGGCTTTAAAGAAATCCGGAGCCTGCCAGGGAGACCTCGTCCAAGCCAGGCTCGTGGCAGGCGTCGTGCAGATGGAGGATTGCACGCCATGCCTCTGTTTCTGTCCGGTCGCCCTATCCCTCGAGTCATTCACCCAAAAGGGATGGCCATGGCAAAGAAGCCAGAACCACAGCAACCGACTCACGGTGGTCAATGCACCGGAACTCGCGAAGGAGCTCTGCTGCTTCTGTGGCATGGTCTCCATGCGGGTACAAATCCGATGGACTCGGAGTTTTCTGAAGATGACGGCGAAACTGTCATCTGTGGAACTCTTCCCAGTCGAGGGACTTCCGTGCAGTTCATTGCCCGCCGTCGCCGAGCTGCCCTTCGTCGAATATATCGGCGAAAGGGGTGAATGCGAAGAGACCGTCATCGCCACGCCCCTCACAAAAGAGGGACGTGCGCTACGCACAAGAGACGGCCACTTTATGGCCGTCGAAATCCTTCAAAAAATGAACAGGCCAGGGCTGGTCAACATGTCCTTGGCATCGTAACCCTTCTTCATCTTGAAGAAGGCACAACCGGCAGCCCCCCCTCGGGCTGCCGGTATTTTCGCATAAACATTTCTCAATACAAAACTCTGTTTGAACCCTCCCCTTTATCCCCTCCCTAAAGGGAGGGGTGCACTGATTTGAACCCTCCCCCCCCGTATGCACATGGAGCATATCCACGTCTCCTTGTGTTATGGTGAGGGAAAACAGCCCGTGATGGTTCGTGACGATGTCTCCTTGTGTCATATTGAGGAGACATCCCTCACCATGACACGGGCTGATGTCACGAAGTACGATACAAGGAATTGCGTGACGCTCTTCTTGGATACGAGATATACTTTCACCTATCTGCCCGCGTAGCTCAATTGGGTCGAGTCAGCCCATGGCTGACGAGCACATAAAGGAATTGCGTGACGCTCTTCTTGGATACGAGATATACTTTCACCTATCTGCCCGCGTAGCTCAATTGGATAGAGCGTCTGGCTTCGGACCAGAAGGTTGAGGGTTCAAGTCCTTCCGCGGGTACCACACATCTTCGCCCGACGGTGTATATCGCTGAATGTAGTAGACGGCCATAATATAACCGATATGTGAGAATGCTTGAGGGTAATTGCCAAGATATTCTCCCGTTTTCGGATCAATCTCTTCGGCAATGAGGCCGTGGCTGGGGATATGTTTACCGAATTCCGCAAAGTATTCTTGTGCTTTTTTATGCTCCCCAATCGCAGCCAGCGCCGCTATGTACCAGAACGTGCACAGAATGAATGCCCCTTCCTTTCCCTCAAGCCCGTCTTCATTTTGATAGCGATAGATATAAATTTTTTCTTTGCACAGTTCTTCACACGTGCTCGCAATAACTTTCTTTGTACCCTCATCGTGTCTATCAAGAAAATGCAGCAGCACAAAAAGAAAATTCGTCGCATCCTGGGCATGGGATTCCGGTGACTGCAAAAATGTACACCGGGCTTTATCATGGCAATTTTCCCACACCCATGTGGCAATCTCATCACGCAAACCCTCCCATTTTTTGCGGATGTCATCCGGTATCTGAAGTTCTTCCGCCATCCGCAGCGCACGATCCACACCCACCCATGCCATGACTTTCCCATATGTATGGTGACGCAGCTCGTTACGCACTTCCCAAATGCCACTGTCTTTTTCTTGCCAATGCTCTGCAATCTTTCGCACAAGCAAGCGCACAACAGATTTTCCTCGAGAAGAAATCGGTACGCCCAATTTCATCATAAAATAATATGCATCGATGACCGAGCCATAAATGTCCAATTGTTTTTGTCCTGCAGCCCCATTCCCGATACGCACCGGCTTCGATTTTTGATATCCCCGCAAGTGCGGCAACGTGAATTCCCGCTGCACCCTCTCACCCCATACCGTGTACATGATTGCAATATCCACGGAACAATTCTCATCCTCACATTCGCGAAATCCTTCGGAAATTTCCTCAATAAAGTGAAAAAATTTTTTCGCTTCATCGCTGTATCCCAGAACAAACAGTGCGTAGAGCGTGAATGTTGCATCCCGAAGCCATACATAACGATAATCCCAATTGCGAACACCACCAATATCTTCCGGTAACGATGTGGTCGGCGCCGCGATAATCGCGCCCGTTGGATAAAACTGCATGAGTTTTAATGTGATGGCGGAGCGAATAAGCTCTGCCCGGCAGAAATCGAAAAATGTACCCTTCATAACCCACTGCCGCCAAAAATCCCGAGTTTCCTGTTCCAGGTCACGCTTTTGAAAACGCAAACGAGTTTCGAAAGAATGCTCGACAATGATCGATTTGGATTCTCCTTCTTTCACCATAAAAGAAATATCCATAGAAGTCCCGTCAGCTTTACGTCGTACTTTTGCGTCTTCGGGCAAATGAAGCCACAAATTGCGTTCACCCAGTCGCGCATAGAAGATATGACTGCTTTTTTTACGTATTCTGACCCGCTGGCGTGCATACTGCACACGGGGTTGGAAAGAGAATTTCACTGTCGATTCTCCCCTTGTCCCCACCACCTTACGAACAAGAAAATGCGGAATAACATCAACGGAAGCTTGGGGTAATAAAAAATCACGAACAATGAACGAGGATGTTTTTCCTGCACATGTTGTCTCCACAATGGCCGTCTCGGGGATGTATTCTGTATTCGATGTATATCCTTTTTGTAATTCGATGGAAAACTTCCCTCCCCTCTCTTCATCAAGGATGGCTGCAAAAACACTGGGAGAATCCATGTGTGGAAGGCACAACCAATCAATGGAACCGGTATTCGATACCAATGCCGTGGTATGCATATCGCCAATCAGAAAATAATCCTTTATGGAAGACATGATGAGGTGACGCGAGGGATTGTAGAGAAGAAGAGTGGTGAAGCAAGCAAAATTTAGCGGTGTCGCTCTCTTCTTCCCATGCATAAAAAAAACGACACCGGTTCGGCGTCGCTTTTTTTCTGTATCGCTACGAATTATTTCCTCCTCTTCGCCTTCCTTGCCGGTGCCTTTCGCTTTTTATGAGCACCCGCCCTCTTCACAGACTTCCTTGCTGTCTTTCTTTTTGCAGATTTCTTCACTGCTTTCTTTCTTTTCTTAGGCATATGAATAAAGGGTAAGAATACAAATACAAGTTTGTATTGTAGAAAATTTACAAAAGAAGAAAAGGATAATTGTGCGGCGTAAATGCGAAAATATTTTCTATTTATCTTATGAACAATTGTTCATTTCTCATCATACATGACGAAGGATGTGTCCCATCTTTTCTTTCTTCGTCTTCAGATACTTCTTCTGCTTGCACGAATGGGGAGGAACTTCAATCGGCACCTGCTCAAGAATATGCAAACCATATCCGTCGAGTCCGATGACTTTTTTCGGATTATTGGTCAGAAGTCGCATCTGTCCGACGCCGACTTCTTTGAGAATCTGTGCGCCGATTCCGTACTCACGCAGATCCATAGGAAACCCCAGACGTTCATTCGCCTCCACTGTATCCAGTCCTTCACTCTGCTGAAGAGCATAGGCGCGAATTTTATTCGCAAGCCCTATGCCGCGTCCTTCCTGACGCATGTAGAGCAGGACGCCGTTCCCCTCCTCTTGTATTCGTTGCATCGCCGCATGCAGTTGCCCGCCACAATCACAATGCAGCGAATGAAAAACATCACCCGTCAGGCACTCCGAATGAACACGAACAAGAGTCGGACGCAACGGCTCCACCGTTCCATAAATCAATGCAACATGGTCCCTCTTCTGAAAAGGATCGCGGAATATTTTCATCTGCCACTCTCCATATGCCGTTTCGAGCGGACTTTCCGCTTCACAAATGACCAATGTTTCATTTTTTCTGCGCCATGCGATGATATCGGCAATGGAAATAATCGGCAGATTGTGAGTATGGGAAAATTTTTTGAGCGCGGGAAGACGCATCATGGATCCGTCATCGTGCATAAGTTCACTGATGACCGCACCTTCCCGCATGCCAGCCATACGACAGAGATCCGTGCTCGCTTCGGTATGACCGGCGCGCACGAGGACGCCGCCGTCTTTCGCACAAAGAGGAAAGACATGACCGGGACGCGTAAGATCGGACGGCTGTGCGGCGGGATCTATCGCCGCGCGAATGGTATGCACCCGATCCGTGGCAGAAATCCCCGTCGATATTCCCTCCGCCGCTTCGATGCTCACCGTGAATGACGTTCCCAATTTCGACGTATTGCGTTCCACCATCGGAGGCAATTCCAATTGATCGGCAATGGTTTTATTCAAAGACAAACAAATCACTCCTCCGGTATAGCGGATCATGAACGCCATCTTTTCGGTATCAATATGCTCCGCACTGCACACAAGATCGCCTTCGTTCTCGCGGGATTCATCGTCCGTGACTATCAGCATGCCGCCGGAGCGAAGAACATGAAGGGCTTTTGGAATGGGAGTAAACATAGAAAAAGGATTCTACACCCTTCTCCTCACTTGCGAAGCCTATTCCAACTGAACGGTGTACTTCTGATTTCCCGTATTCATCGATGTTCTCGCTATCCCTACGTAATACGTACCAGGCGGATAGGCATACGACGCATTGCACTCGGGATTATTAAATCCGTAGAGATCGACGTCTTCCATTGCATAGACCAAGCACTTTGCATCATTGTCCGCGACAAAACGCAACTGCATGTTTGTTTCTTCTTTTACGACGAAAAGGTACCAATCAAAAGTATCATTGGATTCCAGAACCGCAACACGCGGAACGGTGCGTACGAGACCGCGCGCTTCGCGAAAGCCATCATTGCCATCTCCTTGTTCCTCTTGAAGAGAAAGACCATAGCGCGCATCCGCAAATGTAGCACGCAGTTCCAATTGATACGATCCCGGCGCAAGCGCAACGCGCATTTTGCAGGAATTATTCGTTTCCAGCCCCAGATAAAACTCGCTGGAAAATCCCGTCTCTTCCAAACGATACAGACGACAACTGATCTTCTCTACATGAACAGTTGCATATAAAAGAAACGTGCTGTCACGTTGCAAGTCAAAAGTAAAGACGGCGGGTTTCTTTCCATCAAACAGTCCTTCCATGTCCGTCGGAACAGAAATTTTCTGTATTGCCGTCTGTGGCGCAGTCTTCGCATTCGGATCCATCTGCCGCGGCCGATCAGAAGATGTGTCCTCGATAATCTCGGCATTGATGGCATCCTCTTCTTCTGTACTCTCACTCATGCTACTCATGTTCTCCACATGCAACGCATTAAAGATGTATGATGCCGCTTCACCGCGAAGGAGCGGCTGATCCGGAAAAAATCTCGGCCCGTCATGTCCTGCAATCGGAAGAATCCCTTTTGAGAACGCAAGATAGAGATATTTTGTATACCACGCAGACAGAGACACATCCACAAACTTCACCACGCTTCGCGATTCCTCGGTCAATTCTTCCACGGATATTCCAAACACTTCCGCAATCATTTTAATTGACTCCACGCGACTCACCGATTTTTCCGGACGAAAAAGACCGTCGCTGTATCCTTCGACAAAGTGTTGATATGCCGCATCGCATACGTACGGCTCGTACCATCCTCCCGGCTGCACATCCGGGAAACACATGCGCTGAAAGGCATCCGGTTCCCGTCCGGCAGCGTGATAGAGCATCTTGAGCATTTCCGCCCGATTGACATGCTTGTCCGGATAAAAGTTTCCATCGGGATTCCCGTTGATCACCTGTTCCCCGACTAAAAATTCAATATTTTCCTTATGGATGTTTCCAAGCGGAACATCTGGAAAGATTGCCGCAAAAGCCATCGTAGTAACAACGCTTCCGACAACAACGCTTCCGATTTGTAATGCACGTCTGGAGAATTCCGCTTTCATAGCGGAAAAAAGTGTACCGTGGATACTGGAAAAAGGAAAACGAGGAACCCTGGACAAAGCCTCATTTTCCTGATACGCTTGGCTCCCTCGCGCCGCTTGTCGGCGGGATTTTCGTATAGAAAAATATCCCTATGCCTTGAACATCTCCCCTATCACCCATTACCTCTATTCTATGGAAAACATCATTGTCAAAGGCGCCAAGATGCATAATCTGAAAAATATCGACGTCACTATTCCTCGAAACACGCTTACCGTTGTTACAGGTCTTTCGGGATCGGGCAAATCATCCCTCGCATTCGATACGATCTTTGCGGAAGGGCAACGACGCTACGTAGAGAGCCTTTCTGCCTATGCGAGACAATTCATCGCACAGATGGATAAACCAGATGTGGAAAGCATCGAAGGACTTTCCCCCGCGATTTCCATCGACCAGAAAACCGCTCCCAGAAATCCACGATCCACCGTGGGAACCGTCACCGAACTGTACGATTACATGCGACTCTTCTGGGCAAAAATCGGCAATGTGCATTGCACGGAATGCAATCATCTTCTCCAGAGACAATCTGCAACCAAGATTGTGGATATCATCGCCTCGCTTCCCGAAGGGACAAAAATCATGCTTCTTTCTCCCATTGTGGACAATCGGAAAGGAGAACATGCAAAAATACTCACGAATATCAAGCGCGAGGGATTCGTTCGCATGCGCATCGATGGAGAAATCGTTACCGTCGACGAAGACATCATGCTTGATCCAAAAAAAGCACACACGATCGACATCGTCGTTGACCGAATGGTGATCAGGAATATGCAGGTACAGGAAAAAGGAGACAGCACGCCGGAACGATCGCGACTTGCGGATTCCGTGGAACTCTGTTTGAAAAAAGGAGAAGGCACGCTCTTTCTTCTCGATATCGATACTGGAAAGGAGCAGCGTTTTTCAGAACATTTCGTCTGTCCACAGCATCCGTTGAATGAGATTGCTGAACTGGAACCGCGACAGTTTTCCTTCAATTCTCCTCATGGCGCCTGCGGGGAATGTCACGGACTGGGATCCATTTTACAGGTGGATGAATCACTCATTATTCCCAATGTGGCTCTCTCGCTTGCCGAAGGCGCCATTCACCCGTGGGCAACATCCGCAAGCCGCATGAATTTCATGCTACATGTTCTTGAAGCACTTGCCGAGACGTTGCGATTTTCCATGGATACTCCATGGGAGAAATTACAACAGGAACATCGGAATGCCATCCTCTATGGTCATCATACCGTTCTCTCGGTGCACATGCCGGAACAAGACAGCACGTACCAAATGCGCTTTGAAGGCGTTGTCGAAAATCTGAAACGGCGTCATGCGGATACGGAAAGCAGTTACATGCGCAGTCAAATTGAAGAATATATGCTGGAACTTCCCTGCCGCACCTGTGAAGGCCGGCGATTGAAGAAGTACGTTCTCGGCGTCACCGTCGGCGGAAAAAACATCATCGAAGCAACGGATTTGAGCGTGGATGAAGCTAAAAAGTTTTTCGATAGTCTTGTGTCGGAGAGCCACATATCACAACATGAATATGATATTATCAAAAAGGTGTTGCAAGAAATCCTTGCGCGACTCTCCTTCCTGCAGAATGTGGGGCTCAATTATCTCACACTCTCACGGGCGGCTAATACGCTCTCCGGTGGAGAAGCACAACGGATTCGTCTGGCGACGCAAATCGGCTCCGCACTTCAGGGTGTGCTCTATGTCCTCGATGAACCGAGTATCGGACTGCATCAAAAAGACAACGCGCGCCTGATCAAAACACTGCATCACTTGCGCAACATCGGCAATACCGTGATCGTCGTGGAACACGATGAAGACACCATCCGCTGTGCAGATCATATTCTCGAAATCGGACCCGGCGCGGGAAAATACGGAGGAGAAGTTATCGCGGAAGGAACATTTGATGTATTTTCTAAGAATACGCAATCCATTACGGCCCAATATCTTAGCGGAAAACAATCGATCCATATTCCGAAGAAACGACGAAAAGGGAATGGCGCATCCATTGTGATCCGCGATGCGTATCATCATAATCTGCAACACATTGATGTAACGCTTCCGCTCGGAACATTCATTGGCGTTTCGGGTGTGTCCGGTTCCGGAAAATCGAGCCTTGTGCACGGCATTTTAGCTCCGGAATTACTGCGAAACCTGAACAAGGCACACACCAAACCACAACATGTCGGCAGTATCGAGGGTCTGAATCACCTCGATAAAGCAATCGTCATCGATCAATCTCCCATTGGCCGAACGCCGCGCAGTAATCCGGCAACATATACTGGTGTCTTTACGGATATTCGCGATCTCTTTTCGAGTACGCCGGAAGCAAAACTCCGCGGATACAAACCCGGACGTTTCAGCTTTAATCTCAAAGGCGGCCGATGTGAGGAGTGCGAAGGAGACGGCATGAAACGTATCGAGATGCATTTCCTTTCCGATGTGTTTGTCACTTGCGAACTCTGCCATGGAAAACGATACAACCGTGAAACACTCGAAGTCACCTATAAAGGAAAGAACATTGCTGAAGTGCTTGATATGACCGTCGCCGAAGCATTCACTTTTTTCTCCTCGATTCCCATCATTAAAAAAAAGCTCCAAACCCTCGAAGATGTGGGGCTGGGATATCTGCACTTGGGACAAAGCGCGACGACACTTTCCGGTGGCGAAGCACAACGCATAAAACTTTCGACAGAACTCCTCAAGCGTGCAACCGGACAAACATTCTACATTCTCGATGAGCCGACCACCGGACTGCACTTTGACGACATCAAGCGGCTTCTGAAAGTATTGCAATGTCTTGTAGACAGAGGAAACTCGGTGCTCGTGATCGAACACAATCTGGATGTTCTGAAATCCGTCGATTATCTTGTCGATCTCGGTCCCGACGGCGGCATCGGCGGAGGAAAAATCGTTGCCACGGGAACTCCGGAAGAAGTGGCAAAGGTGACTGAAAGCTACACGGGACAGTATTTGAAGAACATCGTATCAATGTCTCATGCATAGGTTCAGATATATATTGCCCTTCTTTAGAATCTTTTCTTTTTTCTACTTTCGCCTTCATCCTCGCTTCCTCGTAGGGCACCCCTCCCTCCCCTCATCACCGTCCCTCGCAAGGCACCCCTCCCATAGGGAGGGGGTAGGGGGAGGGGATTGTCCTTTTGCTATACTTTCCACCCTACCCTCCCCCTGCGGGGGAGGTGTTTTGCAGATCAGGACGCGCACGAAGGCTCGTGCGCTGGGGGATAAAATGATCATTCACCTTCATGGCATCATTCGCTTGCGCTCTCTATGCATCGGTGCGTCCAGCGTACGATCCTTCGTGCGCTGGAGATGGACTAATACATTTTATTTTCACTATACCCATTATCAATTTATACTCGCCCAATGTTCTTACTCGACCCCGAGATTTTCTTTTGGGACATCGCAATACTATCGATGATGGCATTTGGCCTGACGATAAACTTCATTTGCTTTTTCTGGATAAAAAAACACTGCGCTGCTCCATTCGCAAAACGATTCTTCCTTGGCTTCCTTGGCTTCCTTGGACTCTTGGGTTTCCTCACCGTTGCCTACGGTTCCTTCATCGAGCCGCAGATCATTACCATCACACAACATTCGATCACGCTTCCCGCAACAAATGAACTTCGCATCGTTGTCCTGTCTGATTTTCATGTCGGTCCGTATAAAGATGCTGCGTTTGTCAGACGTGTTGTGCAGCGTGTGAACATGCTTTATCCCGATCTTATCCTCCTCACCGGAGATTTCATTTACGGAAAAACCTCACAGACAAGCGACCTTCTTCCGCTAGGAGATCTGCGAGCATCACTCGGTATTTTTGCCGTGACGGGCAATCACGATGCCGGACAGTCTCTCTCTTTTCTGCGTCAACCAATAAAGAATGAAGATCGACGCGCCGAAATCATGGACATGTTTGAAGGTATGGATATCCCCGTTCTCCATAATGAACATCGTATCGTCACACTCCCAAACGGTTCGCTTGCCATCGCCGGCATTACCGATCTTTGGACAGGAGAAGCAGACATCGAACGTGCTTTGAATGGCATTGAGCCTACGACGCCGACGATTCTTCTTTCCCACAATCCCGATGTCGTGCTTCATGAAGAAAGCCATACCGCCGATCTCATTGTCAGCGGCCACGCGCACGGCGGACAAATTCGCCTTCCATTTCAGAAAATGTTTTCCATAGATACCAAATTGACAAAGACACTTCAGCTTGCCATCACTCGCGGCGTAGGAGAATCACTCGCACGAGCGCGACTCTTTGCATGGCCGGAGATACTCGTATTAGACGTAAATAGCATGTAGCTCTGGAGTGTGAAAATCTCCAGAGCATACATGCGAACATTGTCATATATTTCTCGTGCAGGAAGATTTTCGATATCTTGCTTTGTAAACCATTTCATCTCTTCTGCCTCATGTTCATTCATATTCAAAACCTGATCGATATTGATCGGTCGCGCAAGGAATACGAAATCCATATGTTGATGCGCGGTCTCGCCTCGCTCTTCGCTTGCGGGAATATTTTCGAGAAGCATCGTGAATGGTTTTTTCAGCATGCGTCCTTCATTCTCCGTATTCACAAACACATTCGCTTGGGCGTCACCAATAATATCAACATCGAGTCCGGTTTCTTCTTCGCATTCTCGTTTTGCCGTTTCTTCGGGAAGTTCATTCGGTTCCATGTGTCCGCCGGGAGGCATCCATCGTTGTAATCGTTTGTGCCATAAAAATAATGTTCTTTGCGGTTTCTCTTTTCGTATATCAATGACGAAAGCAGTCGCGGTAAAATGACAATCCATCGTTTCAATTCTCAACTTTTTTTTGACAATCATCAACCCCATATGCAGATCTTCCTCTATTGCACTCTCGATACCTTCTTCACCCCCGGCACTTGCAGTAAAGCATCGAAGAGATCACTGAACTGCTCAAAATCGTCCATCGAAAGCCAAATCTTATAGAGTCCGCCCTTTTTTGGAAGAGAATACGCGGTGAAGCTGGACATGTTGATATTGCGATCGGCAAAACATCGTGTGATTTCATGCACGATGCCCGGACGATCATCGGAGGAAATGTCGAGTTGAAGCATTGTGGATCGCGCATGCAGCACCAGTACATGCGGACGTACGATGAGGAGTGCCAGGAAACGAGTCGCCCATGTTGGAGGATGTTTTAGAATTCGATCATAGGTATACATGACATCTTTTACAGGACGATACCCCGCGCCGATATCTCGAAGAAGAACAGAAAAATTTTCAACATGACTCTGCTCACAGAGTGCACGTTGCATGCATTGCGCATGAAATAACAACCACGCAGGCAAACGATGCTTCTGACATTCGTTGGTAAGCAGCAGACGTCCTTCTGCAAGGAGTTCATTCTGCGGAAGATCCTGCGCTTTTTCCTGCAAAGCCGTACGTGCATCTCCTGTGGATGCGCGCTGCCTCCAGAGTGCGCGAAATTCTTCGGGCATATCTTGTGATGACAAAATAAGTTCCACGGTATTTCCGTCATATAACGGATGTGTCACTTCTTGTTCCTGACCATTGACACGCATGCCCGTAAGTCGCGCAAAGAAATCGGGATTCAGCGCAAATGCAAGATCGATGCCATTCGATCCCGACGGCAATGTGACAATTTCTCCTGCAGGGGTGAAGACGGATACTTTTTCTTTGAGCACATCATTTTTCAGTTCCATCATGTACTGATCATGGGGGATAAAACGCTGATGCAAACTGTTGAGTGCACGATAGAGATTGTTTTCCTTGTCCTTCATCCATGATGAATATTTGCGCATCTCTGCATATTCAAGCATCGATTTCGTTTGAATACGCAATCGCACCTGATGGTTATGGGACAGAAACACCGTCGTATGGAGCGCCTGATATCCATTCGTGAGCGGCTGGCCGATACAATCCCGAAATGACGCCGACTTGAACGGCACATGCTGATGAATATCAGCAAGAATCGCGTAACAGATCTCTAAAGAGGCATGCGCATCTTTTGGAACAATCGAAATGGAATCGAGAAGAGAACTTTCTTCAAGAATTTCACTGTCAGAATCACATCGAAGGAAGAGTTCATAATCGGTCATCCGGGTGAGCGTCGTATCAATAGGCACGGAGACAAAAGAATGAAGTGAATGACAGAATTCCCTGCGAGCAGTAAGCAGACGTTCACGATGTTCATTGACATGCCTCTGCCACTGTATTGCCCGATCTTCATATGCAAGAGGAAAGCAACGCTCTTCGAAACATCTCTTCATCCACCACAGACCCATCAGCCGCGCAAAAGGCACATAGATATCCAGTGTCTCACTCGCAATGCGCTTCTGCTTTTCGAGAGAAAACACTTCGAGCGTCTCAACATTATGCAGTCGGTCGGCAAGCTTGATCATGATGACGCGCAAATCTTCGCTCGCCGCGAGAAGCATTTTGCGAAGCGACGCAATCTGACGCTGCGATCGCCTGCCTTCATACTGTAACTTTGTCAGCTTTGTAACGGCATCCACAAGCTTCATGACCTCCGTCCCAAATGCCCGTTCAATCTCTTCGAGCGTCGCACATTCATCTTCAACCGTATCATGGCAAAGTCCGGCAATAAGTGTGTTTTTCCCGCATTCCAACTTTGCCAAATAATTCGCCGCTGCAATCGGATGATCAACATATGGCTCTCCGGATTTCCGCATTTGTCCTTCATGCCAAATTTTGACAGTTTCAAGTGCTTTCTCCACTTCATGACGATCATTCGCATCAAGATACGCAAGTGACTCCCGGAAACGCTCTTCGATGGGGCTCATAAGCGAGAATTTTATCAGAATGGCTTTCTGAAGGGAAAGACGAGTTATTGGGTTATTGATTGAGTTATTGTAACGTAGTAACTCCTCACACTCCCATGTCCTTTGATCCTGTCTCTCCTCATCAATCTTTTTCCGCTCTGGAACGCGGAATCCTCGAGTATTGGAACGAAAATGACACATTCCGGCAAAGCTTGAAACAGCGACTGAACGCGCAGCAATTCAGCTTTTATGACGGGCCGCCGTTTGCGACAGGGCTCCCCCACTACGGGCATCTTCTTGCAGGAACGGTGAAAGACGTCATTCCACGTTATCAAACCATGCGCGGAAAATATGTGGAACGTCATTTCGGGTGGGACTGTCATGGTCTTCCCATCGAAAATCTCATCGAAAAAGAGCACAATATTAAAGGAAAGCAGGAAATCGAAGAAAAAGGCATCCGATGGTTTAACGAACTGTGTCGTGGATCGGTACAACGATACACAAAGCAGTGGCGTACTACGGTCGAGCGTATGGGTCGATGGGTTGACATGGATAACGATTACCGAACAATGGACCCGGAGTACATGGAGAGTATCTGGTGGGTATTCGGGCGCCTTTGGGAAAAGAAATTGATCACAGAAGGATATAAGCCGATGCATGTGTGCCCCCGATGCGTCACCCCCTTAAGTAATTTTGAAGTCACGCTGGGATATAAGGAAGTGACAGATATGGGAGTGACGGTGAAGTTTCAGCTGCAGTCTGCTGACCCCCCCTCCCCTGTGTCCCCTCCCTCAGGGAGGGGAGAAATGGAAACATTTCTTTTAGCGTGGACGACGACGCCGTGGACATTGCCTGGAAATGTATTTTTGGCAATTAACCCCACGATCACTTACTTGAAATTCGAGTATAAAAACTATGAGAATCCAAAATTAGATGGCACATACATTGCTTCACAACGATTCTACAATCAACTTGCAGAGAAATTTTACGCTGGCAGTGGTCGAATAGATCACAATGACAATATCCCATCTATCACAGAATACTATGTCAGTGACCCAATACCAATCGAAGCAAACGATCTACTTGGCCTCACGTACAAACCCCTCTTCCCCTATTTCGCTGACCAGTACAGAGATGCTGCATTCCGCATTGTCGAAGGAGATTTCGTCACAACGGATGAGGGAACGGGCATTGTGCATATTGCTCCCGGATTTGGCGCTGACGACTATCATATTTGGGAAAAGGAAACTTTGCAGGGCAAAAGTAAAGATCGAGGGGAAGACCTTCCTTTACTCCAACACGTGACGATGGAAGGTCGCTTCACAGAAATGGTGACAGACTTCGCAGGACTCGATGTAAAACCGAAAGATGATCCGACGAAGACAGACAAGAAAATAGTAGAACATCTTGAAAAACATGATCACATTTTTTGTACAGAAAAGGTAAAACACAGTTACCCCCACTGCTGGCGCTGCGACTCCCCTCTTCTCAATTACGCAACGAGTTCGTGGTTCGTAACCGTCGAGAATATCAAAGAAAAACTCCTGACGAATAACAAGAAGACACAATGGGTTCCAGAGCACATTCGTGATGGACGATTTGGCGTTTGGCTTTCGAACGCGAAAGATTGGGCAATCTCACGAAACAGATATTGGGGAACACCGCTCCCTATTTGGAGAACGGAAGATGAAGAAGAGACTGTCGTCATCACCGGCCGTGATGAACTCATGCAATACTGCACGGATCGCTTCACAAAAGTTACTGTGCTGCGACACGGAGAGAGTGAAGGAAATGTGAATACGATGTATCAGAGCTCTTGCCCGGGAACAGATTTAACGGAACATGGGAAGCAACAAGCACAAAACGCCGCCGCGTTCTTATCGGCAGGAAACCTGCAACCTCGCGTCATCTACACATCCCCTCTCGCACGCTGCCAACAAACCGCACAGATGATCGCCAAGGAAACAGATGCAAAGATCATCATTGATGAGCGGCTGCGAGAAACACGATTCAACGAATGCGACGGGAAACCCGTGCTTCATGATGAGGAAAAACAATTTCGAAGACTGCGTAAGGCTTCCGCACGAGGAGAAGATGTGACCAGTCCGTGGGAATCATGGACAGATATGCAAGAACGCATTGATGCATTCTTCACCGAGACTCTTCCAAAACACCCGGGTGAACATATCATCGTCGTAAGTCATGGCGATCCGCTTCACAACGTCCGGAAATTTTTTACGCAGGAAGAACCGGGAAAAATCGTCGAGCATCCGATGGCACATTTTGCTTCTCCCAAAGCTTACTTCTGGGATCACACATGCAAAGCACAGATGGATCTGCATCGGGAAAATGTCGATGACATCACATGGACAGAACCCAACGGTAAAGTATTCAGGCGCGTGCCGGAAGTATTCGACTGCTGGTTTGAGAGTGGATCAATGCCCTATTCACAGGAAAATTATCCGTTTTCATATTCATCCTTCTCTTCAGAAAGGAGTGCCCCACGCGGGTTTCCTGCCGATTTCATCGCCGAGAATCTTGATCAAACGCGCGGATGGTTCTATACACTTATCGTTCTCTCTACAGCGCTCTTCGATAAACCGGCTTTCTGGAACTGCATTTGTGGAGGAATAATCCTTGCAGAAGACGGAAAGAAGATGAGTAAGAGTCTGAAGAATTATCCGGACCCAAATGAACTCATGGAGAGACAAGGCGCGGACGCCCTGCGCTTCGCGCTCATGTCCTCTCCCGTCGTTCGTGCACAGTCACTGCGGTTCAGCGAACAGGCGGTGCATGAGGTTATTCAACATACGCTTCTTCCTCTCTGGAACGCCTACAGCTTTTTTGTGACGTACGCGAATGCGGCGGCATTTGAACCGACGTTTAAGCACAGCGCCTCATCTTATCCGCTTGATCAGTGGATCCGCGCGAAGCTGCAGGATCTGACCAATCGCATGACGGAACAACTGGATCACTATGATCTTTCTGCAACATGCAATGAGCTTCATGAAACGATTGATGCACTCACCAACTGGTACATCCGTCTTTCACGCAGGCGTTTTGCCGGAAAAGAAGGAAACGAACGGCAACAACAGGAAGGACTGCAGACACTCTACGATTGTCTCATTCAATTATCACAACTGCTTGCACCGTTCTGTCCATTTATCACCGAAGCTATCTACACAAACCTCTCACAGGAGAAGAACGGTTCCGTGCATTTGACCAATTGGCCAGAGCCGCGCGAACTGACAGACCATGAATCCATACTCCTCGATAAGAACCGCGTCATGCGCTCTGTAGCGTCACTGGGACTGAAAGTCCGTTCAGACGCAAAGATCAAGATTCGCCAACCGCTTGGCATGGCGCGTCTTGCCATCCCGCCGGAGTCCAGAAAAAATTTTTCCAAAGAGGATTTTGCTCTCCTGCGCGATGAACTGAACGTCAAAGAACTGAC
Source organism: Candidatus Peribacteria bacterium RIFCSPHIGHO2_02_FULL_49_16 (assembly GCA_001788955.1). Taxonomy (GTDB): domain Bacteria; phylum Patescibacteriota; class Gracilibacteria; order Peribacterales; family Peribacteraceae; genus 2-02-FULL-49-16. The sequence continues at coordinate 11,991 of MFXT01000007.1, read as the reverse complement.
GCTCGTCGAACATCCCGAAGATCTCGCAAACGCTCTTGCTCTTGTGGATGCGCGGAAAGTCGGCCCGCGACTCGGATCCCGCATACAAGAGATCATCGTTGCCGGAAAAGAAGGCGATTTTGAGATCTGTGATGACGGAAATATTCTCATTCTCGATGAAAAGCTTTCACCCGACGAAGTGGAAATCACCTACAAAGGAAAAGAAGGGAAAAATACCGCCGGCATTCGCGGCATCGTGATCTCCATCGACACAACACTCACGCCAGAATTGCGGCAGGAAGGATATGCGCGTGATCTCATTCGCACCATACAGAAACTGCGGCAGGAATCCGGCCTCTCTTTCACCGATCATATCCGCCTCTCCATCGATGGCGCCGACGAACTTTTGAAATCATTTGGCGACGTCATAGCAGAGGAAACCCGATCCCACCTTGCAGAAAACAGCGGTGAAAAACATACGGTGAAGGTTGGGGAAACAGATGTTACAATCCGTTTTGAAAACATGAAAACACCCTCTTCATAACTATCAATGTCCCCGTTGACTCGCATTCTCCTTCGTTTCATTCTCACCACGATCTTCGTGTGGTTTATGTCACAGCACCTCGGTCAGTATTTCGTAGTAACCGGCGGCATGCCGGCAACCGTTCTTTTGGGGCTCATCTTTACAATCGCCCATAAACTTCTCCATCCTCTTCTCTATCTCATTACTCTCCCCCTGCGGCTCTTTGCCACGCTCGTTGCAATTTTTCTGATCAATGGACTGCTGATAAGCATCGTGGTGGAGATCATCAAATTCCTCGACCCCTCACTCATCACTTTGCATATTTCCGGCGGATTTATCGGCTGGATCGCGGTTATTCTTCTTTTTGGCCTTGTACACTGGTTGATGAAAATTCTTGTAAAATAGACAAAAAATGTTGCATAAAAATGTTGCATAAAAAATATAAAAGTGCTCTAATGAACATCTATGTCAAAAAGGGGATTTACGACAATCGTACGGTCATCGACAAATCGCCCACCTGAACAAGGAGATGACAACATGGGTGATTACCTCTCTCACATAGCAAAATATCCTCTGCTTTCACGAGAGCAAGAACAGGAAATCGCCCGCACGATTACTGAACGCCGTCAGATGTTCCAAAACAGCGTACTCTGTTCCTTCTTTGGAGCACATACTGCATGCCAGATCATTCAACAATCTCTCGATACTCCGCGCATAAACAGACCGTCTGTTTTTCAAATCAATCGCCTCAACGAGGATGTGGCGCAGCAGAGAAAAAAAATCGAAGAACTTCTGCAAAAGCCGACACTCGCTCTCTTTAAAGAATCACCGCTACGCACGTGGGTTTTGGAACAGGTGATCGCAAAAGGAGAAGAGCGACTGGTTTCCTCTGCAATGCAAAGGAAACAAACAACAATCATTGAAGGAACACACGAAACACGAGCCACCCTGCAAAAACAGATGAAAGATATGAAGAAACAGAGAAAATCCTATAGGCAAGCAGTGAATACTCTCGCCAACCATAACCTTCGTCTCGTGGTCTCGGTTGCCAAAAAATACATGGGTCGCGGGCTCTCATTTGCCGATTGTATTCAGGAAGGCAATGACGGTCTTCTCTATGCCGCGGATGGATTTAATCCACATCTTCAGAATAGATTCAGCACATATGCCGTATGGTGGATTCATAATCGGATAAAACGCTCCTTGGAATTTACATCACGCATCATTCACATCCCCCCGCAGGTGCAGAAAAAAGCATGGGCAGGACATCATGGCGTCATTGCACCACGGTGCATGACCAATATTCTGTCTAAAAACACCGGTAGTGAAGAAACATCATTCAATGAAGAAACACCATTGATCAGCACCATGGCCATGGTAGAAGATACTGATTACATGCACATGGCAGAATTACATGACCTATTCGATGCGGCTCTTTTGAACGTTGATCTTCGTACACGAAATATCATACGCGCCAAATTCGGACTCGATGACAGCAGCCCCAAAACACTCGAGACAATCGCTCAAGAATTTGACATCACCAAAGAACGCGTACGACAAATCTTGATGAGAGGAATAGAAAAATTGAAAAAAACGCGATACAGAGAACAGCTTCTGCAATTTTTGGAGTAATCTGTGCTTTGGTGAGGGATCAGTTCGTCTCATGGTGAGGGATGTCTCCTCAATATGACACAAGGGGAGCGTCCAGCGTACGATTCTTCGTGCGCTGGAGTACGATTCTTCGTGCGCGTCAGCCCGTGTCATGGTGAGGGATTTTGCGCAAGCAAAATCGTCATAAACCATCATGGGATGACGTCACGAAGGATCGAAGAACATTCAGTGGAAAGTATAGCAAAAGGACAATCCCCTCCCCCTAACCCCTCCCTATGGGAGGGGTGACTTGCGAGGGACGGTGATGAGTTGTGTCTCTACAAAACACCTCCCCCGTAGGGGGAGGGTAGGGAGGGGGGATTCAGTCATACTCTATGCGAAGCACCAGCCGGATACGTTCAAGAATGCCATCGATATTGTTTAGTGTTTCTTTGTGACCAATGTGAAGAATAGTAAGTCCTTTCTGTCGAAGAAACGCATCACGCTTCGCGTCTTTCTCCTGTGTATCATCATGAGAATGTCCATCAATCTCAATAACAAAATCTTTCTTCACACAGAGAAAATCCAATACATATGGTCCAAAGGGGACTTGTCTACGAAAACGCAGTCCGAAGAATTGCTTTCGCCGAAGCTTGCTCCACAGTAATTTTTCTGCGGGATTTCCATCACTTCGAATATTTCTTGCAAAAGCAATTTTCTCTGTAGATGTTTTTGTACGCACATGAAGCATATCCACTATTGATAGAAGAACATTCAGTGGAAAGTATAGCAAAAGGACAATCCCCTCCCCCTAACCCCTCCCTATGGGAGGGGTGACTTGCGAGGGGCGGAGATGAGGGGAGGGAGGCGTGACTTGCGAGGGAGAAGTACCGTGCAAAGACCAATGAAATTCAAAGAGTGCCATGATGGATGGACTGATACTTCATTTTACCAAGATACCAAGATGGTGTCGGCAATTTTTTGAACACGACCTGCGCTCCGTATGATCAAAACACTTCGCGCAAATGAATTGATTCTTTTCACATTTCGCACACACGATTTCCCTGTCCCCCGGATCACCGCAATGAGGACAAACATGGAAGCGCTCTGAAGGTTTCAGTTCCTGATCAACCGCAACGCGATGATCAAAAACAAAACATTCCCCTTTAAATTTCCTGTATGGGAATGTTTTGAGATACGCAAGGATTCCGCCGTCGAGTTGGTAGACGTGCTCATATCCCTGTTTTTCCATTTCGAGCGACGCCTTCTCGCAACGAATGCCGCCGGTGCAGTACAAAAGAATCCTCTTGTCTTTCGGCAGATTCGCCTGCTTCATGAGCCTTGGAAACTCATGAAATTCTTTTACTTTCAGATCCATCGCTCCCTCGAATGTGCCGATCTCTGTTTCGTAGTCATTGCGCAGATCGATCACAAGAACGTCATCTTCCTCCATCATCCGATCCCACCGTTCAGGGGAGAGATGATGATACTTTCCCGTCGGCCGCACGTCTGGCTTCTTGAGGTTGACGATCTCTTCGCGAATCTTCACGAACCATCGCGGAAAAATCACAGTATTCGCCTCACTGTCTTTGAATGTGATCTCTCCAAAATATTTTTCGAGGAGTTCCTTCCATTCGCAAATACACTCCGATTTTCCAGACACCGTCCCATTGATCCCTTCCTCCGCCAGAAGCACCAAGCCCCGCATGTCTCGTTCTTTGCCAAATTTCATCAGTTTTTCCTGTATAATCGGCAAATCCTTCGGCTGGATCGCGATGAATTTATAGAAAGCGGTAATAGAGAGTACATACATGGCATGGTATAGTACTCTTAGGCGTTCGTTCACACCACTGGTCGTGCCACGTGGTCGCAAAACGACTTTACGTGGGGATGACAGGCTTCGACAGTGTGATTCTGTATGCGTCTGCTTCTGTTCGGGATGGTAACGGTTCCCGATACCCACTGTTACAACGAACAATTGCAACAGCAAAAGTTCCCGCTATCTTCAAGGACGCATTTGCAAACTTCCGCACTCCGGAATTTGCTCCTGCCCTTGCAGTGGCATAAGTCCGCCTTTTGCGCGGACACGTTCCTCCTCCGATCCTCACTACGAGGATGGGGCGTCATTCGTGAGGTGATCCCACAGTTGATGCGATCTGGGATGACATTGAGCATCAATCCTCTTTTGCTTTCTTCGTCCGCTTCTAAGGCAAAAGCGATCTGAAATGGACACGACAGTACGAGCACCGTATACACACATTGGACGCGGGTTCAACTCCCGCCATCTCCACCACTCGTGAACTATCACTTTCAGCTTCCTTGCAAAGCGCAAACAGAAGCGAAAAAGTCGTGGTTTCATAACCCACACCCTTTCGATACGGCAAACGCTCAGTGAAGACGAGCTTCGGCACGAGCCGTTGTTCGTATAGATTGTCGCTGTGCCACAGTTTTGAGGGGTCATTGATGAAATCGAAGACGAGATCGGTAGCGGTTTCAAATCTGATGCCGCCTGTCTTGGGTTTGTTGAGGCTGGCTTCGAGTGACAGTCGCTCCTGCTCCATGTCTTCGATGCGTGCCTCATAGCGGCTGATGACCGTCTCGCTGTTTGTCTTCTCGACGCGCTCACAGAGTTTCTCGATGCTCTCATCGAGTTCTTTCACGCGTTCCTGACGCTTCTCTTTGACCTGCTCCACACCGCCCTGCTCGGTGTTCCACACGTCTAGCACAATCGCTTTCGTGAGTGCCAAAATCTGCGGCTGCGGTTTCATCTTCGTCAGCAGAGTCGCAAAGTCATCTTCGATGTCCTTTTTCTTCACGCTTTTGTTGTGCATCAAACAGCCTTTGGTCTGACATCGGTAGTACGCGTATGTCCCGTTCCTGCCAGTGCTCCAACTGGCCGTGTACGACTCTCGACAAGAGGCACAGAGAGCGAACCCGCGTAGCGGGAAATCCTTGTTCAAATCCTTCCTTTGAGGAGCCTTTGCTTTGCCACTGAGACGCTCCTGAATCCGCTCGAAGGTATCGAGGTCGATAAACCCCTGATGGTGCGCCTTGCGCCTTGTAATGCCCCATAGAGGATATTCGATGTACCCCGCATACAGGATGCGGGTCAGGAGGCGTTTTACCTGTTCGAGATTGACCCGTTTCGGCTGCTTTCGATGGAAGAAGCTACGGGACTCCAAGAAATGCATGACATCTGTCTGTTCGAACAGCCGACCACTGGCGAAGCCCTCAAGGGCTTCTTTGATAATACTTGCATTTGGTTCATCTGCGATGATGATTTTCCCATGTGCAGGGTCTTTGACGTAGCGGAAGCCCGGTGGCACATCGAAACACCAGTACCCTCTTTCAAGTCTCGCCTTCATGTTGGCGATGACCTTGATCTTGTTCTCGCCCCTCCACATTTCCGAGTATCCCGCGATGACTGTCTCTATGAACCTACCAGTCGGAGTATTTTCCAACTTGTGCGAGATGCACTCCAACCGCGCATTGCGGGAGTGAATAGCCTTCTTCAGCTCAAAGTGAGCGATCACGTCTCTCGCCCATCGTGAGAGGTCGTCCACGACAACGACGATCTGGGGGGCATACAGTGGTCTTTCTTCGAGAAAGGTAAGAAGTTCTTGGATGCCCGGACGGTCAAGTAATCCACCTGACACGCCTTCGTCTTTGAAGACTCGTTCTAGATCATAATCCTTCATCTTGCTGTACTCCTTTCCTCTCGATTCCTGAGCATCAAGCCCATGCCCTTCTTTTACCTGACGAGGTGAGGAAACTCGACAATAGATGACGGCGGGGAGCTTCATTGGGCATTTTGCGAAACAAACCCATTTTCATGCTGCACGTCCACAGCAAGCGGTGCAGTTATGACCTCCCCCTTCCTCATACGCTGAATCCTTTCCAATTCATGCATCGCTTTGTAGAGTCTGTTCTCTATGCTCGTCTCGTAACGATTATATACACCGTACAGACGTTCAACGTACTCGAACTTCAATACGGGCTTGTACCCTTTATCACTCTCCATGACCGCATCTAAGTCAAACTCTCCAGGATTGAGCCGCGACAAGATATATTCCTTCTCCGCCTTACCCGCTCGATACAGGCGAAGATAGTAAATTGCGATACGTTCTACAAGGATTTCTTCGAGAGCTGTTTCAGGTCGGAGTTCCTCAAATACCTGATTCAGATAGTGTTCGTAAACTCCTTTCTCATAGTCCGAGATAAGGTTAGAAAGGATTCCGTGCTTCCGTGCATTGAAGCGTATAGAGGCTTTGCCACGCTCTGTCTTTACGCCACCGAGCTTGGCATTCTCTCGATTTGCTTCGAGCTGTGCTGGTGAGATGTTATTGGTCATTGTCAGTGAAGTGAGGAGCTAAAACTGCTTGCGAGATGGCATAGAGCGCATCACGGAGTTCTTCGATTTGCTTGTCCGATAATGGAAGGTCTTTGAGATAGATTCTGCATTGTTCAATCGTGAGCATTGGAACGAACGGCCTTCGACTTCGGTTTGTCCGATGATCGAAGTGGTTCTGTAGAAGAGGCTCGGAGGTTTTCCGTAGCTTTGGAAGCAGGCTTGGTCTTTACCGTGCGCTTGATTGAGACAATTTTGCCAGTGGCTGTCTTTAATTGAATGTCCTGATATTCAGCATCCTTCAGGAGATCAATCAGTCGTTTTTGAGCATCTATAGTTTGCGTCGCTTCAATAAGGACTATTTCACCGTTATTCATTTTTACGCCTACGCTTTCATATTTTCCGCTTCGCATTTGAAAAAGCACATCTGCTTCTTCTTTAGTCAAGACTTCAAAGTATTGGAGTGCAGGCGAGAAGTCATGATTCTTATATATATTTGAGACAATGGTATTCAGGCTGATACAAATAAAATTATCAAGATAATAAAGACTCATAGTTGTATGAAGCCGTTCCTCTGACATTACAGCGGCTCTCCCATCGGGTAATACCACAAGATATTGACATAACTTCAAAAATACTTCAGAAATAGCAAATTCAAAAAATCTATAGGGAGAGCGATCTGGTTTTCCCCCAAAAAGTTCTTTTTGTGTTACCAGTAGTTTTTCCAGTGGAAAACCAAACTGACGTAATTTGGAAATAATTTGTATCCATATGAGGTCGAGCATACTGAGTTTTCTCCACGAACTATTATTTGTGCGTTCATCTTCGATCAACCCTAAGCTGCTCCAGTGATTGATTGTGCGATAGCTTTGATCGGTATCCTTAATAGTATGTCTTTTTTCGTTCAGTAGATCAGACATGCGGCTATAGTTCTTGCCCTGAACATACGCTGCCCAAGCGAGATCGTAGCCATCGCCGCGACCGATGATTGGCACTTGGAACCTCTCGGATTCCTCTGTGGTCTTGTGATCTGGCATCAGAGCCATAGTACATGAATTGTACCAGTAGGTACAATTCATAACTAACATATGACTTGCTTTTCAAAAGAGCATGATTCAGAAAACGCTTATACCATTCGCCGCCCGCATCAGTTGTTACGACACTGGCTTGTCGTGAGCAGTTTTGCCTTCTGGGAGTCGGAAATCATATAACGATGGGTACGATGTAGAGACGTCAAAGACGATCAAATCAGCGAGCAACAGGATGAGCGAAAGCCACGACCCACACGTTCGGGATGAACTGACGTCGGAGCATCGTGTCGCTCTCATTCCAGTTCAGTTTCTGCGCCTCAGCCTTCGTCAGCACCGTCTCGAACACTCGCTCATCGCTCTTGTTGCCGTACTTGTCAGTCAGCTCCAAGTACGCCGTCACTGTCGCGTTCGCCACTCCCAAATCCTGCGAGTAGAGGGCGCGGTAGTATTCGGCCATATCGCTCTTCATAGCACTGATGGTCATGCTCGCAGTCAGGTTCTCATCCGCGTTGAACTTCACCCAGACCTTGTAGCCCTCGCCTTGCTTCGTTACCTCAGTATCTATGACACGAGTCTTTCCCATGTTCGTCTTCGCGGAGAATGCGGAGGCAATCATCGTCTTGATCTTGTCTTCTGGCGTCTGTAGCTGCTCAACGATAGGAGCTGCATCATTCGACGCGGTAGCGGTCGTCTGAGGGTTTGGGTTCTGTTGTGATGCTGGCGTTTCGGTCGTGACACCAAATAGAAGGAAAAAGACAATCATTGCTCCGCCGAACGTCAAACCAATTTTCTTTCTTGTTGCTTGCCCCTTAAAAAACCGTGAGAAAGTTGTGGGCAGAATCAGACCAACGACCAAAAAGAAAACAGAAAGAAGAAAAAGAAGTAAAAAAATGTCGTCCATTAAATGCATACTAAATTACCAACCTTGGTTTGTAAACCAATAGACACAAACAGACGACAATTAGGGCGTGAAAAACAAGGACATCCGCATAAAGCTGGCAGGACGTATACGGCAGCTACGTGCCAAAAATAGCCTCACGCAGGAAAAGCTGGCGCAAAAGGCTGGATTGAGCTTGTACTACGTTCAAATCCTTGAAGCCCGTGTGCAGAAGAAAAATGCCACAATTATCACTTTGGAAAAGTTGGCATCTGCGTTTGACATGGAAGTTTGGGAATTTCTTAGATTCCCGTAGTAAATCACCTCATTTAATTAACGTAATTGAACGATGCGATTGATGCTTATAATGAGTAAATGAGGAGTATATTTAGCGATATCTTTTCAGAGAACAATGCCTGATATTCCACAAACTCTTGAATTTCTTCACTATAAACGGCTCTTAGAGCCATACATTCGTGGTGAAACGGGTGAAGACCTTGGATTCCTATATCGTGCATCATGGCAGGGTTGGGCTATCAGTATTCAGAAAGAGCATATTCAAAATATGTTATTTGCCGAATGGATTTGCGGGGAGATTTCTAAAAAAGACGAGGCTGGCTTTATTGGAATCGCATCACTGCTCGGAGAAGAACAACATGAATCAGCAAAAAGGTTAGATGTAGTTGCCGATTTAGATCATACGGTTAGGCAGGAAGGGAATATCAATCAGAAATTTCGTGCGCTGCTCGGATACTACAACACCCTGTTTGAGAGTGAATTTAGACTTTGGGCTACCCCTGCTTTTTATCATGGTGTGAAATATGGAAGCTTTAAATCCAAAGCTTCAACAGCATCTGAGTTCTTGCAGGTTTCAGCAGGAACAAAGTTCGATTCACTGAAATCAGTCACCATTCATCTTACAAAAGGAAATCTCGCAGACTTGGCAGGAGATTTTGATAAAGACATTCGCAACGCTGGTGTTGCACATGATTCATATGAGATTAGCGAGGATGATATTTTGATTCTCAAACCAACTGACCCTGTGACAGGGAGACCAAAATCAATCGGGCAAAAGCACTTAAAGGAAAATGAATTGCGAGAACAGCTAAAAGCAGCCGCTAGAACAGTGTGGTCGCTCAAGATGGGTTTTGTACTTTTCCTCATCAACAACCCAAAAACTAGATCAAAATTGAAAAGAACTAAGTCATTTAAGAGGGATGAAATCCTTTCGATCATTGGATCATTTGCATACGACAGATGGTTTGAAATAGACACATTTGAGCTAGATAGGGAGAAAAAGACTTCTATTCTGAAGATTCGCTTGCTTAAAAAAGTCTATAAATCTGAAAGCCAAATGATTTATCTCGGTACGGCTATGAGAAGGGCTGTCGTTCAGAAAGAGCTGAAAGCTAAATACAAAAATACAATGGTTCCCTTGCTTCATCGACTCGTGAACTGCTTCACGTTGGAAGAGCTTCCTCGTCTTCGCTACATAGCTCTCAATGAAAGCGGAGAAGTCATTTCTGAGTTAGAATTTGAGCCAGATGTATTGAAATCATTTTATTCATTACCTACACCCGACAAGCTTGTAGACCCATCAAAAGGTACATGGTCAGATGCAGTCTACGACAGGATTGTTGAAACACCCGTTCAGCCGCATCAAGAAGAATGGTGGAAAAAGATTCTTGCTGCTATGCCGGAAGATGATATGCAATTTAACAAAGAGATGGAAGAAGCAAGGAGCAACCCCATGAAGTTTCTGAAAAAATACCTTCAATAAAATATGACGCCCCGTTCACCATCCTTACCCGTTCCAAAAACACTAGAAGAATCCGTTCAATACTACGGTAGGCTTTTTGCTGAGTGCTCAAAGGGGACACAGGATGTAATGCAAATGTATATGGTGAAAAGAGAGGAAATACGAAAAAAATATCCAACATGGCAAGCGGGTGCAATGGATGAAAAGTTTGATCGAGTTGATGCTAGGATTGGTCTTTTTACTAAACAAATCAACAGTCTCATAACTACAAGTTTTCACCATGTTCTTTATAGTAAAAGTCTTTGTGATCTCACTTGGCTGCAATCGAATATTCACGAAAATTACAGCTCACATCTAGCTGTTATGGAAAAGCAATTTGATAACTGTTTTAAGTTTGCAGCCCAGCAATGTTTTAATTCCATTTTCCATCAAATGGAAAGTTCTTTCCGATTATTTATTAAGAACGTTCATCCGAGCGGAGAAACACTTGCAACAAATAAGTTTCAAAATGTTTACACTGCTCTGTTTGCTCGTCTTGATATTAAAGATCGTGCTGAGCGAATAAATTTGATGCAATTTATGAGTGTGATTAGAAATTCAATGCACAATAATTGGTGCTACATCCCAACGTTGAAACAAGGAGAGACAGCTGCACCAAGGGAATTTGAATACAAGCAGCAAAAATACACTCTGATACCGAACGAATTTATTAGATTCATTACTTGGACAATGATCATGGACTTCGCCAAGGATTTACTCGAAGTCTTTGATGAAATGGTAAACCACCCCGACATAGTCTCGATACCAGAAATCATCGAAGAGAGATTCCCTTCAAATGAGTGAGCCTTAACCATAGTGATTTGATTCTCTTCTGGTGAGAGAAGAACATGCCCCATTACGCAGAAGAAAGAGCAAATCCATGCCTTTCATATATTGGCTTTAGCTGTTCATACAACTCTATAATCATCTGCGGCAGCTGGTTCCAACTTCTCCGAACCGAGTCCACCACGCCCCAAAAAAGAGCTTTTTCGACTCGACAATCATTCTCGGTAAACTCGGACTTGGACCAGTTCATGGCCTTCGGGCATGATGGAATGACCCCCGTATACTGTACACATCAGCCCCACCATTCATCGCCAGCCCTCCACGGTGAAGCCGGACTGGATGCCAAAGACGCCGCCGCCTATCGTTCCACTATTGTCCCCGTACGCTGTACCAGTGGTGGTAAATCTCGTCGTTTCCACGGCCTGTAAATAGTGATAGCCGATCCCAGTGTAAGCATGGAAATCACACGCCGAGGCAAAAAATTCACTAGCGATGCTGTGCACTATCATCGTCGTCTTCGTTCTGTCGATAGCTGTCGCACTATCTACGGCTATTGCAGCGATGTATTCCCCCGTGTTTGTGATGTGTGCTTTCGCTTTCATCTGTCCGCGAATGTCCAGACCGATCAAAAACTCGTGTTTCCAGGCGGCGTTGCCGCCATCGACCGCCGACCACGTTCCATTGCCAGCGTCGGTCCAGCTATCGGTTGAGTCGTTTCTATAATCCTTGAACTGCACCGGGTTGTACATGTTCCACACGAACCGCTTGGTGTAACTGTCTTCCGTCGTGTTCGTGCCACTGGCCCGGATGGTGCCCAGGTAGAGCTTCGTCGCATCGCCGTCCTTGACGTACACGCCGTCTTGCAAGACAACGTCTGTAGCTCGCGTCGTGTCATCCGTCCATACCACCGATGACAGCGTAGTTGCGTCATCGTCGAGGAACACGTCGTAATTGAACCCGCTCGTGAGCGTCAGCGCCAGGGACAGTTCGCTAAATGTCTTGACGATCCAACTCGTCCCGTCGTACACGCGCACGACGTTGCCGCCGTAGGGCGTGAAG
>MFXT01000006.1 GCA_001788955.1 Candidatus Peribacteria bacterium RIFCSPHIGHO2_02_FULL_49_16 | reverse complement strand
GCCCTTGAGAATGTTGAATTGCTTCATTGCTCCTCAGTTATGAGGAGTGCCAAATGTTTCTGAACTTATGCAGTTCTTGCAGTTCTTCGAGAAATTCCCCTTTCTCTTCTTGACCCGTGTGTTTCCGAAGATATGATGTATGCCTTGCCAGCTTCGAAATAGTCGGCTGCAAGATTTTTTCTAGAAGCTCATTCACATCATTGTAGAGTAGAGAAGCGCAATAAAAATCTAACTATTCCTTTGACCAGCCCCGTAGTGATGCAACAACATCTGCTATTGGGGTTGTGATCATCTTTTTGAAGAGCTTGATCCTGGCTCAGAGCGAACGCTAGCGGTGCGCCTAAGGCATGCAAGTCGAGCGCTGCGTTGCACACAGAACACAATTGGCTCTGTATTGGCTATTAGCAATTGGCTACGAGCGATATTCGTTCGAGCTCACTGCTAAAAGCTACAAGCTGACTGTGCTCTGCGTGCAGCGCAGAGCGGCAAACGGCTGCGTAACACGTGGGAACCTACCCCGTACTCAGGGATAACCCGAGGAAACTCGGGCTAATACCGGATAGTCTCGTAAGAGCAAAGCTTTTGCGGTACGGGAGGGGCCTGCGGCCTATCAGCTTGTTGGTAAGGTAACGGCTTACCAAGGCAATGACGGGTAGCTGGTCTGAGAGGACGACCAGCCAGAATGGGACTGCGACACGGCCCATACTCCTACGGGAGGCAGCAGCTAGGAATCTTCCGCAATGGGGGCAACCCTGACGGAGCGACACCGCGTGGGGGATGAAGCGTGTTTCACGCGTAAACTCCTGTTCTGAGGGACGAAATTTTTGACGGTACCTCAGCAGAAAGCACCGGCTAACCCCGTGCCAGCAGCCGCGGTAAGACGGGGGGTGCAAGCGTTGCTCGGAATTACTGGGCGTAAAGCGTCTGCAGGCGTCCTGCACAGGTCTATTGTGAAATCTCACAGCTCAACTGTGAATCTGGAATAGAAACCAGCAGGATTGAGTCATCCAGAGGCACCTGGAATGCCATGTGTAGGGGTTAAATCCGTTGATCCATGGTAGAACGCCAAAAGCGAAGGCAGGGTGCTGGGGATGTACTGACGCTCAGAGACGAAAGCGTGGGGAGCGAAGGGGATTAGATACCCCCGTAGTCCACGCCCTAAACGATGTGTGCTCGGTGTGGGGACTTCAATCAGTCTCTGTACCCTAAGCTAACGCGGTAAGCACACCGCCTGAGTAGTACGGTCGCAAGACTAAAACTTAAAGGAATAGACGGGGACCCACACAAGCGGTGGAGCATGGGGTTTAATTCGATAATAAGCGAAGAACCTCACCCAGGCTTGACATCTCGGGAATCGACTGGAAACAGTTGAGTGCCGCAAGGAACCCGAAGACAGGCGCTGCACGGTCGTCGTCAGCTCGTGCCTTGAGGTGTACTGTTAAGTCAGTTAACGAGCGCAACCCTCATCCTGTGTTGTTCTTTCACAGGAGACTGCCGCCTCCAAGGCGGAGGAAGGTGAGGATGACGTCAGATCAGCGTGGCCCTTATGTCTGGGGCAACACCCATGCTACAATGGTCGGTACAGAGGGCAGCAAAACCGCGAGGTGAAGCCAATCCCATAAAACCGATCTCAGTTCGGATTGCAGTCTGCAACTCGACTGCATGAAGTTGGAATCGCTAGTAACCGTGAATCAGCTACGTCACGGTGAATATGTTCCTGGGTCTTGTACTCACCGCCCGTCAACTCATGGAAGGCAGGAGCACCCGAAGGACCCTTACCCCGCACCCTTGATGGACTCGAAACAGTTCATCATCTTTCGTAACCGAGATGTAAGACATGATCTTACATCAAGGGTGCGGGGGGGGTACCACGGTGATATTGCTGACTGGGAGTAAGTCGTAACAAGGTATCCGTAGGAGAACCTGCGGATGGAACGTTTCCTTACCAGGGAACCATATATACATGCTCTGATACGTAGCCATGTCATCATGTTTTCGATTGATCCGGAGGCTACATCGATCCGGATGCCCACGCAGTAGATGCCTTTGCATCACTGCGTGGCAAACGCTTCTCTATTCTACAATGATGTGAATCATCACCATTCTTATCGGGAATACAAATACCTATCCAAATTTTTTTGCAGATGATCTCGCACCTGCGCGTGTTTGAGACTCTCCCAAGCGCTCCGCAAAAATCCTTCGGTGACCATCGCTCGTGCTGCGCCTTTCTCGATGCCGCGACTGGAAAAATAGAAGAGATCTTCGGGATTCATACGCGACACCGTCGCACTGTGACTGGCTTTTACATCATTGGTCTTAATCTCCAATCCCGGCACTGCATCAATCTTGGCTGTCGAATCAAGCATCAAAACATTTTGTGTCAGATAAGCATCTGTTCCCCGAGCATTGAAACCAATATCAATAAACCCTCTGCAATGAATATGGGCTGTGTCTTCTGCAATGCCTTTCATGAGAATGTTTCCCCTTCCCTCCGCATTGGAAAACGTATTTTTCACAGATAGTGCTTGTTTTTCAGCATCGCATGCCGCAAATATCCAACGCACATCGCTCTGTGCATGTATTCCAACACATTCACAATGAAGCATCTGCTCGACTTCTCCTCCAAACGTCACATTGATCCACTGGAGCTTGGCATACTCTTCAATGCGTGCATATTGCATAATGTTCACTTTTTTTGCCAGACGGCGCGGACAATATCCTACAAACAGCACATCGGCACGGGGACCGAGTGTAAGATCCACGTCATATGACTCTGCGTAACGCATATCATGCCAAATCACAAGTTGCTGCCCTTCAGGAATTTTGTGAACCACATGGGGATCAGTGATATCAAGAAAAGACATGGGTGATCAGTATAGAGATGCTCCATACTTGTCATCCAACTGAACCCTCCATCTCCAATTCGATCAATCGATTCATCTCCACTGCATATTCGAGTGGTAATGCGCGAATGATCGGTTCGAGGAAACCATTGACGATCATCGCTTTTGCTTCCTCTTCCGGTATACCACGAGACGTGAGATAGAAAATATCATCATCGGAGAGTTTGCCCACCTTCGCTTCGTGAACAATCGTGACATTGTTGTTACGAATATTGATATCGGGGATGGTATCTGTGCGGCTTTTTTCATCCAGCAGAAGCGCATCACATTCCACGCTTGCAGTGCAGTCGTGTGCACAGGGAGCAACAAACAATTTTCCTCGATATACACTACACCCACCATCTTTACTGATCGATTTACTGACGACACTGCTGCTTGTATGCGGTGCCATATGAAACACTTTTGCACCGGTATCCTGCCACTGATCAGTATTTGCAAAAGCGATAGCCAAATGATCACATCTGGCGCCTTCACCGACGAGTATGGAACACGGATACAGCATCGTCGTGCCGCTTCCCATATTGCCGCCCACCCACTCCATCAGTCCATCCTTCTCTACAATTGCACGTTTCGTATTCAGGTTGTAGGTATCGCGACTCCAATTTTCGACGGAACTATAGCGACACTTTGCACCTTCTTTCACAAAGATTTCCACACATCCCGCATGAAGCGCCTGCGAACCGTATTTTGGTGCAGAGCAACCTTCGATGTAGTGCACATCGGCACCTTCTTCCACAATGAGCAGCGTGTGTTCAAATTGCCCCATATTTTTCGCATTCATACGAAAGTACGCCTGCAAAGGATCGGCAACTTGCACGCCTTTTGGTATATACAGGAATGTCCCGCCACTCCAGACCGCCCCATGGAGCGCGGCAAATTTATGGTCTGATGACGGTACGCACTTCATAAAATATTCCCGCACCAGATCGGGATGTTCCTGCACCGCATCATCCATATCGAGAAAAATCACGCCAAGTTCCTCCCATTGTTTCTTTAATTTGTGATAGACCACTTCGGATTCGTACTGTGCACCTACGCCCGCAAGAACTTTGCGCTCCGCTTCGGGAATACCGAGGCGCTCATAAACGGCACGGATCTCTTCCGGCACCTCTCCCCAATCATCGGGAGTGGCAGCGGAGTCAAAGGGTCGCACATAATAGATAATAGTATCAAAATCCAAAGCAGAAAGATCGGCTCCCCATGTTGGAAGCATCTTTTCGTGAAAAATCTGCAACGCTTCCAGACGATGCAGGAGCATCCACTTTGGTTCATGTTTATCGACACTGATTTTTCGCACAACTTCCTCACTCACGCCCTTTATTGCTCGCTCTGCATACGGCGCAGGATTCGCGGTATCGAAAACACTGCGCGAAAGACCGGAAAAGATGTCGGGCATAAAGAAGCCCTATCATACCACCTACTTCACCTCATATGTCAGCGTCACACTCACAGTCACTTTCTGTTCTCCTGCAGGAAGCGGCGGAGAAGCACTTTCCTCAATACCTCCTCCCACACCATCCATCGCCCGCATTGTCATGGCAATATATCCTCCTCCACCTTCGTTGAAGCCTTTGAGCTTGCCAAGACGCAGTCCAAGATCTTTAGCAAGTACTTTTGCTTTCTCCTGTGCTTCTTTAATTGCTTCTTCACGTGCTACGGACTTCAAAACATCCGGATCATCCATTGTGAATTGAACGCTTCCCGCCTGATTGGCGCCGGCGTTCGTAGCTGCAGAAAGAACATCATCCACCATATCCAGATCACGCACTTTCACACGCAAACTCTGATAAGCCTCATATCCTTTGAGCACCCTCCCTCCTCTCTCCGTCCAATCGTAGACAGGGTGAAGAGAGAATTGTTCGGTCTGAATATCTTTCTCCGGAATGCCTTCTTTCTTCACTGCCGTAAAAATCGCTTTCATGCGCTCGGATAGTATCTCCATTGCATCTTTCGCTTCGCGCTTCGATTGCGTCTGTACACCGAATGAGAGTTCAGCAATATCCGGTACGGCAAATACATGGCCATCACCTGAAACCGTAATCATCACGGGGGAGAAATCCTGCTTCTCGACATATTTTCCCATCACATACATTCCTCCCGCAATAAGAGCAACGGCAATGGGCAGCCAAACAGGAGGGCGAAGAAAGAGAGTGCGTTCATCCATGAAGCAAGTATACCGGAAATATTCCCGCACAAAGAGAGATGAAATGGAGTTTTTATGCTGTTATTTCAATGTCTATTTCCCCCTCCTCCTTCACCTTCGCCTGACATCCCAACCTCCATGGATCGCTTGTGAGCCCCATATTCTCTTCCCGATCATTTCTGGAAGAGAGGTGTTCCATTCCCTTTTTGACGGTACACATGCAGGTGGTGCAGAATCCATTGCCTCCGCACGCGTGTTCCATTGGAACACCATTATCAAGCGCGATATTGAGGATTTTTTGCCCCTTTTCTGCTCTGCAGGTCGTAATCTGGCCGGAGAAATGGAAGTTCACTTGTGCCATAGTTCGTTTATGATCAATGATCAATGATTCATGATTAATTATCAATTTCTTTTTATCAATTCTTTACTCTCCATCTCCGATCTTCATATCTCTGTTGAAAAAACAGAGGTAGTGCATGGCATTGATCTTCACATCAACGAAGGTGAGATACATGCCATTATGGGCCCGAACGGTTCGGGAAAATCTACGCTCGTGAATGCTCTCATGGGACACCCGAAATACGAAATGACGAAAGGAAGCGTGCGTTTCCGTGGGAAAAATCTTTTCACAATGCAGCCACATGAAAGAGCACAAGCAGGACTCTTTCTCGCCTTTCAATATCCAAAAGAAATTTCCGGTGTCAGCCTGCGTCATTTTCTCTTTGCGGCACATACCACGATCATGCAAGCGCGAGGAGAGCGAAAATCTTCCGTTCTCACATTTCAAAAACTTCTTGAACAGAAAATGCGGCTCCTTCATATGGATCCCGCTCTCGCAGAACGTTCCGTAAATCAAGGATTCAGCGGCGGCGAGAAGAAGAAAGCAGAAATACTGCAACTGACAATTCTTCAGCCGCATCTTGCTCTTCTCGATGAAACCGATTCCGGTCTGGATGTCGATGCATTGAAAATTGTTGCCGACGGAATACATTCAATACGAGGGAAGCGGGAAACATTCTCTGCGCTCCTTGTCACGCATTATACCCGTCTTCTCCATTATATTATTCCCGACTTCGTCCACGTGATGATAGGAGGAAAAATCGTGGAAAGCGGAGAAAAAGAGGTGGCAGAGAGGCTCGAAGAGGAAGGGTATGAAAAGTTACGCCCGTGCAAGTGACAGGAGCTTTTCCTTCACTTCCTCATTATATGGTTCTACTTTATTGATTTTTCTGTACGTTGCTTCTCCCTTCTCGTGTTCGCCGATTTGCAGGTAACATTCGGCAAGCAAATGCAACAATTCCATATCTCGTGAGAGAGACATCGTCGCCTTTTCCAGAAGCGGAACGGCTTCTTCAAAATGTCCCGCAGCAATACACGCGCGGCCGAGGATCGATGCACGCTCCGGATTTTTCGGATCGCGCTTCAATGCTTCTTGATAGGCATAACATGCCTCCACATATTTCCCTTGACGATAATAGGAGAGTCCAAGATTCGCATGGAATGACATATCGTCATGTTCCTGAAGCAGTTCTTTGTACATCGCTTCTGCTTTCGATTCCCGATTCGTTGTGAGATACAGTTTCGCCAGTTGCGCCTTCACTTCGTACGCATGCGGCTGCACTGTGAGCGCTTGAATGAGGAGACGCTCCACTTCTTCATATTTCCCCTGCGCTTCTGCGCGCTCTGCTTCACGAAGAAGCGAACGCACTTGTTGGAGTTCCATGGCAGACACACGCGGATTTTTCTGTGGCTTTTGTATTTTTGTCTCCTGAAACATTTTTCCTCCGCGTTCCTCCACTGACTGAAAACGCTGGCGCACGTTACGCACAAAGCGGCGAACGAAACGCTGTCGTAAAAGCAAACGCGTACAGACGATGATACAAATGCCAACAAAGGAGCTGACGAATACAAGAACGTAAATCATGACTCAAGGTGAGATTATACCCAAAATGGCGCAGAATGCTAGCAAGATCGACGCCTATGTGCAAGAAAACCGTGTACACAGAGTACTGCTATGCCAAGCGTGATACAACTGTCAGCAATATTAAATACCGGAAAGGATCCCACCCGAATAAAGTCCGTCACCAGACCGTCAAGCATCCGATCGACAATATTCGCGCTTCCTCCGCCAAGCAGCAAACCGAAACCGATTTCATCGGGAAGATGGTGTTTTTGGCGTAGTGCTATGTATCCCACAAGCATTATCGCAATGATAATCAGTACTTCCTGAAGCGGGGACGGAAGACTGATGCCAAATGCAACACCGGAATTATACGTCAACTGCAACCCGACCGGCACACCCGGCAGCAACAATCGCTCTGAAAGCATATTCTTCAAAAGCTCGCCAAACAGGATGCTCACGCTGAAGCTTCCCACACAGGTTATCCACAAAAAGCGCATGTCCCCTATACTACCCTCCGTGCTGCAATCACTCATCTCCCGTTTCCGACGTATGGACTTGCTTTTGTGTGGCATTGCATTCGGTCTCACCGGTTTTGGCGTTGCCATGATCGCGAGCGTCAGTGTATTTGAGAGTTATCAACTCACCGAGCGCCTTGCCGCAGAGGGCATTATCAGCGAGCCTACAAATTCCTTCTATCTCTGGAGAGGATTCTTTCATATGGTGATCGGCGTTTTTGTGATGATCGTTATTGCATGTATTCCCTACCATTTTTGGCGATATTTCGCGCACATCATCTTTTTAGGAACACTTCTCCTTGTTTTTGCTCTTTTCATTCCGGGCTTGAGCAATGAATATGGCTCCGCTCAAAGCTGGCTTGTGATCGGCGGATTTTCGATCCAACCATCGGAATTTCTGAAATTAAGTCTCATCTTCTACCTCGCACTGTGGCTGCAAAAACGCGAGCAGCATGTTTCCACATTAAAAGAGGGATTTTTGCCCTTTGCCACGCTTCTTCTCATCAGTACCTTCCCCATTGCCCTCCAGCCGGATCTCGGTTCATTCATTGTCCTCTCCGCAATCGCCGTCACCATGTTTTTCCTCGCAGGAGGAAACGTACTGCATCTTGCACTTGGAACAGCAATCGCAGGAGCTTCTGGTTTGCCGCTCATTCTGCAAAAAGAATATATCCGCGACCGTTTTAAAGTGTTTCTTTTTCCTGATTCCCCAACATTCAGTGAAACAATCGGTTTCCAAATTCAGCAAGCTCTCATCGCCATCGGCAGCGGCGGGCCGTTCGGCGTCGGATACGGAAAATCCGTTCAGAAATTCGGCTATCTTCCCGAGGTACAAGCAGACATGATTTTTGCAGCAATGGCAGAAGAATTGGGTTTCTTTCGCATTCTTATTATTCTGGGGCTCTACGGATTCTTCGTCTACCGTGGTTTCACGATTGCGCGCGAGGCGCCGGATCGCTTCGGTTTCCTTGTTGCCAGTGGTATCACGATGTGGGTTGCCTTTCAGGCGATCATTAATATCGCGGTCAATACTGCACTGTTCCCACTCACCGGCCTCACACTCCCTTTTATCAGTTATGGCGGTTCGTCACACGTTGCCCTGCTTGCCGGAGTCGGCGTTCTTCTTAATATTTCCATGCATACGCACGAAAAATATGCTCGTGTGCGCCGCAGTTCACATTGGTTTCCTGCTCTTCGATGAGACTTCTCATTCTCTTTGTTGGTGGAGGCTCTGCCGGCCACATCGCTCCATCCGTCGCCGTATGGAGGACAATCAACGCAGAACATCCCGATATTCGCGCGCACTTCGTCTGCTCTTGCCGACAGACAGACCTGCTCTTCCTTGAAGGAGAACATCTTCCTTACACCATCACGCCTTCTCCACGCGTCGGCTGGACATTCCCGTTTCTTTTTTGGAAGAGCCTGTTTCATGCCTTTTTCATACTCCATGAGCATAAACCGCAACTCATCTTCAGTACGGGAGGATACGTAGGCATTCCGCTCTGCATTGCCGCCTGGACACAAGGGATTCCCATCATCTTGCACGAATCTGATGCAGTGATGGGAAGAGCAAACAGGCTGATCGCGAAAATAGCGAAGTATGTGCATTATGGGTTTCCAACCGGCAATCCCGTGCGGCCACACATCACGCAAGGATCGAAGGAAAAAGGGTTCCATATTACCGGATTTTCCGGGAAACGCCCCATCCTTCTCGTTTGGGGAGGAAGTCAAGGTGCACAGGCCATGAACGAAGTCATCGTGAAGATGCTTCCGGATCTTACAAAGCTCTGCGATATCATTCATATAACAGGACCCGGAAAAAATCATTCCCCAAGAACCTCATCATATTGGTCTACCGAATTCGCCACATCCGCTCTTCCCCATCTCTTTGCCATTGCCGAACTCGCCGTGAGCCGCAGCGCGGCAAGCAGCATTGCCGAACTCGCCGCAAACGGCATTCCTGCTCTTCTTGTTCCTCTTCGGGGACTTGCACAGGATCATCAGCTACAAAATGCAAAGCTCGCAGCAATGTCCGGCGGGTGTATTCTTCTTCATCAGGATGATCTGGAACATGAATTATGTCCGCTAGTCAATTCACTTCTTCAAAACCCCGATCGGCTTCAAGAGATGCGGGCATCCATGCAAACGCTCTCTGCTTCGGACGCATCTGGACTAATATGCAAAATTATTTTCCAATATATTGAAAATTCGCAATCTCCTTAGTAGGCTGACAGCGTTATGTATAAGTTCCTCATTCCGCTTTTCGCAATCGCACTTCTTCTCTCCTGTACTCCCAAGCAATCATCTCCTGCCGATTCTTCTGTGTCCGGATACGACGGTCCTCTGATCAAAGGCATGCATACTGTCACTCTCAAAACGAGTGAAGGAGATATTGTGCTCGAACTTGACGGCGACAGCGCACCAAAGACGGTGACGAACTTTATAGAGTTGAGTACACGTGGCTACTACGATGGTCTTACCTTCCATCGTGTCATTCCCGATTTTATGATTCAGGCAGGCGATCCTCTTGGAAACGGCACGGGCGGAGAAAGTATCTATGGCCCGACATTTGAAGATGAATCCAATACACTGCCGATGGTGCGCGGCGCTCTTGCCATGGCCAACCGCGGACCGGATACGAACGGATCGCAGTTCTTTATCGTGCAGGCGGATGAGACGCCATGGCTTCAGGGAAAACACACCGTCTTCGGTCGTGTCACCAAGGGTCTAGACGTCGTTGACGCCATCGTAAAGCTTGAGCGGGACGAACAGGATATGCCGGTGGAGCCTGTTACCTTTGAAGTGATCGTTGAACGTGATTGACCATTGATCATGCGTTTTCCATTCTCCATTTTCAATTTCTTTTATGCGTACCCGATTTGCGCCTTCCCCCACCGGATTTCTTCATGTCGGCGCGCTGCGCACGGCGCTCTACGCATACCTTGTTTCCAAGAAACCCAAAGGAGATTTTCTTGTGCGCATTGAGGACACCGATCAGGAGCGAACCATTATTGGCGCAACGGAAAATATCTTGCGCACTCTGCACTGGGTGGGGCTTCATACGGACGAGGGCGTGATGCTTACGAAAGACGGACTTGTAATGGAAAAAGGAAGGGCTGGGCCTTACATTCAGTCACAAAGATCCGACCTCTACCGCGATCATGCACAAAAACTCATCGAAAAAGGCCATGCATACTACGCATTCGATACGGAGGAAGACCTTGCCAAAATGCGCGAAGAAGAAAAACGCGCGGGAAATCCCGCGCCCAAATACGACGCGTCCGTGCGCATGCACATGAAGAATTCTCTCACGTTTTCTGAAGATGACGTCGTGGAGCGATTAAAAAATAATGAACCGTATGTGATCCGCATGCAAATCCCCGATGGCAATGTGGTGCGTTTCACGGATGACATTCGGGGAATCGTGGAATTTCGCGGGCTCGAAATCGACGATCAGATTCTTCTCAAAAGCGACGGGCTGCCCACATATCATCTCGCCAATGTCGTTGACGACCACCTGATGGAGATCGATATTGTCATTCGCGGAGAGGAATGGCTCTCTTCCACACCCAAGCACCTCCTTCTCTTCGAATTTTTCGGATGGCAGGCACCGCGATACGCGCATGTTCCGCTCCTTTTGAATGCGGACCGGACAAAATTAAGCAAAAGACAGAATGCCGTTTCTGTGGAGGATTACAGGAAAGAAGGATATCTTCCGGAAGCACTCATCAACTTCCTCGCGCTTCTCGGCTGGAATCCGGGGACAACGCAGGAACTCTTCACGCTCGATGAACTCATCGAGGCATTCTCTCTCGATCGCGTGCAGAAAGGGGGAGCAGTTTTTGATTGCGAGAAACTGAAATGGTTGCAGGGACAGTGGATGCGAAAGATGGCGTCGCAGGAATTTGCCGATCGCATTTTCCCGATCGTGACAGAAGAAATTTCCGCCGCGGCCGGCGACTCCGATTTTCTTCGGAAAGCGGCTTTGATCCAAGACCGCATCACGTTCTTTTCCGAGGCTCCGGATATGCTTCGCTTCTTCTATGAATGTCCGACGGCCGATACGGATCTTTTGGTGAACGCAAAACAGGGAGTGACGGAGAATCTTCTTTCAAAAATTTTCGGGATTCTCATCGCCATGGTATCGGGGATTGAACAGTGGGATGAAAAAACGCTTTTGGAAGAGAGTAAAAAAACCGCGAAAGAGCATGGTTTGAAGCTCGGCCAATTACTGTGGCCTCTGCGAGCTGCACTGACGGGAAGATCATACAGCCCTGGCGCAACGGAAGTGGCTGCGATATTGGGAAAGCAGGAAACAGTGGAGAGATTGAAAGCAATTGCGGTATAATGCGGCCATGCCCATTATTTCTTCTAAAAAAAATCTCGAAGTCCCAATCACCATCGAGCACAATCGAGCGGTTATTGAAGGAAAAACGCCGATCCCGTTTCAGACATTCGTGACGCTTGTTCTTCAGCGAAAAGTTTTCAACCTCTTCAAGGACTGGGGAAAGGAACCGGTGATCATCGACAGCGAACTTCTCACGCAGCTTGCAAGCGCCCCCCAGGATTCGCAGGAAAACCGTTCACGCGTTATTCTCGTGACATTGGTTACCGGTATCCTCTCCGGAATTTTTCTCTTTGCTCTCGGGCAATTGGCGCTGCTTGGAATCTTTCATATTCCTCTGGATCGAAGGGACCTCATTCTCATCGCTGCGGGCCTTCTTGCCTTTGCGGTCCTGACCAAATTCATGATGAACATCCAGCGGAGAAAAAAATCCGAAAAACTTACGGAAACGATGGAAAAACTGGCGGGAATGATGGGAAAATAGGAGATTCAGCTTCCCCCGGCACACAGGCACGCATCCGCCGTTGCATTGAAACAACTGACAGGATCATGTCCCGTTACGGCTGCCGCAAATCCCATGACGCAGGCATTCACACCCCCCGCTCAAGACTAATGAATTGCTTATTGATCATTGCTGATTGCTCATCGATAATCATGATGGTGAAATTGCAGGAAAACGTCCCACTTGGCCCCAAAACCACTATGCGTATCGGCGGACAAGCGCGGTGGTATGCAGAGCTTTCCACGCAAGAAGATATTGAAGAGATTGTCAGATGTGCAGAAGAGAAAAATCTTCCACTTGTGATGCTCGGCGGCGGATCGAACACCATTTTCGCCGATGGCGTGATCGAGGCCGTGGTAGCGAAGGTAGTGGCTGGTGAAACAGAAATTGATACAGCTTCGCAGAGCAGAAGTAATGCTTTGGGAGAGGAAACACGGGTCACTACTCATGCAGGAAAAATACTTGCTTCTCTCATTCATGAACTCGCGGAAAAGAATCTCGATCTCTCACCCCTCACTGGAATTCTCGGCACTGTCGGCGGTGCAATTTTTGGCAACGCAGGACAAGGGGCAGGAGGAATATGGCTCGATTCTTTTATACAAGACGTCGTGTTCTATCATGAAAAACAGTGGAAGACCTGGAAGAAAGAACAATGTGGATTTGGATACAGAGAGAGTGCGTTTAAAACATTACAGGCTCCCGTTATCTGGAAAGTAACACTCAATGTATCCGCACGACCACGTGAAGAAACCCAGACGGAAATTGAGCGGCTTCTTCAAAAGCGCATTGAAACGCAGCCGCATATCAAGACGGCAGGATCGTGTTTTAAGAGTCTTCCTGACGGGACGCCTGCCTGGAAACTCATTGATCAAGCGAGACTGCGTGGCTGCGCCCATGGAGATCTGCAGGTCGCAGAGAAACATGCGAATTTTTTATTGAACACGGGCAAGGCAACATTTACAGATGCACAGATACTCGTGGAAGAGATTCGTTCAACCGTCACGGAACCTCTCGACGTCGAAATGCGTTTTGTAGGGGAGGATGGAAAAGTGGTATTTTAGTATCCCGAGGGTCCCGCTCGTGCAGGACACTGCCTCCCACGAGGCTAAAACGGCAAATCTTCCGCTTTAATCTCCGATTCATACGAAATATCCGGAATATTTCCTGCAGCCACGGGTTGCTCTGTCGGCTGCGCTTTGTGCGCGGAAAACTGCTGACTGTTTATCACTCCCTCCGCAACCGCGTTTCGTATGCCGAGCAGACTCACCTGATCGGCCACAATCTCCGTAACATAGCGCTTGGAACCGCCTTGCGTTTCGAAACTTCTCGTCTGCATGCGTCCGGTGGCAAAGACCTTATTCCCTTTGCGGATCGACTGCTGCGTCTCCTGCGCCAAATCTGCCCAAATGACGATATTGTGAAATTCAGTCCGTTCGCGCTGCTCTCCCGTGTTTTTATCCTTCCATCGGTCATTCGTTGCAATGCCGAGCGTCAGAACGTGTTGGCCGGACGGCGTCGTGCGCATCTCCGGATCGCGCGTCACGTTGCCGATGATGTCCACACGATTGAGCGATTGCGTAATTTTCCCCGCACTCTGCGGCTCTGAATGTTGCCCGTCTTTTGGATCCAAGAGAATCACTTCCTGTGCGATAACCTTTGTGCGACTGCGTTTTTCTCCTGTCTGCTGATCATCCCAACTATCGGTCTGCAGCCGTCCTCCAAGAAAGAGCTGCGCTCCCGGACGAATAAATTGTCCTGCGACACCGGCCAGCGGCCCCCATAGCGTCACGACGTGAAAACTTTTTCCTTCCTGCTGACCTTCCGCAGATGTAAATGCATACGGCACGACTATGTTCAGATCCGTCACACTTGTTCCACTTGGGATCGTTCGAACATCGACAGGTTGAGTTTGGTAGCCGATGAGAGAAACTCGATTGAGGGAGAACATGGGAAGACGAGCTTAATTGAAAATTGAAAATTGAAAATTGAAAATTATGTCATTTAGTATCTGTTATACTATCATCATGAAATCCTCTGATTTCGTTCATCTTCACTGCCATTCCACCTATTCCATTCTCGAAGGACTTTCCGGTCCGAAAGAAATCGTAGCACGTGCGAAGAAACTCGGGCAATCCGCCGTGGCGCTGACCGATAAACACCATGTTCATGGTCTTGTGGAATTCCATCAGGCCGCGGAAAAAGAAGGAATCAAACCGATCCTTGGCGTAGAGCTCTTTGTGCAAAGCACTCCGCTTGTTCTTCTCGCACAAAATAACGCCGGTTATCAGAATCTTCTCACACTTGCCACCATTGCTGCTCTGGAAAAAACACACTCTTTTCCCACGGTGTCGCTCGATGTTCTTTTAGAGCATGCAAAAGGACTTATTGCGCTCTCCGGCCCCTCCTCAAGCGCACTTTCACAAGCCGCGCTCGTTGAAGATACCGAAAAAATCCAATCACTCGCCCGCACATTTCAGGATATTTTTGGCAAAGAGAATTTTTACTTCGAACTCATCGATCTTCCAAATACAATCGGGCAAGCGGAGATCAATCAGCAGTTCATCCGTTGGGGAAAGAAACTCCAGGTTCCTCTTGTCGTTAGCTGCGCCAGTCATTACTGCTCTGCAGAGGACGCGGAGGTGCATGATATTCTGCTCTGCATTAAGAACAATGCGCGCGTTGACGATCCGAGCCGCTTTTCCATGCGGCAGGAAAACTATTCCATGCGTCCGTTTGACGAGCTTGAAAAGGCATTCTCGCATGTACCAGAGGCTTTAGAAAACACCCGACGCATCGCCGATCAATGTTCTGTTCTCTTCGATTTCAAAACGTATCACATCCCACGTTTCACTGTTCCAACAGGGAGAACGGAAGCAGAATATCTGCGCGATCTTTGCCTGGAAGGCTTTTCCAAAAAATATCCAAAAGCCACGGAAGAACAGCAAGAACGCCTGCAGCATGAGCTGCACATCATCGACGATATGGGGTTTGCCGGATATTTTCTCATTGTTGCTGATTTCGTGAACGAAGCGAAACGACGCGGCATCACCGTCGGACCCGGTCGCGGGTCTGCCGCGGGATCCATCGTCTCCTATTGTCTTGGGATCACGACTCTCGATCCTTTAGAGCACGGACTGATTTTTGAGCGATTTCTGAACCCTGAACGCATTACGATGCCAGATATTGATACGGATTTCGCTGATAATCGGCGTGATGAAGTTTTGGACTACGTCCGCGAGAAGTATGGTGATGATCGTGTCGTGCAAATTTGCACGTTTGGGACACTCGCTGCCCGGGCAGCCGTGAAAGACGTCGGTCGTGCCTACGGCGTTCCGTTTTACGAAATGAACATACTCGCAAAGCTCATTCCCGCCCGTCCAGGAACAAGGCTGGAAGACGCTCTTAACACACCGGAACTGAAAGTTGCCTACGAAAGCAGCGAGCTCTACCGCAACATCATTGATGCAGCACTGAAACTTGAGGGAAAAGTGCGACATATCTCCGTGCACGCATGTGGCGTCATCATCACGCCGGAACCGGCCGTACAGTACACCCCCCTTCAGCGAGCACCGAAGGATGAGGATACTGTTATCACACAGTACTCGGCCAAGCCACTCGAAGCATTGGGTCTGCTGAAGATGGACTTTTTGGGCTTAAGCAACTTAACCATCATCCAGACGACGCTTGCCATTATCGAACGCACGCGCAAAAAAAAGATCGATATGTCTGCACTTCCTCTCGATGATCGGGAAACATTCGCTCTTCTTCAGCGCGGGGAAACCACCGGTGTTTTCCAATTCGAATCTGCCGGCATGCGCCGGCATCTCAAGCAATTAAAACCGACCAAATTTGGCGACATCACAGCAATGACCGCGTTGTACCGTCCGGGCCCCATGGAATGGATTCCGAGCTACATTCAACGGAAACACGGGAGAGAGCAGGTAAAATACATCCACCCCGACCTCGAACATATTTTTCAGGAAACGTATGGTATTGGCGTTTATCAGGAACAGATTCTCCAACTTGCACGCGTCTTTGCAGGTTACACACTGGGCGAAGCCGATCTTCTTCGACGGGCCATTGGAAAAAAGATCAAACAGGAGCTCGACGCGCAACATGATAAATTTATTGAAGGGGCAGTGAAGAAAAAATACGACAAGCAGCTCGCCGAAAAGATTTTTACGGAGATCATTATGCCATTTGCCGGCTACGGATTCCCCAAAGCACATGCAGCAGGCTATGCACGCATTGCCTATGAAACCGGCTATCTTAAAGCACACTATCCGACAGAGTTTATGGCGGCACTCTTAAGCAGTGACGCACAAGTCACCGATCGCATCATGATTGAAATCGAAGAATGTCGTCATATGGGCATCGATGTCCTCCCGCCGGATATCAATGAATCTCTCAAAAACTTCACGGTAATTGCTCCGGAAGAAAAAACGATTCGTTTCGGACTTTCCGCCATCAAAGGAGTCGGCGTGAACTCTGTGGACCAGATCATCATCGAACGTAAACAAAACGGAAAATTCGCTTCCATTGAGGATTTTGTGAAGCGTCTTCCCACAAAAATTCTCAACAAAAAACTCCTTGACGCACTCGCAAAATCCGGCACATTCGATTGTTTTGGCAATCGCAAAACATTCGTTCTGCACCAGCAGAAAATTATCGAATATCGTAAACTCTGCGGCGATACAAATGCAGGACAACAGGATCTTTTCGATACGCTCGGCGGAGAAAACGCAGAAAATCCGTCCATCGAATTTCCCACCACTTCTTCTATGACTTCACAAGAACGCCTGGAATGGGAAAAGGAAATCCTCGGTCTGTACATTTCCAGTCATCCGCTCGCGGGACTCAAGAAATATATAGGCAAAAAAGCGCATCTGATTGCCAATTTCACAAAAGACGACGTAAACCGCAAAGTGACTCTTGCAGGCATTCTAGAAGGTATAAAGAAAATCCGGACAAAGAAAAATGAAACGATGGCTATCATCACTCTCGGCGATCCGACGGGAAAAATGGAAGTGACGCTGTTTCCCCGCGTGTATGCAGAAGCGGAAAAACTACTTGTTGAACCGGACACGGTTCTCGTGATCTGCGGCACTCTCAACCTCCGTGCAGCACAATTACAGCTCCGCGCCGATGCGATCAAAAGATCGTCGCTCTCTACAATGATCGAAAAGGCAAAGGCGGAAGGATTCTTTGACGAAGAAGAGGCGAAGCGGGGAATTTCTCCCGTGCGGCATACATTCGATGAAGAAGAATCCATCGAAATGATTGATGATGAAGGAAACGTGATTGCCGGTGAAAACATCACACTGAATGCGCATAGCGATGCAAACGCCGACGGATTTCTCGGCCCGCTCGGCATATGGCTTATGGAGGGAATGCCAACAGACGATCTTCTTGAAAAATTGCATTCTTCTTTATCTTCGAAAGATACACAGGCAAATCATCAGATTCTCCTTCCTTCCCGGGCGCCGAAACAACTGCTCTTTGATCTCAAGAATGCGCTCACGCAATTTCCCGGAACAGAGAGCGTCGCACTCAAAATCGGACAGCAGAATCTTCTCCTTCCGCTTACAGTTACATGGTCACCGATTCTCGAAAAAAATATCGAAGAGCTTTTGGGTGAGTATGCCGTATTTTCGTGATGCGTATCTTGCCTCCTACGACAGACGGCATTGCAGCAAGCTCTGATGTGCTCGAAAAAGGCGGTGTTGTCATTTACCCAACCGAAACGTGCTACGGACTTGCATGTGATTTGAGCAATCCCGAAGCAGTTGTGAAACTTTTCACGCTCAAAAATCGTCCTACAGATCAGCCTGTGAGTGCACTTTTTTCATCTCTCAAGGAAGCAAAGAACTATGTGGAATGGTCAGAAAAAGCAGAAGAATTGGCAAAAAAACACCTCCCCGGTCCATTGACATTGGTACTACCAATGAAAGAAAAAGCTCCACATCAACTATTCCCTTTACCCAGAACTCATGATCAATTATCTCCATTCCCCTCATTAGGTATCCGCCTCTCCTCTCACCCCATCGCCCAAAAACTTGCTGAAGCATATGGAAAGCCGATCTCTACGACATCCGCAAATATCTCCGGCCATCCGCCGTGTTACACGCCAAAAGAAATACAGGAGTATTTTGCAGATGCCGATGCGTCTGTGGTATTGCTTGATGGGGGAAAATTACCTAAAAATTCACCATCGACGGTGATTTCTCTTGTACACGGAACAATGAAGCATATACGAAATAAAACGAGTATACTATCCACATGCATTGCCCTCGCTGCAAATGCGCTGATACTGCCGTGATTGATTCACGCACAACGGAAGACAGTCGTGCTATTCGTCGACGAAGGGTGTGTGAAAAGTGTGAACATCGTTTCACAACCTTTGAGCGACAGGAACTTATTTCTCTTATTGTCATCAAACGCGATGGTACACGCGAACCATTCAATCGCAGCAAACTGGAACGCGGCATCTGGCTCGCCTGTACGAAACGACCCATTACACAGGAACGTATTGATAAACTCCTCAATAAACTTGAAGAAAAGTGGGCTGCAAATAAAAAAGAAGTTGCAAGCACAACCATAGGAAACGACGTCATGAGGGAACTCAAACGCATCGACAAAGTCGCCTATATCCGCTTCGCTTCCGTGCATCGGGAATTCAAAGACGTTGATGAGTTTAAAGAAGAGTTGGGAAAATTATTTGCGTGAACTTTTGAGCGTACTCTTTAGAAAAAGATACACTTCCCACTGCGTCTTCGTCATATACTGTTCCATGGTCTTCAAAACACTCATTATTTTTCGAAGATCTTCCGGTGAAGACTGACGCGCCTTTGCAAGCTCAAGAAATGCTGCAAGTTCTTCAGTCATCAGAATCCTCTGATAAATCATCCTCCAATATCCCTTGCTCCCGCAGCCGCGGTTCTATCTCATCTTTCCACCATATTTGGTATTTCTTTATCTCTGTATCTGAAACAAGCGGAATACCCCACTTGTATGCTTCCAGGACAATAATACGCACATCAATGGAACCGCTTACGCCGTCTCCTCCATTGTATCCCCACGTATTGATGCCAACGAGATACGTCTTCAGTTCTCCATTCTCCCGTACGACTGCAAAAAGTCCGCCACCGGAATTTCCGGGATTAATCGGCGCACTCGTTCGCACAAACACATTCTCCGGCTCGAGACTGCCTCCGCTTGCTTGCGTGTGGCTGATGATCCCCTGTGTCACATGATCCGGTTCTCCAAACGGATTTCCCACGGCAATAACCGGCGTTCCCACACGAAGTGTGTTCTCCTCGTGATTCCAAAGATGAATGGTTGGTATGGCAATTTCCCCTTCCATAATCCTGCGTTCAATATCCGGCGGAAGAGCAAGAAGAGCGAGATCCCGCTTGTCTGAAAAAGAATGTGCGCGTTTGCCATTCTCCGAAACTACCGGGGCAGCATCAAATGAAATGCCATCATCTTTGAAATCATTTCCCGTATACATCGTTACTTTGTAGACCGCATCTTGAAAATCCATCCAATCTCCCCGTTTAAATGAATTTCCTTCGGTCACATGTCCATTTGTGAGGATGTATTTTCTGCCAAGCCGGTCAGTGACAATCACGCCCGATCCCAGCCCAAGCGGGCCCTCAACACGCACGGTCGCAGGTGTGACATATTCCGCCGCTTCATCCAGATCACTCAAACTGACAATCTGATTCAGACGCTGATTCGTACGCGAGCTCATATCATCAAGTGTTGTTTTCAATACATTCTGCCGATCACGTAACTGCATATTCTCATATGCAAGATAGCCGCCGCCGATACCGGCTCCTGAAAGAAGAGTTGTGCCGAGAAACCAACGAAATGTTTTTCGAAGATTTTCATGAGAACAGAGATTTCTTTTACAGTGCTCCTGATCATGTTTCTCTTTTTCAAGAGAAACGGATTTTTTTCGTGAAGGTGTGGACACTGTAGAAATGGAAATGAAGATATACTATGGAAAAATAAACTTTGTTGTTTATTTTGTAAACTCTTCATTACATACTTCACCAGTATGTCTAGACAACTTTACATCACTCCGCCCCTCCACTTCGCGCAATGTATTGGCTCTCCAGCAACAACCTCGTATAGTTCTTTCTATGCTGCGCACACATACTTGTGGCGAACTTTGTGCCAAGAATTGTGACAGCCAAGTCACACTCTGTGGCTGGGTGCATCGGCGCCGTGATCACGGCGGCCTCATCTTCATTGATCTGCGCGATCGCTATGGTTTCACGCAAATCGTATTCTCTCCTGATCAAAAGAAACTCTTCACCGCCGCCGAGAATGTGCGCTTGGAATGGGTGCTGAAAATAAACGGAATGGTGCGAAAGCGTGTAAAAGGTGCCGAGCGCGAAGATAATCCCACAGGAAACATTGAAGTTCTTGTAAGCAGTATTGACGTTCTTAATGAGTCCAAAACACCGCCTTTTGAAGTGGATCAGGAAAAAGAGATTAACGAAGAAATACGCTTGGAGTATCGGTACCTGGATCTTCGTCGGGAACGCATGAAGAAAAATATCATCATGCGTCACGAGATCGTGCGTATCATTCGCGAATATTTTTCGAAGAACAATTTTCTCGAAATCGAAACACCGATTCTCATTAAAGGCACTCCGGAGGGGTCTCGGGAATATCTCGTGCCATCGCGGCTCTACCATGGCGCCTTCTACGTACTTCCACAAAGTCCGCAACAATTGAAGCAACTCCTCATGATCGGCGGCTTTGATCGATATTTTCAGGTTGCACGGTGCTTTCGTGACGAAGATCAACGCGGCGATCGTCAGCCGGAATTTACGCAATTTGAAATAGAAATGAGTTTTGCCGAGCAGGAAGACGTGATCCAAATCATGGAAGGGTGCTTCATTGCCTTCACGAAAAAGATCTGCCCCGGTAAACGCATGCCCGATCTTCCTTTTCCACGAATGACATATCGCGATGCACTGGAGCGATACGGCTCCGACAAGCCCGACCTGCGCTTCGGCCTCGAATTCATCGATGTAAGTGAGATAGCAACAACATGCGGCTTCAAAGTCTTCGCCGACGCTGTTGCTCGTGGTGGTGTAGTGAAAGCTCTTCGCGTCCCTAAAGGGGAACGATTCAGTCGCAAAGACATTGATGACTGCACCGATCTTGCAGAGCGTCACGGCGCAAAAGGACTCGCGTGGGTGCAGATTGGAGAAGACAGCGGACCTGTGGCAAAGAATGCCGGAACAGAATTTCTTCAGAAATTACAAGAGGTCACGCATGCAGAGAATGGTGATCTCCTCTTTTTTGCAGCCGGACCGTATCCACATGCATTAGTTCCTCTGGGGCATGTCCGCAATGCGGTTGCCGCCATGTTGAACATGATTGATACCTCAATTTGGAAGTATGTATGGATCGTCGATTTTCCTATGTTCGAGAAAAATGCGGATGCACAAGTTGTTGCCGTGCATCACCCCTTTACACGCCCGCATCCCGAAGATGAAGAACTGTTTCTGAAAGATCCACTTGCCGCGCGCGCCGTCGCATACGATCTGGTGCTCAATGGCGTCGAAATCGGGGGCGGATCCATGCGCATCCACGAACGTGATTTGCAAAAAAAAGTGTTCGACGTTCTACAAATCACCGATGAGGATGCCGAACGACGATTCGGGCATATGCTCAAAGCCTTCGAGTACGGCGCACCACCGCATGGGGGCATTGCTATGGGACTCGACCGCGTCTGCATGCTTTTCGCCGATGAACCGAACATTCGCGAAGTTATTGCTTTCCCTAAAGATCAAAAGGCCAAAGACCTCATGCTCGGCGCCCCCTCACCCATTGATGAGAAACTCTTGAAGGAATTGGGGGTGAGAGTTGTGGTTTGATGCTGGTGCCGAGGGTGGGGGTCGAACCCACACATCCTTGCGGATACCAGCTCCTAAGGCTGGCGCGTCTGCCAATTCCGCCACCTCGGCTTTAGAAACAGTGTAGCAAGAGATGCACAAATAATCCTTGATCACTCTTTCTGCTTCTCCTTTTTATTTTGAGCTTGTCGAACGGGCTTTGCCTTCTGCAATAAACGAATGTCGCTGATGAGCTTTTCTGCCCCCATCGCTTCTTCTGTGATACGTAGAGTATTGCTGCTGATTTTCCACTTCGCATTCCCCTGCAAAAGCTGCATCACTTCTTTTGCCGTCACCCGTTGACTAAGGTTGAGAATGATCGTACGCACACCACGATTTTCCTCCGCCTTCACGCGCAGAACTCCAACAGAGCGGCAGACAAGTTTGAGTTGGAGAACCATAAAGAGATTCTGCACAGATTCCGGGGGTTCGCCGTACTCTTCGCGCAAATCCAGAGCAAATTCGGAAAGAATCTTCTCATCTTCCGCTGCTGCAAGCTTTTGATAGAGCGAAATACGCTCCCCTTCATCAGGAATGTAGTACGGAGGGATAAGCGCTTCTGTGGGGAGCAAAATTTCCACATTCTCTTCCTCCTCCATCCGTTCCTTTCCGCCACTACGCAATTCCTGTACGGCATTCTTCAACATGCGCATATAATGGCTCACTCCCACCGTTTGCATTGTTCCCGATTGGTTCGCGCCAAGAATTTCTCCCGCGCCGCGAATTTCCAGATCGCGCATTGCCACCTGGAATCCGCTTCCCAGTTCGCATGCTTCCACAATCGCACGCAGGCGCTTCTTGGCATCATCTTTCAGTTTCTGTGAATGATAGAGAAAGTATGCATGCGCTTGCACCTTTCCACGGCCGACGCGCCCGCGAAGCTGATAGAGTTGAGCAAGGCCAAAACACTCTGCCGCATTCACAATCAGCGTATTCGCTCGAGGAAGGTCAATGCCATTTTCAATAATGGTCGAACTTACAAGCACGTCGTATTCTCCCTTCTTAAAGGCAAGAATGCGCTTTTCCAATTCTTCCGGTTTCAGTTGCCCATGACCGACGATGCATGTGGCCTGCGGAACAAGCATGCGCAATTTTTCCGCAAACGCATCAATCGTTTCCACCCGATTATACAACACAAAACATTGCCCTTTTCTTTTGATTTCATAAAGAATTGCCTGGCGAATGAGTTGATCGGAATACTTGCGCACCTCCGTGATAATCGGCAAACGGCCGGGTGGCGGAGTGGTGATTGTGGAAATATCACGAAGCTTATGGAGACCAAGATTGAGTGTACGGGGAATAGGAGTTGCTGTGAGCGTCAAAATATCAACGGACGCACGCAAACTCTTGAATTTCTCTTTCTGTTTCACACCAAAACGCTGTTCTTCATCAATGATGACGAGTCCTAAATTAAAGAACTTCACATCATCCTGCAGCAAACGATGTGTGCCGATCACGATGTGCGTATTCCCTTTTCGCAGCCGATTCAACGTTTCTTTTTGTTGCCTCTGTGTACGAAAGCGACTCAACATTTCGATCTCCATATCAAATCCTTTCATACGATCTTGAAAATTATGGTAGTGCTGATCAGCCAAAATAGTGATTGGTGCAATACATGCCACCTGCTTGCCATCTTGAACAGCCTTAAATGCCGCACGCATCGCGACCTCCGTTTTTCCAAAACCTACATCACCACACACAAGACGATCCATAGGATGCGGATCCTCCATATCTTTCTTGATATCCTCGATGGCTTTGATTTGTCCCGGTGTTTCCTGGTAGGGAAATGCTTCTTCAAATTTTTCCTGGGCTTTATTGTCACCCTCATATGCAAATCCTTTTGCATTCGCGCGTTTTGCATAGAGCACAAGGAGTTCCTTTGCTATTTCCTGCGTCTCTTTTCGCATTCTTTCCGTCACCTTTTTCCATTCCTTTGTCCCAAGTCGTGTCAACACCGGCTCGTTCCCATCTTCATACACATACTTGCTTAATTTATCCGCCTGATCGACCGGAATAAATAATTTATCCCCTTCCGCATACGTGATTTCCAAATACTCACGCGTGGTTCCATC
The DNA here is from genome assembly GCA_001788955.1 of Candidatus Peribacteria bacterium RIFCSPHIGHO2_02_FULL_49_16. Taxonomy (GTDB): domain Bacteria; phylum Patescibacteriota; class Gracilibacteria; order Peribacterales; family Peribacteraceae; genus 2-02-FULL-49-16. Next base: position 11,719 of record MFXT01000006.1, on the reverse strand, counting down.
CACCATCTTTTGTGTCATTCCCTCAAACCTTCCAATCCCGTGTTCCATATGCACTACAAAATCGCCAGCCGAAAGTGAAGTGATAAAATCCAACGCCAACTTTTGCACACTGCGCTGGTGAGCAGTTTTTTTGAGAGAAAAAATTTCGCGATCGGTCAAAAGCGCACATTTGAGATCCGGATTCTGAATAGAGTGCGGCAGAAGAGCTTGCTCATGCGTTTTGAAGAGTGTCACTACGCCCGGTTTTCTTTTCCCTTCTATGAGATAGGGTATGTGTTCTTCATCAAAAATTCCCTGCAATTCCTCACCACGCCGCGTCACGACAACCAGAGTCCATTCCTGTTGCAGCTTATCCCGAACGTCATTCAGAAAATCTGTAAGCGTGTAGAACTTCAAAATGGAGAGATAACGAACATGCACATGATTTTCTTCACTCTCTGGAAATGCTGTGAAACGAAGTGTTTTTACATTTTTCGGCACAGGAACATCATCTTGATCATCAAGGATTAAAAGGGAATCTTCTGGAATTTGTTTTGAGAGAGGCGCGCTCTCATCACACTGAAGTGAATAAATGTGAAGATCTTGATCAAATGGCGCAAGAACCAACGCGTCATTGTGGTCAATTATAAAAAATTTCTCAACCGTCTCGAGAGCAAAAAGCACACGAATTGGATGCAGGAGTTGCACAGGAAATATATCAAGAACATCCCCTTGACGCCGATACTCTCCCGGATAAAGGCAGTTGTCATTACTATGAATATAACCGCGCTCAATAAGATCCTCCACAAAATGCGTAAAAGAGACCGATTGCCCGGGTTTCAGTATGAGAGCGTGTTCTTGAAGCTTTTGTATGCGCGGAATTGTTGCATCCCAAAACTCTCGTGTTGCAAGGAACACACCGCCCCCTTTTCTTGTATACAGAAGAAGAATTTTTTGGAGCAAGGAAGCAGATATTCCCTCTTCTTTATTATAAAAAAGTTCTTCGCACATAACGCCAAAAAATCCGCACCAATGCCGAAGAAGCTCCTTTCTCTCCTCATTTTCAGTAACGAGAAGTATGGAAAAATCCTTAAAAGAAAGAATTTGAGCAACAAGAAGAGCTTTCGCTGTCTCATTTGAAAGACCTGACACAACAACTTCCTTCTTTTTTTCAAGAAGCTGCTCTATATCCTGATGTGTCTTCGTCCCAAGGAGAAGGGAAGAATTCATGAACAATACACAGTGAACAATTAATTGTGATGGAAAAAATTCCTTTTATAGAATCATTCTTCTTGAATTCGTAAAGGCATGACAAGATGAAGCATATGTTCTTTTCCGGGAATCTTAAACACCGCAGGATGCATACTATCATGAACACATATTTCAATCTCTTCTGCTTCTACATGGCTCAAAAAATCCAAACAATATGAAGAGCTAAGCGCAATTTTATTTTCCTGTCCTTCGGTTTCAGAAGAGAGTGTGGATTCCTCGTTTCCCAGTTGTGTCTGCGGTGTTGAAATATGAATAGAACCACTGGAAAAAACGAATGTCAGGGTATTATTCACCTCTTTTGCAAAATAATGCATTCGCTTTATTGTTGTGATGAGTTTTTGCACGGAAACCAGTGCTTTGGTTTTTTTTTCAGACGGAATAATTTGTTGATAATTTGGAAATATCCCATTAATCAAGCGCGAAAGAACATGCGTCGAACCAACGGTAAATTGTATTTGCTGGCTATTGAGTGCCATGGAAACTTCACAAGAAAGATTGCCTTTAGAAGCTGACTTCCCTGCTTTCTGCACACTTGAAACAATGCCCTTTAATTCTTCAAGAACCTTGACTGGAATAATACACTCCACCTGTTGCCCTTCTGTGCTTATAGGAAGTATGTATTCCGACAACCGGTAGCTGTCCGTTGCCGCAATAATCAGACCTTTTTCCGTGCTCTTTATATACACGCCGGAAAGAACAGGCCGCAAACTGGATTGTGCCGCAGAAAAAGTTGTCAGATGCAAACCTTCGAGCAGTGACATCGGCTCAAAAAATATTTCTTCGCGTTCTTTGAGAATAGAGATTTTTGGATAATTTTCCACACTCTCTCCACAGAGAAGTATTTTTGTTCGCGAAGATGAGCATCGTAATTTTCCTTCACCCAAAACCTCAAACAGCATTTCTTCTTCCGAACCATACTGCACAACATTTAAAAGCGCTTTTGCCGGAACGGTAATTCCTCCATGCGCTTTTGTTGCCACAGGGAAAGTGGATATGATGCTCAATTCCAAATTTGTTGCACTCAACTTGCACCTGTTTTCTTCTGTCTCAAGAAGAATATTTTGTAAAATAGGAAGCGCATGTTGCGTGCTTACTGCACGAATGACAAATTGCAATGCCTGAAACAAATCGGATGTTTTACATGTGAATTTCATTTCTATTCTATAGAAAGAAAATAAAGATATATATCATATTCGTCATCATCGTATCCTCTATCCACAACAAAGGTTCTTCAGTGTATTCTGTGGAATTCTCTTGTAAAGTTTTTCCGTTTTCCTTTTTCCTCTGCAGTTCGTCAGTATTCTGAATACAGAATGTGTGTGGGGAAGATGTGGAAAACTAGTGGAAGACATTCATCACAGATATTTCACAAAGCCAATCTACCATTTTTGGCTTTTATTAGCCAAATAAAAAATATTTTGTGGAGAAGTTCCCTCAAGATGTGTAGAGATCGAAACAAAGGAAATCCACAATGGATGTGGATAACTTTTTTATTCAGATATGCGTGTTTTTTGCATAAATTCGGCACGAAATCCTTCGCGTAATTCCTGTTGTGGAAGAGAAGAGCGGTTTTCTTTTATGGATATTTCCCCACCCTTTTCCTGTACAAAACTTTTTGCCGGGATGTCCTTTGTGACAAGAGTGCGGCTGTTGATAAATGTTCCACTTCCGATTTTTATTCCCGGTTGTAATCCTACCTGAATTCCGATGCGCACGTCGTCTCCAATAATCGTGCCGAATTTATATAAACCTGTTGAGATGTGTTGGTCTTTCACCTGTGAAAAGATTTCTGCTTCATCGAGGCGTAGGTTTGCAGTGACGCTTCCTGCGCCGAAGGAAACATTTCTTCCGATGATACTCTCGGCAATGTATGTGCTATGAGTCCAGACATGATCAGAGAGAACGCTGTTTTTTATTTCACTGTTATATCCAATCACGCAGTCGGTGCCGATACTGGTTGCGCGAATAAGAGCATTATTTCCAATAATGCTGCGATCTCCGATAACACAAGGGCCGCGAATGCAGGCATATGGATGGATATGTACATCTTCCCCAAGAACAACATTTCCATCAATGATTGCAGTTGGATGGATGATGGCTGATGGATGAAGGTGGAGATTTTTTTGTTGAAGAATGTGTGAGAGAACAGAAAGGAGATGCCAGGGGAATTTTAAAGGGAACCATGTTCCGTTATAGAAGAATGCTTGATAATTCTTTTGTTGAAAGAGCGTGGTGAGCGCCTGTTCGTAAGCATCGTCATTGTGTGATTGTGTGTGCTGAAGAACAGAGAGGAGATCTGCTGCATTCTTATGTGCATGAATAACAAGGTTCACAAGATTGCTTGGTTCATTTCCCTTTCCTGGTTTTTCAACGATGTTCACAATATGTCCCTGTGTTGTAGAGACGTCCCGGTTGGACGTCTCATTCACGGTAAGATATCCACCTGGAAAGTATTCATCCACTTTTCTTGCAGCAATGATTCCGTCAGCATCTCCTCTTTGAAGTTGCGTGCGAATTTGAGAGAAGAGTTCCGGTTCCACAATATCATTGCCGACAATAAGAACAGGATCTGATCCACAGAGCGGTAGAGCATCGAGGAGAGCGCCTTGCATGCCGAGTTCCAAATTGTGTTGTTCGACAATTTGGATAGGTTGTAGGTTGTAGATTGTAGGTTGTAGGAGTTCTTCAAACTGTTTTTTATTGTGTACACCGGCAACAATTATTATATCATCACAATCTCCTTGGCGTAGAGCATCGAGTTGATGGAGAAGAAGTGGCTTCCCACAAATCGGGACAAGATATTTGTCCGTGAGTGGCCAGAATCTCTGTGATCTGCCGGCGGCGAGGAGGATCGTTTTGATGACGAGATTATAGCTAAAAAAATGGCTTTGTGAAGCTAAATTTCTATATTTTATTTATTCCAATATCAAGGAAACAGTGCCATCTTTGATTGTACTTCTTACTTCAATTCCCATTGCCTCCAGCCGTTCTATAACTTTTTTGTTGGGGTGGCCGTAAGGATTATTCTTTCCTGCGGAAATGAGCGCGAGATCGGGGGAAGCCGCAAGAAGAAAACCTGTGGATGAAGAGGATTTGCTGCCGTGGTGAGCAACTTTAAGAATAGTAGAATCACTATCGGCGCCGGACTGGAGAATCGCGACTTCGCCGCCATGTTCAATATCGCCAGTGAGAAGAATGCTATGCTCTTTGTAGAGAATACGTGCGATGATAGAGAGTTCATTTTCATTGTTGAGAAATGTTTCCCGGAGTTTTTGTGGTGGCCAGAGGACATCGATCAATACCCCATCTCCCATGGCAATATCCTTTTTAGGATCTGCGACGATGACGGGAATATTCCGTTCCCGAATTTGTGTAATAAGCGCATCATAGCGTGCAAGATCGAATGGGGCGCCGGTGAGAAGTATGGAGCCGATGGAATACCGTTTGGTGATTTCGGGAAATGCGGTGAGATGATCTTGATTTGGATGAGAAAGTATGAGGAGATCAATGTGACGATCGAAAAAGGGAAGATATGTTCCCAAATGTTCCAGTACGGAGAGATTGGGACCGCCATCTATAAGAATATGTTTGCCGGAGGGAGTGGTAAGAAGAATGGAATCACCTTGACCGACATCAAGAAGATGAAGATGGAGGTCGCCGTCGGGCAATTTGGAAAGTTCGAGTGTGGAGAGAGTGAGGAGGCCTGTGAGAAGAAAAAGGGCTTTGTGCAAGACAAGATACTACTTCAAAATTTTTCTGGGCGATAAGGGAATGTTTTGAAGTAGTATCTTGTCAGTCTTTGAATTTTTAATGTGTGAACGAGTATACCTGTCCAAAGGCCCATACTACCAAGTCCAATGACTGTGTGAAGATTTGAAGTGAGAAGGGGTTGGGTAAGCAGTAGTGCTCCACCAAGAAGAACTGTAAACGGAATGAGGGGGAGGAGTTTCTTCCATGGAATGGAAAACTGGATGGCGGAGAGAGTTACAGGAAGAAGGATGAGCGTGAGGAGAACATGAATGATGATTGAGGTGATGCCTGCGCCGATGAAGCCGAAGCGAGGAATGAGAACACTATTCAAGAGAATGGTGAGAAAGGCGATCGCCGCGAGGCGCGTCACCAATGGGCGCCAATGGTGGATCGTGAGGAGCGCATAAAAGCAAAAGAGAATAAGACCGTTGAGAAGCATGGGGAGAGAGAGAAGGGCGAGAGCGGTATCTGCTCCGGTGCGAGTGGCTGTACTCAAGTATTGCTCCGTGGTAAGAAGCTGCATAAACGGGCGGGGCCAAAGGAGCGAGAAGAGACAGATGATGATGCCGAAAGTGAGAATGAGGAGGAGAGTGCGTTCTAGAATGTTTCGACGCTCTGGAGAATGTATGTGTGATCGTGTCAGCATGGGAAGTGTGGAATTCAGAAGAAATGTGGGAATGAGATAGGCCATATCGGTGATGCGAATGGCAAATCCGTAGTAGGCATTTTGCAGTTCATAGTCGTCTCGCAAGAGGGCGATGAGTGTGGTGTCGAATTGGCGATAGAGAGCGATGCAGAGGAAGGCAAGACCGTACGGCGCCGCCTTTTTGAAGATCTCTTTCAGTAAAGCCGCATCGAAAGAGAACTGTATGGGTAGGAGTCGATTTGCATAAAAAAGTGAAATCACAAAGAGAACGAAAGCACCGATGCCGCCAAAGAAAAGAACGAGATGCAGGTGGTGGAGGTCGGTGCTTCCACGCATGCCAAGTATCACAAGAAGTCCGATCAGGGCGACGGTGATGATGCGCTGTACAACTTCTGCAACGAAGACGTAGTGCATTGTATAGGTGATCTGGAAGACCGTTCGCATCATGCCGGCAAGGAGTGTGAAGAATGGAACGAGTGCGGCAATGGTGATGCTTAAAGGAAGTGGAGTACCCTGCCACACAGGCAATATCCATGCGAAGAGGAGTGCAGATCCGAGCGCAAGGAAAATGGTGACGCTGCGAAGAAGAATGATTGTGCTCAAGATTTTTTCTTTATCCTTTGCCGCACTCATTTCCCGTACGGAAACGGCATAGAGGCCAAAATCTGCGAGGATGCCGAAAAGTTGGAGAAAACCGTAGGCAGAATTGTAATTTCCGGCGAGTTCCTTTGAGAGGCCCAGCGCTACGAATTTAACCGTGATGATACTTAAAAACGCCATGACACATTGGCTGGCGATTTGCCAGAGGGTGGAATGGACGATTTTCTGATTCGACATGGAGAAAGTATACCTTGCCACCTTCATGTTATACTTCCACAACTAATGGCACGATCATCGGTTCGCGATCAATCTCTCGATTAAAGTAGCGATATAAGGCGCCGGTGATGGCGCGCTTCACCGCTTTGCGATCGGTAGTTTTGCGTGCGAATTCCTCTTCATACGTCTTTTTGGCGATGCGTACGACTTCTTTGCTCACCTTTTCCTGTTCAGATCCATAAATAAGTCCGCGAGAAATTACATCAGGATCGCCGACAAGACGTTTGGAGTCTTTGTATACTTTGAGAACGACGACGATTGCTCCTCCCGTACTCATGATTTTTCGATCCGTCAATACGCGTTGTCCTTCAGCTGTTGCCGGTGTGCGGCCGTCGATAATGACATCGCGGATGGGGATTTTGGTTTTACTCTTGCGTGCATTTCCTTCTACATCGAATTCGAGAATCTCGCCATTCGTAAGCATGTGTATCTGATTATCAGAGTATCCGAGATTGCGTGCTATATCTGCATGTGCTTCGCGCATGTATGGTTCGCCGTGTTCCGGAATGATGTGGCGCGGGCGCACAAGCCGATGCATAAGGATGATGTCATCACAATGACCATGTCCTGTTGTGTGCAGTGCGAGTTCCGCATTCGTCTTCACCTTTGCCCCTTGGACGTGCAGATTATTGATGACTTTTGCAACTGCCCGCTGATTCCCGATTATGGGGTTGGAACTTAAGATGACCGTATCACCTTTTTTGATGCTGATATGACGATGGGTGCCGAGACCGATGCGAGCAAGTCCCGCATTTTCTTCTCCCTGACTTCCGGTGGTAATAATAAGTACTTGTTTATCCGGCAGTTGATTCATTCCCGGCCCTGCTTTGCGGATGAGTCCGCGAGGGGCTTTAAGATAGCCAAGATTCTGGGCAATTTCGATATTCGTTTCCATGCTACGCCCGGAGATAAAAATCGTCCGATTAAACTTTCTCGCATGATCGACGATTTGCTGGATCCGATTAAGGAGTGAACTGAACGTGGACACAATAATACGTCCATCCGCATCGCGAATAAGTCCGAAGAGCGTTTGGGAAATATCCTTTTCACTTGGACTCATGCCGGGTTTTGTGGCATTGGTAGAGTCGGCAATAATGGCGAGAACTCCATCTTTTCCGAGAGTCGCAAGACGGTGCATATCTGTAGGAGGCTCATTTATGGGAGTAAAATCGAACTTAAAGTCCCCCGTGTGAATAAGCGTTCCGTATGGTGTGTGGAGAGCGATGGCGGCAGAATCGGGAATACTGTGATTTACTCGGATGTATTCCACCTCCACTGTTCCAATTCGGATCTTTTCTCCATAGAGAATGGATTTTAGTTGAGCCTTTCCTGTTAGTTTTTCTTCATCGAGACGCTTGCGCACCATAGCCATGGTGAGTTTTGTCCCGTAGCAGGGAGGAAAGTGGAGTTCCGGCAGAAGATGTTGTATGGCACCGATATGATCCAGGTGTCCGTGCGTGAAGAGGAGAGCTTTGATCGTTCCCTCTTTTCCTTTCAAATATGAGATATCCGGCACGAGATAATCGATTCCGAGCATGTCTTCCTCGGGGAACTGAAGGCCGAGATCGATGATGTAGAGATCATCGTCGACATCGACGACGAAGCAGTTTCTGCCGATTTGTTCAAAGCCGCCGAGCGGATACACTCGTAAACCTTTCCTGTGCTGTTTTTGCTCACCCGAACGTGGTTCGGTGCGAGTGGGTGATTGTGATATGGAAGATTGTTTTCGTTTTCGTCCTCCAATCCATCTTCGTATGGGTTTCATGAATATCTATAAAGTTCTATGTTCAGCATGCTACGCTCCTTTTAATAGGATTGCAATACCAAATTTGATATTACTAAGAGTATTTGGCTTACAGTAAACAAATTATTACTATGAAACTTTGTACATAGATGGGATTCTCCATTCATACCAACCGTCGCATTACAACAGATATGTGTCAAAACAAGACGCTCTTTACCTTCAAATCTTGCTCATATTCCTGTAAATGCGATAATCTTTCACTCATGGATGTAAAGATCCGGACGGGGAAAACATCCGCACCGCGCGCTGTTTCTCTTGTGACACATTCTCTACGGTCGCATCAAAAAGAGCATGTCTGTGTGCTGATGCATGTGCGTGCCAATGCGAGTGATATGGAAACCGTGGAACGTGAGTGTATGGCGATCATCGATCATTCTCTTTTGGAAGGTGGTGATGAAGCGCCGGATCGTCTTGATGGAACGTTGAAAGAGTTAAATGGATTTCTGAAGGGGCTTTTTCTCGCGCGCCGCGTGGAAGAAGCGCATATGATTATTGCGATACTGGATACACAGGGTGTGCTGCATGTGTCGCACACGGGTCGTGGAGAGGCGTATCTCGTTCGCGGTGCTCTGACGACGCAGATTACGGAATACGGAGGCCGCAAGCCGATTCCGGCGTTTGTCCATGTTGCATCCGGTGCTCTGGATCCACGAGATATCGTCGTTTTTTCCACACAGCGATTGCTTCGATCACTCACTCCGACACAACTTGCGCAGCACGCACATCGGGAAGAGCATTTACTTGATGAACTTCTGTCTCATATGGAATCGGATGGAGAAGCGGCTGCGATTGCAACTCTTCTCTTTGCATCCGATGAGCCACGCGCGATACGGCGCGTTACGGCTCCTGCATCTCGTTCTACCCTTCGACGAAGCACTTCTTCTTTTTCTGTAGAGAGTTTTTTCACGTGGAGTAGGAAGCTTCGGGAATTTCTTCCCCGCAATATCACATCACTTTTTCATGCAAAACGAGCACATGCATCTTTTGCAGCATGGATTTCACATATCACGCACCCGCGATACAGACGTCGTCGTCAGCTGCTTCTGTTGGCCGCCGCAGTCGGTATACTTCTTTTGGTATGGATCGTCATTCATGTTGCCGTCTTAAGCCAACGTGGAAAGACGCAGGTGGAATTGGAATCGCTTGTGGAACAAATTTCTTCCGAAATACAGACGGCGCAAAACCGGTATCTCGCCGGTGACGGCGAAGCAGCAAATGCTATTTTGCAACGGGCGGAGGAGCGAGCGAAACAGGTGGTAGATAACGAAGTGAGCGCATTTCGCACCGAAGCACTCGATCTTCTTGACCGCATTCGTACCAAGCGGGAAGAAATGAATAATATCATCCGCCTTTCTCCCCGAACCGTGGTGAATCTCTCATCAAAGGCTCCTGCAGTACTGGCACAAGGTTTAATTGGCTTGGGAGATGGAGAATTTATTGCATTTGATCGTCAAAATCTCTATCGCGTTCTCTTAAATGCGATCGATGATCCTCTCCTGGTATCGGATCAGGAAGTCTTGATTGATGGCACAGAATTTGATCGCTATCAGGTGCTGACTTTCCTCACAACAGGAAACAATCTTCTGGAATTTTCGAATGGGCAATTTACATCATTCAAGACAGAAGATCCCGCAGGGTGGATTTCCGGCCAGGATGTGAAAGCATATTTGCGATATTTCTATATTCTTTCTTCGGAGAATAATCAGATTTACAAGTATGAGCGCTTGAGTAATCGCTACTCCGTTCCTGTGGAATATAATGTCAATGGAGATCTGTCTGGTGCCATCGATATGGTGATTGATGGTAATGTCTATATCTTGAAAAATGGTGGGAAGATCGTGCGGCTCTTCCGTGGAGAGGTGCGTCCGTTTGCCATACGGCGCTTGCCCGAAGGCGTGCTTGAAAGAGCAACAAAGGTCTTTAAGTTGCAAAATGGGAATTTCTATTTCCTTGACCCTCTTCATTCTCGCGTCATTGTTTCCAGTGAGATATCGGCCAGTGGAGATTCATCGTATATACGCCAGTATGTTCTGGAAGGAGATTCAATTGGGGAATTGCAAGATCTATTTGTCGATCAGGATGAAGGACGACTCTACATCCTCGATGAAAAGCGTCTGTATGTTATTGACATGGAACAACGTTAAGTAAAGAGTGTGTTTTGGCCATGCGCGTTCTTGTTTGTGGAACATTCGACTGCCTGCATCCCGGACACCGGTTTTTTTTAGATCAGGCACAAAAAAAGGGCAATGAGCTCTTCATTATTGTTGCACGTGATCAATCTGTAGAGCAGATCAAAGGGCGTGCCCCCGTACAAGCGGAAAAAGAGCGTCTGGAACTTCTCTCTTCTCTCTATCCTGAAGCACATGTCGTACTCGGGAGTTTGGGAGGAGATTTTCTGAAACCGGTACGCGAAATTAAGCCGAACGTGCTCTGTCTTGGATATGACCAGAAACTCCCTCCAGGGGTGATAGAAAAAGATATCGGGTGTAAAATCATGCGAATTCCGGCATTCAAGCCGGAAGAATATAAGAGCAGTATTTTACGAAAAAAATGACACATTCCCATTCAAATTTTTTCATGCTATACTAAGAGGAATGTCACACAAATCTCCCTTGTGGAAACAAATCATCGGAGCGGGAATCGGGGCGCTGATGGCAGTGGCGCTGTATGGTGGGTACGCCATTTTTGCTCCACATTTTTCAGAAGGAATGCAAGGTTTGCAGGCATATCTTCTTGGTGATTTTGCCGGAAAGACGACAATGCCAGATTCTCCTCGTCCATCACGGAGATTCATTCGTGAGCTTGCAGAAGAGCAAAACAGTGTTCGCAGAGGTATTACGAGTCATGCGCGACAACTTGCGCTTCAGAGTGTTTCGGGACAGGTGACAGAAGATCCTTTATCTGGTCTGGAACGTGTGGCAGCCCCGAAACCGGAAAAAGAAGGTCAGCTCGGTACGGTACGTGAGTCAGATAAAGATGATGCGTCAGTCACGGAGATTTTTCAGAAGATGGATGACGGGCATACATTACCGGATTCAGGAATCGCACTTTGGCTGGGTGTTGTCGGTGCTGTTGTCACAGGTGGTCTCATTCATTACAGGAGGCTTTTGAAACTCATGCGCATGGCAAAAACACGCATAGAAGAGAAACGGGTTCCGAGCGTACACCTCTAGGATTTTCTGAAGGTGTAGGGTCGGAACCCGCTCTACTTTTTACCAACGTGTTTCTTATGACGCCCATGTGGGAGTTCCGCCCCTTGATCCTCTATTTTTAGAGGGAAGGGAGAAAAAGTACATGTTGGCAAATTCTATTATAGAAATGGTGTGTATTTTGTCAAGTGCTTGTACGAGTCCAGTACATTTGGCACTCCCTGGTTGGTAATCCAGACACAA
>MFXT01000005.1 GCA_001788955.1 Candidatus Peribacteria bacterium RIFCSPHIGHO2_02_FULL_49_16 | reverse complement strand
GAAGCTTGTGGACTGGCTTCTTTGGTACAATCTGAAGCGACCCCATGAGTCCTTGGGACAAGTATCACCTTTGCGGTATATTGTGTCTGGATTACCAACCAGGGAGTGCCAAATGTACTGGACTCGTACATTGGTTGTACAAAAGCAGTATTCTTCTATAGGATGACTCTACCATGAGGAAAAGTCCCAATCTTCAGTGGGATGATGTATTGGAACGCCTTGGGGTGAATGATGCCCGGTATGGGGATTCGCGCGTTCTTATAGCTTGGGAGTATGCACAAAAAACATATCAGGAGCACCGACATTGGACGGGAGAAAAATTTGATGCGCATGTGCTTGGCGTTTTACAAGTTCTTATGCGTTTTTCTCCGGATGCGGATGCAGTGATTGCCTGTCTTTTGCATCACGTTTTGCAATTTTCCGACTGGAATATGCAACAACTGGAAGCAGTTTTTGGCAAAACCGTGCAGACGATCGTGCGTCACGTGCATCTCCTTTCGCATGTGACGCTTCGAAATAGGCGGATTCCCGTTCAGAATTTGCGAAAAATGCTTGTGCAGGCATCAGATGATCCTCGAGCACTTCTTATGATTCTTTGTGATCGGTGTTCTGTATTACAGCATGTGGCCTCCCTTCCCGAAGAAGAGCAGCGACGGATCTGTCAGGATGCGTTGCAACTCTTCGCGCCTGCTGCCGCTCGTTTGGGTATCTATACTCTGAAGCATGAGTTAGAGCGTCTGGCTTTTCCCATCGCCTATCCGACAGATGCGGAGCATATTGCGGGGCAATTGCATCTTTTCTGGAAGGAGCATGCGCCGTTTCTTCAGAAAACAGCGACGTATACGGAGTCATTTTTGTATGAACGTAATGTAAAAGCGGATGTGAAAGCACGAGAAAAGCAGTTGTATAGCATCTTTGCAAAGATGCGACGCAAGAGTTTGTCAGATATCACACATATATATGACCTCTTCGCATTGCGGGTTGTGGTTGAGTCCGTCGAAGAATGTTATCGGGCATTGGGAGTTTTACATACCATTGGTCATGCGATTCCGCATCGCTTCAAAGATTATATTTCGTTCCCGAAACCCAATGGATATCGGAGTATGCATACGACTTTAACGCATTTGCCCGGCATGCCGCCGCATGTATTTGTTGAGGTACAGATTCGCACGATCGACATGCATCGTCAGGCAGAGCTTGGTATTGCAGCACATTGGCAGTACAAGGAATTCGGTGCGATGCAACACGCTGCGCGCAAGCGCCATCTCGAGGATCTCCTACAGGAAGATCTTGGCATAGGAAATGCCGATCATATTTTTGTTCTCACACCCAAAAATGAGGTGATTGCTCTTCTGGAAAATGCAACACCGTTGGATTTTGCATTTCATATTCATTCGGATTTGGGTTTGTGTTTTCGCGCAGCGCGCGTCAATGGCGCCATTGTTCCCATGGATCATGTGCTGGAAAATGGTGATGTTGTGGAAATTCTTCGATGGAAATCTCCGCGACCGTCCGAGCGGTGGCTCTCTCTCGTACGCACGTCGTGCGCACGCAATCGTCTGCGGCATTTTTTTGGTGCCAAGTATCCTGCTGAAACGAGTACGAACTCCTCGTCGGAAATTATGCCTGCTTCACCGAAACAGCGTGTTGTGTCGAAAGCAGAGCATGCAAAATGGCATGTTGTTTGTGAAGGAATCGCAATGCCGATTGTCTATGCGAAGTGCTGCGTCCCCGAGGAGAGCAGAGAAAGTTCTTCTCTTCAAGGAGTGATCGCCCGTTGTGGCATTGTGAAGATTCATCGTGCCGACTGCGCGTTTCTTAAAAAAGCGAATTCAGCGCGTCGCATTACGGCTATGTGGCAGATGATGACGTGAGTGTTTTCTTTACTGCTTCAATGAGTTTCTGCCACTGTAATTGTGTATACGCCTCTCCTCCGGTTTTGCACTGCTTTTGCACTTCTTTGCGCTTCTCTTCCGGAAAGAGTTGAAGAAATACTGTGATGGATTTTTGCATGTCTTCTTCCGATATTGTGATGCCCTTATCCTTTACATACTTTTCAATTCCGAACTGGAATTTGATTTGTCGTTCTGCTTCTTTATGAAGCTCATCGATGAATTGATCTTTTCGCTCCTGTTGCTTTCGCAGCCACTGTTGGCGTTGTTTTTCATCAGAAATGCGCTGAAGTGTGCTCTGTAAAAGTTTCTGTGCTTCTTCTTCGATTAATTCTTTGGGAAAAACTGTTTTCACGGCATCAATCATATTCTGAAAAAATCGCTTGTCCTGTTCTCGTTCTTCCTCGCGTTCTTTTCGTGTGTAGATGGATTTCTTGATGTGTTCTTTTAGCTCTCCCAGAGAAGAAATATTCCAGTGTGTCTGCACAAGATCATCCGTAAGTTCCGTAATGTTCTCCTTTTTTTTCAGCTCCATAAGCACAGTTTCCACTTCCTTCTCTGATACGCGCGTTTCCTGTTTTTTTGGGAGTTTTTTAGGAGAAGACATGGTGATCACAGGGCGTTCGATGAGGGTGATGCTGACAGTCAAGGGTTTTTGTGCAGTAAGTTCGATGCGCGGAGGAATGATGGGAGTGATGTTCTGTTCCTTTACGAGCTTTGGCAAATGTTTCCCTATGAGAAGACGCAGGGTCGTCTCGAGAAGTTTTTGTGGATCGATCTGTTGAAGAAGGACATCCCTCGGTGCTTTACCGGGACGAAAACCGGAGAATGTTGTTTTTGAACCAAGCTGTTGAAGAGCAATTGTTTTTTCTTGTTCCTCTTCTTCTGCCCCGAAACAGAGCGTGTAGACATGTTTTCCCGTTGCTGGATTCTTGAGATCCGCTTTCATAGATTATTGTCTGGATTGTTTGTGATGCCGGTGTTTCTGGAGAAAAACGAGCAGTGGAGTGGCAACAAAGAATGACGAGTATGTTCCGATAATGATGCCGACGATGATTGCCAGGATAAACCAGCGAATACTCTCTGATCCCAAAAAGAAGAGAGCGAGGAGCATGATTAGTGAGCTGCTACCCGTATTCAAGGTTCGACTGACAGATTGTCGTAGACCATGCTCTGCTGTGACAGAAAAATCTTCATGCTTGTGTGCGGAAAATAGCACATCGCGCAGACGATCAAAGATCACGATCGTATCATTGACGGAATAACCCATAATACTCAAAATGGCTGTCACGAAGAGCATGTCTATCTCAAAAGATGTTGTGTGACTCAACACAATGAATATGCCCAGTGTCACAAAAACATCGTGTATGATTCCCACAAGAGCGCTTACGCCAAAACTCCATGGATTCAGTTTTTTTGGTACTTTCCGAAACGCGAATGTCAGATAGAGGATGATAGAGACCGATGCAGCAGTGAACGCCCATATCGCCCGCTTTTTTAGATTTGTTCCCACAGTAGGCCCGATTGTGGTAAATTGGAGTTCTTCCAGTTCGCCAAGTTCCCGTTCCAGTCTCGTAAGAAGTCGTGCGTGCTCCTCTTGAGTGAGATCCCGTGTACGAATGAGAAATGTATCGGCTTTTGTGACAGATACATTTGCGTTTCCTATGAGATCACTCTGTCTATCCTGACGTAATACCAAAAGAAGATCGTCTTTTGTTTTTTCTGTCGTCAGACGCAGTTCCAGAAGCGTTCCTCCGGTAAAATCGATGCTCAAGCGCGGCCCCGGATAGATCAGAAGCCCGATCGACAGGATAACAAGGATAATAGAAATGCCAGAACACAGCTTGCTAATATATGCAAATTTCATTATGTACGCTAGAGTAGCGATTCAGAGCTCACGGAGCAATTGATGAATTTTTTCGTCATTTGGATACATGAAAGATGCTTTTTCCAGTGCTTTCCGGGCTTCTTGTATTTTCCCCATACGTACGGCAATTTCAGAGAATGCGACAAGAACGTCTTTAGTATCCGGCCATTTCTGTAGAGCATTCTCTACACTCAAATATACTTCATCTTCCCGGTGAGCTTGGAGGGCGATCTGAACAAAGAAAGGAACGAGATCGGGGGTGGCTTCTTTTTGCGAAAGAAGAACAGTGTACTGTGTCAGAGCCTCTTCATATCTCTGCATGCTTTGCGCAAGCTCTGCAATGCGTATACGCACTTCTTTCTCCGGTGAAAAACCGTTTTTCAATGCGTACTCATAGAATACAAGGGCGCTTTCGCTATTTCCCAATGCTGCATAGGTTCTGCCAAGGAAATATTGTATCTCCGGTTTTTGCGGATCCAGAGAGTAGGCACGTTCAAGTGAAGCAAGGGCTTCCGGCAAGCGTTCTGTGACTAATTCGCAGTATCCCTGAACAATCCATGCATCACGATACGCGGCTTCCTGTTGTACGACTTGTGCAAGAAGAGGAAGAGCAAGTTCGCATTCCTGCGCTTCTGCAAGAGCACGCGAAAGGAGTGTTGTGAGATGGACGGAAGGACTTTGTGGGAAGAGAGCATATTCATCATAAGCGGACTGAAGTGTACTACCATATGCGCGCAAAATCGGTTCCCATCCCAGAGTAACGTCTTGCAGATACTCTTGTGCTTGATTGTGTTTGCCCTGAATGATTGAAAGCAGGGCAAGGATATAACTCTTGTGCGGTGAATCAGATGCGTTGTTGATATAGTGTTGTACTTTTTCCAGTTCTCCCGTACGCAATAATATAACGCCTTCCAGAAGAAGAATATCTTCTTCTCGCGCACCTTCCTGGCGCAACTGCTGAAGAATATTCTGGACGCCACGAATATTGCGCTGTTGTAACTCTGCTTGAGCAAGTTTTCGCAGCGCGGGCAGACCCCCATGTTTGCGAACTGCTTCTTCATATTCCTTTTTGGCTTTCGGCCACTCTCCTTGCAGGGCAAAGACATCACCTTTGCGCAGATGATAGAGCGCCGATTCCTCTGAAACACGCACCGATGTGAGAAGAGAGGAGACAGTTTTTTTTGGCGATGATTGTACGGACATCTCTTGTGATCCTCTTGTCAGTGATGTTGTGACAGAATGAAGTTTCCACCACAATGTTCCTATGATAAGAGATGCAAGTATGCATGCGCCGACAATGGGAATGGTATTGCGTGGTGACCACGACATAGATTGCAGCCTACCATGCAAAAGTCCGTCATGCGACTGTTGAATTATTCCGAAATATCCGGAAGAAGTTCACCATTTTCCTGCGAATGTTTCCCTATGACTTGCTTTGCATGTGCTTCAGCGAGGTGCTTTGGAATGACGGCTTCTACTGTTCCCCAGTTTGCTTCGCTGCCTTTCGGAAGAAGGATGGTGACACGATCTCCGACTTCGGCACGATAGAAAGTGACGGATGCCAGGAGAACCCGATACGCTTTTCCTTCAGCAAGAACTTTATATTGCCCATCTTCCTGAACGAGTGTCCCTTGAACTGTTTTTCTTTCGATGGGAGCAATTTGCTTGTAAATGAATTTTCCTTCATCGGTGATCGTGAGTTTCATGCCGTCTCCTTCGACGAGCTTACTCTTGCTGGCATAATTTGCCGGAACGGGGTAACTCTGTCCGTTTGCATCAATCATATTCTGTCCATCAAATATTCCTTCAACAATTTTTCCTTCTGCCACTCCTCCGAACGCATGTGCTTTGAGCGTGTAACGCTCACGGTGGGTATCACTTACGCCGGTCATGTCACGGAGGAGAGTATTGGCCGTCTTTAAGGAAGACGTTGCGCTCTCGAGAAGTTCCTGGACATGAAGAAGTGAATCGTCGGACATGGGAGTGGGTATACGTATGAGAAATTTTCTAGTGTCAAAGTGTATCTCAAAAAGAGGGCATGTACAAGGGAAAATTTATGACAAAACGCTTTGTGCATGAATGGCATCCATAAATCTCACCGTCTGCATCCGATTCCTGCGGCAGCGATAGAGGAAGAAAACAGTTCCGCCGCCGACACCCAAAATCCAGAGAACAAAAGAAGGAAGTCCATCCTTCTCAAGCTCCGGTGGCAGTGGCGATCTGGGAGCAGGGAAATCTTCAGGAGCTTGTGAGAGAGGTTGTGAAGGTGTTGACTGAAATACACCACTGCTCCGTGGCGTCCCTTCGCCGGTTGCCGTGAGCTCCTGCATGAAACTTCCGGTGATATCGATCGGTGTGAGTCGTAGGTAATACGTTATGTCGTTGATGAGATCACGCAGTGTATGTGCACGAAGCTCGCCATTCAGCGTTCGTTTTTCCGTATAGACATCCCTCTGTGTGCCGTATTCAAGAACAAAAGAGGAGAGAGGCAGATCGATGGGAAATGAAGGCCATTGCAAAAGAAGTGCGCTATCTTGCGGTGTCACGGTCAATGCAAGACCGAGAATGATGACGCTGGCGGTGTTGCTTTTTTCAGCGCTTTCGGCATTTCCCTTGAGAGCAGTCACCGCAAAATAATATGTTTTGCCCGACTGTAGGCCGGACACGTTTGCTTTGGTTGTGGGCCGGCCAGTATCGAGATTATACAGAAAATTTCCCGGCTCTTCACCGATGTAAATACGGTACCCGTCGACATCTTCAGGAGTGGCATTCCAAGAAAGAGCTGCGGAATTAGCTTCCGCTATGGCTTGCAGATTATCAACGCGCGCAACGGGCTTGGGATTCACTGTGAGCATTGTTTGGATTTCCGTTACGTTTCCGGCTCCATCCGATGCGCGAATACGTGGCTGGTAGGAACCGGGCAACGATCTGCTAAACAATGTCTGATATGTGCCGGGATTTGCCGTCTCCGTGAGAGAAAACGTTTCTTCTTCTCCTGTTTGTGGATGACGAAGATGCATGGTCATGCTCCGAAGTCCCGGCTCACTGATAGCCACAGCGAGAATGTTCGTGTCTGTTATCGGTTTTTCCGGAGAGAACATGATTGAATAGATTTCCGGCGCCTCGTTATCCAGAAAGAGATGGATGGGAGGAGATTCACTTTGTGGATTATTACTATCCTGTACTCGCAGAGTGAATTCTTTGTGCAGAGAATTCAGTTCCACTGTTTCTGAAAATGTTCCTTCAGAATTGTCGGTATTACTCAAGATATCTTGTATGCCACCCATGATTTTGATATCGATATAAGACGGACCTTTTCCTTCAAGAGTGATTGTGGACGAATTGATGGTGTCACCATCTTTATGAGATGTGATCCTTATAGCATTTGTAAATTGTGCAGCAGCCTGTCCGGTGACGAGTACTTCCGCTTCTCCGAAGATCACAGTCGGGTTTTTTTCATCCTGTATACGGATAGTCTGTGTTCCAGGAGAATAGAGTGTGAGGGCAAGGGCAAAGATGCGTTCCCCGCGATCTCGTTCTTGGAATGCATACACTCCGTAATTCGGTCGAAGTTTAAAAGGAACATCTGCGCTCGGATCCGACGTGGTGATTGTCACATTTCCCGTATAGTTTTCGACAGCATTGCCGTTTCGATCTACGGCACGAATGGTGAATTTTTGTACGGCAATTCCTGCTTGCAGTTGGGAAGGGACGCTAATTTCAAAATGATCGATGATATCGAAGTTTCTGTCGATTTGCGCAGTAAGGATTGTCCAAGATGAATTGCCGACATTCGTTCTTTGAGAGGAAAAAGGTTCAGATGATACATCTGTGTGTGACTGTACACGGATGGAGAACGTGTCATCGAGCATATTGCCGCTAAGAAGATCCATTGCACGCAGAGTAATAACGCCTTCCTTTTGTGTTCGTACAACAAAGTACTGTAGTCCGTGTTCATTGGTTTCTTTCGTGCTTTGTTCAATGACATCTTCTGTTCTGTTTGAAATGAGCGCCACCGGTCGTGCCGTAAGAGGGTTGCCGTACTGATCGGTAAGCGTCACCTGCACGGTAATGGCATCTGTTCCATCGGGGTTCAATATCGACCGTTCTGCCGTAATGACAGATGTACTGCGGTCGATCGATTCCGGATGCACGGTGAATTGTGATTGTTCTCCTCCAGGAGATACGTGAATCGTGTAGATTCCCGCTTGTTTCAGTGCGTATCCGGGAAGAGCAAGATCCGCATTTCCTTTTGTATTTGTTTTTCCCTGCAGTGACATTTCCTCTCCTTTTGGAGAGGAAATGGAGAGCGTGAGGGACTTTTGTGAAGGAAAATCGTGAAGCTCAATGCGCGTGCTTACCCCAACGATTGTATCATCAACGGTCAGCGTTTGGGCGTGGAGCTCCCCCGGGGAAAAAAGGAGGATATTGCAGATGAAGAAGAGAGAGAGTTTCTGCATAAAATCTATTTATTCTACAGTTTTTTGGCGTTTTCTTCAATCAGTTGATGAATTTTAAAAACTATTTTTGGATTATGTCCATACTCTTTCGTTAGCCGTACCCTATTTGAGGGTGTGGAAAGGATCTTTTTGAGTATACACTCGCGCGTATATGCGACGTGCATTTTCTGTTGCCATGAGTGCGTTCTGCGGTTCCATCCTTCTTGTTGGTTGCGGGAATGGAGAAAGTATTTCTTGTCAAGAACGCTCCTTCGGCGTCTTTGGCATATGCGTGCCATCGGGATGGAACGAATTGAGTGCCGAAGAGTTGCGTGAGCATGGTGTTCCACAGGAAGTCATGGTTGTCTTCCAGTCGCAGCAGATAGGAGGGAATATCCCCACTGTTTTGATTACGCAGGAAATGCTTGTGAATGACTTTGATGCGTCTTCGTACAGTGCAGAGAATGTCGAATCGGTGAAATCTCTTCCGGAGTTTGAGCAACTTGATAAACAGAATATCAACATTGACGGAGAAAATATTCATCTCCACGTCTTTGCTGCGCAGCCCGCAGCTGATGAACCCAAAAAGCGTTTCTATCAGGTCAGCTCTGTTTCTAAAGGGGTAGGGTACACGGCAACGGCAATTGTTCCATTGAGCATTGAAACAGGCGTCGAAGAGGAGGTACTCACCATGCTTCTGTCTCTGACGTTTGATATGGAGAAATGAAAAATGGAGGTGCCGGCGGGAATCGAACCCGCGAATCGGGGTTTTGCAGACCCCTGCCTTACCACTTGGCTACGGCACCATTGGTAAAATTGTAGCGCAGATGGTGATGCAATGAAGGAGTTTGTTTTTATCGAAAGAAATATCGTGGTATGCCATCAATGATCTCTTTGTCCGCTTCTTGGTTATGAACCAAATTTTTCCAGAGTTTTTCTGCTTCGGGTTCAATAGGTTCTCCTGAATGGAGGGGTTTTTTATAGATCACTTGTGCAAGAGCATTCATCTCGCGTAAACGGCGTATACCAATTCCTTGTCCTCGTACATCTTCTGTTGTTTCGGCCCATCCAACAACGGGCAGATCCTCATGCTCGATCCAGCCAGTTCCGATTTTTTTCCCGTCTCGTGTATCGAGAATACAAATGACATCCCATGTTTTTATTTTTGTTTCTCTTTCAGAGCATGCAGCGTATGTACTATCGCCATTATCATGATCAATGCGATAGACATGCTGCCACACATAATCCACTTCATCTTGGAACGATCTAAGCGCGTCTACAATATGATCATCATATTCGGATGGCCCGATCTCCGTAAGCGTTCCTTCGGAAAAATATTCCTGAAAACTTTCATTCAGATCATCTTCTTCGTGAAATATTTCCGGTGAACGGGGCATGGTTTAGGTATTAAATGTCAGCAACTCCGGCCAGAAAATCAGAAGGAAACCGAGGACGTACATGAGGATGCCGCCAAAGATCAACGTAAATCGGCGGTATTTGGTCGTGAGTCCGGTGGCATGGAGCGTGAGCACGGCTACTCCGAAGATGATCATATCATCGATCATGTAGAGCAGAATGTAGAGACCGATATAAGAGTACCGTGCAAGATTGCTGACTTCGTTGAAGGCGAGAATCTGTGTGAAAACGGCAGGCAGGCCCGCAGTGCAGACAAGCTCGATCATATTCACGGAAACCGCGAGGATGGCGACACCGAAAATCAACGCAGGCCATGTGGCGATCTGCGTGAGATGCTTCATGCGGGCGATGATTTTCTGACGTCGTGCCTGCTTGGTGACGTGACAGACAGTGGGATCTTTGCCGAGAGCTTCGTACAAGTAAAACCCTCCCGCACCGATAGCGACCATACCGATGATTTTTTGGACCCAGGCGTTGAAACCGAGAAGGAGGAATACATTGAGCCATGCGGCGATGAAGAGGTAATAGACCGCACCGCTTACGAAGAGAAACGTTCCTCCAATCACCCATACTTTGCGCATGTCATTGGTACCGATGAGCAGTGTCAGGAGAGTGATCAGCACCCACATGGCGCATGGATTGAATCCATCAAGAAAGCCAAGGAAGATGCTAAGAGCCGGAAGTGTCATATCGAGAAGATTCACTTTGCCAAAAATCCACATATCGAAGATGTATTTGCTCTCATCTGTTTCGCATTCTTCGGTGCAGACGGCGGAGGAGCTTTCAACGACAACGTCGGAAGCAGTGGCGATGAAATTTTCATAGGACAGACATCCATTTTCTGATGCCCGGCACGTGTCATAGAGATTTTTGAGATACTGTCCGGTATTTTCATCTTTATCATACCCTTGCGCAATGTGACCGTTAATAATGATCGTTGGCACGCCTTGTTGTAATGCAGGAGCAACTTTTTGGAGTTTTTGGAAGAGGGATTGCGAATCGATCTGCGTCACTTCGTGATACTCAACCAGCCAATCATTCTCATGCGCAAAAGCTTCAAAAGCCGCACAGTGCGGGCATCCATCGCGAACGAAGACGACAATATCGGCTTCGTTATACGAAAGATACCGTCCTTCGGGAATATTTTCCTTAAACACGCGGTCGGGATAGATCCCTGCAAGAATGATTGCGGGGATGAATGCCGCGAGGAGAAAAATCCAGAGTCGTTTCATGAACTTGTTATTCATGATATCACACTATCCCGGTGATGTGTATTGATTCCGATCCTTGCTTTTTCTCTGCAATGCGACAAAATCTGTACTAACATATTCTCGTGGGGCTGTAGCTCAGTTGGCCAGAGCGCCTGCTTTGCAAGCAGGATGTCGAGGGTTCGACTCCCTCCAGCTCCACCATGACAACTATGCACACTTTGATCGAGTTTGATCTACAAAGCGCCACTTGCGCTTTTTTGTTGCACTTAGGTTGAGTCTGCACACTTTGCGCGACTTTGCATACTTTGCAGTCCGACCTGAAGGGACTTGAACTCGTCGTGACATGAACTCCCAGCAAAGAATATGATGCTTTATATAGTGAAAAAGGTTTTCCTAGCAGTGGCGGCGCTTCTACTCGTATCTTGCTCTAATAGCCAGAATGCAACGACTGTTCAGGATGCAGATGTTGAGACAGGTGGAAGAGCAGAAGAAAAGCAACAGCCGACATCTATGGGCGCAGAGTCCGCAGAAAATGCAGTGAGTGCTTTTTACAATGCGTTGAGTATGGGCAATGGCTCAAAGGCAGTTCAATTTATTGTTCCTGAAAAACAAGAAACCGGTAGTTACATTTCTGAGCGCATGACCAAATACTATGGAGGTTTAGAACAAATGCTTAAGATTGAGAGAATTGACTGGGTTGGTGAGACGCAAAAGCGCGTTGTGTATACCTACAAAGAGCAAGACAAGGAAAAGTGCAAAGATATGGTAGATGTGAATCTGACAGAGAGAAGTAACGGCTGGTTTATTGAATCTATCGTCCCTCGGCAGGTTTGTCAGACAGAGCCATCTCCACCTGCTCAGATATCGGCACAACCTTCCGATCAAGAACCATCTGCAGTCGATAGTAAAATAAAGTGCGAGCAATACGGAAAACAGGAATATCAAGATACTTACTTTGATGATGGCTCAATCGAGTTTGAATTTTACTTCAGCCCTACCTTGGATACGTGCTTGTTGCAAAGGGAGGAATATGGACCGGGCACAGCTTATGCAATCATGCTGTATGAAATGTTTACTAAGAATATGCTCATACACTATTACAGCGGTGGAGAAGGCATGAAATGCGCAGCTGCGAAAGCAATGGGGCAGGATGTCGTTTGCGCGAAGTCACTTGAAGAATTTAACCAAGGCAAAAAATATCTACTTCAATAATCTCCCATAATGAAGTTTAAATTAAATGAACAATCGGCTTGGCTAATCTTATTAGCATTAAATGGTATTTATCTTACTCTAAACTATCCAATCATTGCCTTTTTCACCACAGTCTTTGCTGTAATTGCTTTTATAGGCAGTAACTCTAAAATCGTCATTCCATTAGACAAGAAGATTATTAATGCGGTTAGAAAATTTATTGATTATGATTTTAAGTTCAAGCGTGTTGCCATGTTTATTTTGTCTTTGCTCTCTGCTCACAATTTATTATCCTTCTTCAATTTTCGATTAACATATGGAAAACGAGGGTAAAAAAATTGGCATAAAAGAACTGGCTGCATTGGTCTTAGGGATCTCAGCACTTCTTTTCGGAGCAAAATATTTGTTGCAGGGTTTGGGAGTAATACCAGGCGAATGCACTGTAGACGATGTTTATGAAATTAGGGACATCGAAGAATGCAATGAAAAAAATTTCATAGCGAGGAATGTGATAAAAAAATCCAATATTACTTGTTTTAATCCCGGCAAAGTTGAACGGCCAGATGGAAAAATTGGGTGTGAATATGTGCCAGAGTGTAAGGAAGAAAATTTAAATATAAGCGACTGGTCAATTTGCGAAAAGGATTCTGAAGAATTTTCTGAAACAAGAGAGATACAGAAAAAAGCCGACACCAATTGCAAAATTAACTATGATCAATTCCCAATTAAAAGAGATTGTAAACCAACAATTAGTAAACAAACAGTAATCCTTAAAGGTTACACAACAGAAGTTGAGCCCTTGAAGACGCAAGCGCCTTATAAACCGAGCAGGGATAATTTATTACTTGAATTTAATGGTCAATTTAAGTCGATTAAACTAATTGCAATAGCAACTACAAGTTTTAAAATTCCAGAATATTATTATTTTCAATTTGAAATTAATGAAGAAATTCCACGAACAATTGGGGCTGAAAAAATTAAAAACAACAGATTGAATTTAAATGACCATGGAATCTTTAAAGGAACAGACACGCCTGCTAAAAGAGAATTTGATCTAAGTAATGCAAAAATGGCAAATATTGAAAGTACGGGTAGTGAGATAGTTAATTTTGTGAGTCGAGTTAATAATAGAAATTCTAATACATTATACGGGTCTCTTTATGTAGGGGACGGAAATTCCATGATTGTAGAAGATCCAAGAAATAGAATATTTGGCACAATTGCCGAGGCTCTATTCGAATATGAGTGCGTGAGCGGCTCTAACTGCTCTATAGCATCACTAAAATAATGTCCTCGATTCTTTCTTTAGCTTCAGTCCAGCCGCTCTGGTTGCTTTGATGTTTCAGTCGATCAAATGTGCGCCCACTATGGCTGCCGATTTCAGAGACAAACTCCCTAAGAAATGGAAAAACTACGACTTCACGAATGCGATTGGACTGTTACTGCTGATGAAAGAGATTCAAGAACAGGAACCACTGAATGATCCAAATGTGATAAAGATCGACGAAGATGGCACGCGGTTATATTAGAGTCTCTCATTGTAATAAATGGCTTTTCTGCCAAAATAGACTTATGCGTATTACAGAGCTTTTTTCACAGAGAAGGAAGCGTCAGCAGAAAGAAGCTGACCAACCGGATGCCGCATTGGTGAAATATGACGTGCCTCAGGAAATGCGTGTAAACATCGTTCAGATTCTTACTGATGCATTAGGCCCACCAGGTAGGTTGACTCATCTGACTGGAGACATCGAGGAAACACATACAGAGCACTGGAATGCAATTGCACATATCGTTGCAAGAAATCGTGGGCAAATGAGTATTGCCTCCGGTAGAGGTTCTTATGAACAGGTAACCAATGCTGTTCTTTATGGAGAGGATGCGCTGGTGCTCGATATTGTAGAAGTAGCTTTCTCTCGACTGGAGGATTCGAAAAGATATTGGGAGGGCATGAGAGGTGGGCATGCAGACCGCGTGCACACTTCTGAAGCGATACGTGAATTGAACGGGCGTTTTGCACAATGGAAAGTTGGATATCGATTTGAAAAAGACCAATTGCTTCGCATTGATTCCGAATTCATGCACGAGGAAGTGACAAAGCCCGCACTAAGGCTTTTGAATCAAAAGGGATTTGCTGGACCAGAAAATGAGTTCCTCAATGCTCACGAACATTTTCGAAAAGGTGAACACCGCCAAGCTGTTACCTTTTCCCTCGCGAGTTTTGAAAGCACGATGAAAGCAATCCTAGATCAAAGAGGATGGCTATATCCGGTGGCAGCTAATGCAAAAAATCTCTTGGATATTTGTTTTGAAAAAGGACTAATACCGGAATACCTGATTTCGCATTTCAGTAGTCTGCGGAATACGTTGGAGAGCGGCTTACCGAGCTTGAGAAATAGAGAAGGCCCACATGGCGGAGGTGCGGAAATTAAAACAGTTCCATCACATGTTGCCGCATATGCACTACATCTCGCTGCTACCAATATTATTTTTCTCGTGGAATGTAACTCTGATTTACATAAATAAGCCCGAGGACTTGAAAAGTTCGAGATTGGTTCAGACAGCTCATTGACGTGACATAGCTATTCATAGCGTAAGAGCATATTCCATCGCTTGGGGACTTTTGAGAATGTTTCTGATGAAATCTAGAGAATTCCTCAGCCCTCTGAGCTTTTCTGATAGAGTAAGTGGGTCCACTTTCAGGCGGCTGTCGAGTTCGAGATCGTTCCCGACAGCTCCACCACACTTCGCTCGCTGCTGCGAGCTTCGCGTGGCAAGCCAACACACTTCGCTCTTCTTCGGAGAGAGGGGATTTTTAGAAATCTGTCTGTCGGTTCGGGATCGGCAAAATGAGCATGAGGGGTTTTAAGAAGATGTCTGTGGTGCCCGTGAGCTCGGCAAGACTCCAGAAGAAGATGAGCAGAGCTGCGTAGACGATCACGTAGTACACGCCACCGATTTTTCGCATCCATTCCGCTTCGCCGATAACATCACCGATTCTCTCGCGATATTTCATCAGCAGGAATGAAAAGACCATTCCGATGATCGGAAGGATATATCTCATTCAACTTTGTTGAGTTCTTTCTTCATATCCTCCTTTGATTTCATGCCGACAATGGTATTTACCACTTCACCTCCTTTGAAGATGATGAATGTGGGAATGCTCATGACATTGAATTTTCCCGGCGTGTCCGTATTTTCATCAACATTCATTTTAACTACCTTCACTTTGCCCTCATATTCCTTTGTCAGTTCTTCCACAATCGGAAGCATGGATTTACAGGGGCCGCACCACGGCGCCCAGAAATCTACGAGAACGGGAATGTCGGATTGAAGCACTTCTGTGTCAAAGTCTGCATCGGTGAGTTCATGTGCCATAGCGTAAATGAGGGAAATGATGTGGACATCATATCGTTTACGAAGCCATTCGTGAAATTTTATTTTTCGAAAGAATTTCTTTTGTAAGAGTTTTTCCAATTTCCACAGCCGGTTGGCCATACGGATCGATGCGATAGATCTTGCCTAAGAGAACAACTTCTGTGAGAAAAAAGAAGAAGAGCTGGCCTAAATGATAGGCATCCAATTGGGGAAGAGTGATAGTAATATGCGGGCGTTTTGCTTGTGACAGTGCCTGGCTAGTTCCCTCATAACAGGCATCGAGCAATTCACCAAATGAGGCATTTTTTATGTATGAGAATCGTTCATCATCTATTGAAGGGAGAGGAAGAACGGGTTTATCGGCATCGCGAATGAAGATGTGCCAGCATTTGCGCGGTCCCGCCATCCACTGCTGAAGAAGAGAATGTTGATCGTGTGTACCGATGGCAGCAAGGGGAATGGGGTTGCTAAGCTCTGTTTTTCCAAGACTCTCGGCAATGAGCTGCTGATTCCAACGGGCAATGGATTGCAGTCTCTGACTATACGGCATAATGACGCGCACCGGCATGTCGCGCTTTGTATCGAGAATATACTGCATACTGGCAAGAAGGGCGGCGGGATTATCTTCGAGTGTTGTTTGTTGACAGAGCGTATCCATCTCTTTGGCGCCATGGAGAAATTCATCAATGTCGTCGCTTAAAAGCATAAAAGGGAGAAGACCGACGGGAGTGAAGATGGAAAACCGTCCGCCGACCTCCGAAGGAATGAAGAGCATCTCGATATTCTGCTCCAGACAGAAATCACGCAGTACACCGCTCTGCTTATCGGTAATGCCAAAGACGCGTTCATTGGCACGCTTGCCAAGTGCTTTTTTGAGTTCCTCCCAAAAAAGGAAAAAAACGCTCATCGTTTCGAGTGTTCCTCCGGATTTGCTTGCAACAATAAGGCATGTGCACTTCCAGTCGATAATGTGCAGATACGTTTGGAGAAGGGCAGGATCTATCGTATCGATGACAAGAAATTCGAGCGATGACGGGGTTTCAAAAACTTCCTGAATGACTTTTGGCCCAAGTCCTGATCCGCCGATACCGATCCATACTACGGTCTGCACTTTTTCTTTTTTAATGCGATTCGCAATTTCTTTCACGCGGTCCACTGTCGTTTTATTGTATGGGTCCATCGACCATGTGTGCCCTCCTTTTTCACGTTCCTTCAGCCATTCTTCGATATAGCGCTTCATGGATGTGCGTAGTTGCATGAGCTCATCATTTGTGACGCCGAATGACGATGTAATGACCTTGGCCAATGCTGTGGAGATATCGAGATGAAGCATTGCGATGAAATTGAGAATTTATAATGAGCGCAGCGCGGCGGTAACGCGTTCTTCAGTAGTCGTGAGATCGGGAGAGAGATCTTGCAGAACTTTGAGGATGTGAGAAGAGGAGTAGCCGAGTTGTTGCAAAGCTTCTATTGCATCGGAGTCCAGTATTGATTGTTTCTTATTGCTCGTTCCATTTTGTATAAAAAGTTCCGGTGCAGATTCTGCGAGTGATTTGAGATCCAGAAGAATTTTTTCTGCTTTCTTTTTCCCAATGCCTTTGACTGTGCAGAGGAGTGTGGGATTTTGTTCATAGATTGCCTGGAGAAGAGTTGTCTGTGAAAGAGAGCAGAGTTCAAGCGCGAGGCGCGGCCCGATACCCTGCTGTGCAAGGAAGCGTTCGAATAACATGCGTTCATGTTGTGATTGGAAACCAAAAAGATCGAATCGGTCTTCACGAACGTACGTGGAAATCCAGAGCTCTTGCTCGTTACTTTCTTCTGTATTTTCCCACACGGAGAGTGATGTATGCACATAATAGCCCACACCTCGCACGTCAACGAGTATCTCTCCCGGAGAGAGTCTTATTAGGTTTCCTCTCAGGCGAGCAATCATAAGCCCAAGCGTAGCATATTTTCCTCCACAATGCTGCGTATTCTATTTGACATCACATCGCACCGATGACGACAACAAATTCACCTTTTTGTGTGAATGTGATGTGAGGAAGTTCTGTAATCGTTGTTCGTAGTACTTCTTCGTGCATCTTTGTCAGCTCTCTGCAGATGACAACCGGTCGATGCGGTTGTTCTCGCAATGCGTCTGCAAGTTCACTCATTGTTTTTTTCATACGATGTACGGATTCATAAAAAACAATCGTGCGTTTTTCTTCTTTCAATGATTCAAGCAGCGTCTTGCGTCCTTTTTTGAGTGGCAGAAATCCGAGATAGATAAATTGGTTGATCGGGAGTCCCGAAGCCGAGAGTGCGGCGAGGAATGCGGAGGGGCCGGGGACAATGGAGAATGGACAATGGTTCACTGATAATTGAGAAACGAGTTGGTAGCCCGGATCACTGATACAGGGGGTTCCTGCGTCGGAAACGAGAGCGAGATGTTCTCCGCTTTCAAGGCGTTCCAGAATGTGTGTCAGTTTTTTTTTGTCCGAGTAACTGTGAAAGCTGATGAGTTCTTTTTTCGGCAGATCGAGCATATGAAGGAGTTTCCCCGTTACGCGCGTATCTTCACAAACAATCGCATCACATTCCTTGAGCGTCTTCAGCGCCCGGAGCGTGAGATCACCCAAGTTGCCGATGGGAGTTGAAACGATCGAGAGCATAGCGCTACACTATTCTCATTCTATGCCCGAGAAAAAGAAAGATTCTGATGCCGGCAAGGGGGAGCCTTCTTCTGCATCTCCTATGGGAGAAGGGGAGACATTAAGCAGTATCGGACGCATCAAACCGCGGCCGATTGTCGCAGAAATGGAAGAAAGCTATCTCGCGTATGCGATGAGTGTGATTGTTGCCCGTGCACTGCCTGATGCGCGTGATGGACTAAAACCTGTTCATCGTCGCATTCTCTATGGCATGCACGAACTGGGATTGCGTCATGCTGCCAAATACCGAAAGTGCGCGAAGATTGTCGGAGATGTCGTCGGTAACTATCACCCGCATGGTGATGTGCCCGTTTATGAAGCGCTTGTGCGTATGGCACAGCCGTTTTCCATGCGCTATCCTTTTGTCGAAGGGCAAGGAAATTTCGGCTCTGTTGATGGAGATCCTCCGGCAGCAATGCGATATACCGAGGCGCGCATGGAGAAGATTACCGAGGAGGTGCTTCAGGATATTGAAAAAGACACCGTCGATTTTCGCCCAAATTATGATGAGATGCGCAAAGAACCAACAGTGCTTCCGGCAAAAGTGCCCGGTCTTCTTCTTAATGGCACCGTGGGTATTGCCGTGGGAATGGCGACGAATATTCCGCCGCATAACTTGAATGAACTCATTGATACTATTTTTCATCTCCTCAAAACCCCCGACGCTTCCGTTGAAGACTTGCTCAAATTCATCAAAGGTCCGGATTTCCCTACAGGGGGACTTGTGTATGACAAAAAGGCGATCAAGCAAGCATATCTGACGGGAAGAGGATCTGTGGTCATTCGAGGGAAGGCAGAAATTGAGGAAATGACAGGAGGTCGTTACCACATTCGCATTTCTGAACTTCCGTTTCAGGTCAATAAATCTACGATGATTGAGAAGATGGCACGGCTTGTGCAGGACAAGATCATTCAAGGAATTTCCGACATTCGTGATGAATCGGATCGTGATGGTATTCGTGTGATCATCGAGCTGAAGAAAGATTCTTATCCGCAAAAAGTGCTGAATCAGTTGTTTCGTCACACCGATCTTCAGAGCAGTTTTGGCTATAACATGATTGCGTTGCGTGACGGTCTTCAACCGCAACTTATGAATTTGCAGGAACTTCTGCAAATTTTTATTGATCACCGTCGTATCGTGATCGTCCGGCGCATCACTTTTGAAAGAGATCGTGCCAAAGAGCGCGCTCATATCCTCGAAGGCCTGAAGAAAGCACTCGACAATATCGATGCTGTTATTGAGACCATTAAGAAGAGTGAGACGAAAGAAATTGCCAAAGAGCGGTTGATGAAAAAATTCAAACTTACCGAGATCCAAACGACAGCTATTCTGGAAATGCGCCTGCAGACGCTTGCCGGATTGGAACGCAAAAAAGTAGAGGACGAACTGAAAGAGAAGCTCAAGTTCATTGCCGAATGTGAAGCAGTACTCAAAAGCCCCACGAAGATCGATCAGGTTTTCATTGATGAACTGACTGCAATACGCGAAGCGTATGGTGATAAGCGTCGCACGGCGGTTGTTTCATCGGCTGCGGGAGAATTCAGTGCGAAAGATACGATTCCGAATGCGCCGATGATGGTGACGCTGACGCGCAGCGGATACGTGAAGCGTATGAGTCCGGTGCAGTTCCGCGCGCAACATCGCGGCGGAAAGGGGGTTAAAGGTATGGAGATTCGTGAAGACGACGAAGTATTGTCTCTGTTGCATGTGATGAATCATGATGAACTTCTCTTTTTCACGAATACCGGACGTGTCTTCCGTTTTCCTGTCTACGAATTACCTCAAGCCGGTCGCACGGCGCGTGGACAAGCAATTGTGAATCTACTCCAACTCAAACCAGAAGAGCGTGTTGCCGCAATTCTTCGTACAGATTTTTCCGGTGCAAAATACCTTTTCCTTGCTACGCGAAAGGGGCTCGTGAAGCGGACGGACATTACGGATTTCGACAACATTCGGCGTTCTGGACTCATTGCACAAAAACTTCCCGAAGGAGATGAATTGCGATGGGTTGTCACAACGACGGGGAAGGATGAAATTCTCCTCGTGACGCACGAAGGGAAGGCGATTCGTTTTAATGAAGATGAAGTACGTGCCATGGGACGTGCTGCCGCAGGCGTGCGTGGCATTAAACTCGGCGAATCGGATTATGTTGTAGAGGCAGGCGCAATTATTCCAAATGTAGGAGTGCATCGTATTCTTGTTGTGATGGAGAATGGCCTTGGAAAAATGACGCCGGTATCCCAGTATCGTGTACAGGGGCGCGGAGGATCGGGCGTGAAAGCGGCGCAATTGACAACGAAAACCGGAAAGATTGTCGGGGGATGCGTTCTTTTGGAAGGAGCAAAAGGAGATCTTTTGTGTTTAAGTAGAAATGGACAGGCCATTCGTATGGATCTTACCGATATTCCTTCACGTGGGCGAGCGACACAGGGTGTCATCGTTATGCGTCTTCGTGGGGCGGATAAAGTGGCAAGTATGAGTGTGGTATTACGCGATGAGGAAGCGGAAAAGGCTCTGGAAGAGGCGGCGAAGGAGCAGCGTGCCGAAGAAGTGGAAGAATTGAAGCAGGAAACAAAGAAAATACGAAAAAGCCGTTCTGTATCCTGAAAGAAATCATTGCATCAATAGTGTACTATTCTACAATAGCACCTCTATGAAGATCGGAGCACACCCCACCGTTTATGCTGATGCGCGCACCACATGTACGACGTGCGGGGCGATATTTTCCATTCCCAGTTCCGTGAAGGAACAATCTGTAGAGATCTGCAGTCGATGTCATCCGGTCTATACTGGCAAAAAACAGCAGGAACGAAAAGGTGGTCGAATCGAGCGGTTTCGTAAACGTGCTGAAAAGAAAGCAGAATAGGGTTCTTTAGCTAGCACTCGCGCTTTATGAGTGCTATGCTGGTGGGTATGAATGTGCGACAGAGCAAACTCCTGGTTGCCATTATTGATCAGTTTATTCAGACAGCACTTCCTGTAGGTTCTAAGAGTCTCTTGAAAGGAGGACAATTTATCGTCTCGCCAGCAACAATTCGCAATGAAATGGCATATCTGGAGGATGAAGGGTATCTGATACAGCCGCATATTTCCGCCGGTCGTATTCCCACGGCAAAGGGGTATCGGGCATATGTAAAAGAATTCATGGAGCCATCCCAGTACGAAAAGCAGGTGCGAAAACGCTTTGAAAGTCTGCGTGAACAGTATTTTCAGCACAAAGATCAGGAACGTGTTTATGAATCTGTGGCGCTTCTTTCACAAATGATTCCGAATATTGCTTTTGCCACCGTCCCTCACAAACACCATGTCCATTACCTTGGACTCGCCAATACCCTTCGCCTTCCGGAATTTCAGGAGGATCAATTGCTGGCAAGCGGTGTGGTGGAAACACTCGAAAGTGGAATAATTGACTTTCTAGAAGAGGTGTGTGTTGATGATCATATCCGGTATTACATTGGTGAGGATCATCTTCTGCCACAGATGCAGAGTTGCAGTATGATTGTGACAGAATACAGCGTTCGTGGGAATCGTGGCGCAGTGGGTATTGTCGGTCCTCTGCGTATGGATTACGGCTACAATACTGTTGCCCTTGAGTGTATTGCTGACTTACTTCGGTCTTCATGAAGCAGTCTCTCCAAAATGTCCTTCTTCTTATTCGCCCGCCTTTGCCCGATCCTGATGATCCGAGCATGGCACGTGGGCCGCTGATGATGGAATCTGTCTTATCCGCACTTCATGCACTGCGCGGTCTGGACAAGAATATATCATTTGAAATGGGATCTACGGGAGGGAAAGTGGGGCTCTACGCGCGCGTGAGTCCGCATACGGCAGCGCTTCTGAAGAGTCAGGTCTATGGGCAGTATCCGGATGCGGAGATCGAAGAAGTGCCACTGCATACCTTTGCTGCCAACGAAGGTGAAGTTGTCGTTTCGGCAGATTTGCGTCTTTCTGCGCCAGAAGTGTTCCCGATCAAGCGATACAGTCAGTTTGCGGATATAGCGAGCCGTCAGAACGTTGACACGATTGCAGGCATAACATCCGCACTTGTGCAGTACCCCAAAGAGGGGATGCGTGGGCATGTACAGATTGCGATGCGTCCGATAAATGGTTCGTATCGCCGTCGTGCATTAAAACTCATTCCCTTTTTGGGAAAGGGCCTTGCAAAACATTCCAATATATATGCCCTTCTTCTGGCGCGTGCCTACCTTGCCCGAGGTTGGCGGCGTCTATTTCTCTTACCTCTGTATATAGTGCTTGGTGGCTTTCGTCTGTGGTTTGCGCCTCTCAAGGCGGCAGCGACAGCAGAGGGTATCGACAGAGAAGAAGATCTCACATCCAAAATGAACATGCGCAGCCACGATCGGGAAGACAGTACGACTGCCGCAGTGGATAAAGTCAATCGTCTTCTCTTCCAGGCAAATGTGCGTATCAGCGTCATTGCAGCACGAGAACATCAAGAAGATGCGCAGATCAAAGTACGGGAGATTGCGAGTAGTTTTCGGCAATTCACCTTGCCACATTGCAATGGGTTTGCACTATCGCGTCTGCAAATTTTTCCATCACTTTCTGTGAGATTTTCTCGTAGAGCAAATGTGTTTTCCACTGAAGAACTTGCAACCATTTGGCATATTCCCACCGCGATCGTTCAAACACCCAATTTTGATTGTGTGAGTTCGAAGAAACTAGGTCCTCCACTTAATGTTCCGCTTATAACACAGAATGTCGAAGATGTCACGACTCTTGGTGAAGCGGTGTACCGTGGGAAGAGAACGCGATTTGGCATCAAGAAAGAAGATCGTCGTCGGCATGTCTATATGCTTGGAAAGACCGGTATGGGAAAATCCGTGTTTCTGGAGAATATGATTTTTAGTGATATCTACGCAGGAAGGGGAGTAGGTGTCATTGACCCGCATGGGGATTTGATTGATGCGGTGCTGCAGTTCATCCCTAAACGTCGTCAGAATGATGTTGTGCTCTTTGATCCATCTGATCGCGAATTCCCTTTGTCATTCAATGTGCTGGAATGCCGCCATCCCGAACAACGCCCTCTGATTGTATCGGGTCTCATGAGTGTTTTTACCAAGATATGGCCCGATGTGTGGAGTGGACGCATGGAACATATCCTGCGAAATACGCTTTTGGCACTGGTGGAAGCAGGGAATGCATCTATGCTCGGCATTCCACGCATGTTCACCGATGAAGCCTATCGTGCAAAAGTTTTGGAGAAAGTTACAGATCCAACAGTAAAGAGTTTCTGGGAGGCGGAATTTGCAAGCTGGAATGAGAAATATCGCGTTGAAGCAACGGCGGCCATTCAGAATAAGATCGGACAACTTCTTTCCAGCCCCTTAATGCGAAACATTATCGGACAAGTGCGTTCCCGGCTCGATCTACGTCATGCAATGGATAGCGGAAAGATTGTTCTGGTCAATTTAAGTAAAGGAAAAATTGGTGAAGACACTGCTGCATTTCTCGGTTCCATACTCGTGACGAAGTTCCAGATTGACGCTATGAGTCGTGCGGATGTTGCAGAAAGTGAACGTCGGGATTTCTTCCTATTTGTTGATGAATTTCAGAACTTTGCAACGGAGTCTTTTGCAACCATTTTGAGCGAGGCGAGAAAGTATCGTCTTAGCCTGACGATGGCCAATCAGTATGTGACACAACTGCTTCTTGGTGACAGAAATACCACTCTGCGTGATGCAGTTTTCGGAAACGTCGGAACGCTCATCAGTTTCCAAGTGGGTTCTGATGATGCAGAAGTAATGAGTTTGCAGTTTGAAGAAGATGTATCGCCGAAGGATGTATTAAGTCTGCCGAAATATCATGTCTATATACGTTTACTCATTGACGGTGTGCCTAGCAAACCATTTTCTGTGCATACGCTTCCTCCACCGAATGTGCAGAAAAGTGAGGGGGGAATAGAGAAAATTCGTGCCCTTTCTCGTGAGCGATATGCCGAAAAACGTGCGATTGTTGAGAAAAATATTTCAGAATGGCTCTCCGTGTCTACGCATGCGGTACAGGAGGGTAAAAAAGAAACGAAGCGTGTGGAAAAAGAAGAAGAAGAACGCAAAAAAGCACGTGCAAAGAAAATGTCTCTTGAGGAGTATCGCAAGTGGCGCGATCGAGAGATGTGGAAGAATGAGTTTAACGCGCTGCGGAAGAAGGAATTTTTAGGAGAAATGTTGTCGGCTGATGAAAAGAATCAACAGAAGGATCTTACAGAGAAACTCGAGAAAACCGGCGGCGTTCCTCCTCCGAGTAAAACTATGTTGCAGGCGAAAGAGGAGAAGGAAAAGAGCGGATAACAAAAAGGCCCTTTTGAAGAGGCCTTTTTGTGTTTGTGTTATTTCCTCCCGACTATCGGTAGCACGTAAAGGCTACTGAGCCGTTAAAAATGAAGGAAATTGAGGTGAGGATACCTCGGCTCTCTGCAGTGCTCCGGTCGCTTGTTTCTCCTCGTGACCAGGCGAGGTTCCCGGACCGGTTCACCGAACTTCGCATACGCAAAGGGGAACACTGGGAAGTATTGTGGTGCGTACGACGGTGCATCCTCATGCTATTCATCGTACGTAGCATCGCAGAGCAGAGAGAAGGGTAGTCACGCAGCACTTAACAGTCACGTTCCTGTACCCAGAAGTGGCGGAAGAGACGCGAAGTGTGACCAGGAGGAACGAGTGCGAAGAACGCATGACTAGTCTTCTCTCTGTGTTGATTCGATGGTATTAAGGAGCAAAAGGGGTGGGGTCCAAGCCCATGCGGGTTTGGACCCCGGGGTTCTTGACTCATAGAGTCAAGCATATGTGTGTTTGTTTTGCGCAAGGCCGCAGGCCTTAAGGATCAACGATTTGTTAACAGCTCTTCGGTCAACAAATCATGTCATCATATTCGTGTAAATTTTTTATGCAACATCTTTGAATGGTCTATTCATAGAGAATGTTGTATGAAAAAATTTTTTGTTCTTTAAATGGCTTTCCCTTGCCACCCTCCTAATCTGCGGAAATCCCCGGAACCGGAAATTGACGACAGAATGTTTTTACTTCCTTGTGAATTTTCTGTAAATATTTTTCGTCTGTTTTATGGGTGATGGCATCAAGCATGAATCTGCCCAAAGTTTCCATATCCTGCTCTTTCATGCCTCGCGTGGTGATTGCCGGGGTACCAATACGAAGTCCACTGGGCATGAAGGGTGGATTTGGATCATCAGGAATCGTGCTCTTGCTTGCTGTGATGCCGATCTGATCGAGAACGTATTCCGTTTCTTTCCCATGTATATTCCATGATGTCATGCAATCAATGACCATAAGATGATTGTCTGTTCCGTTGGTAACGAGTTTGCACCCGTTTTTCATAAGAAATGCCGCGAGGTGTTTTGCGTTTTTTATGATTTGCTCCGCATACGTTTTAAATTCCGGTGTTTTTGCTTCTTGGAGTGCAACGGCGATTGCTGCAATGGTATTCATATGCGGCCCGCCCTGAAAACCGGGAAAGACGCTGCGATCGATAATCGTCGGAAGATTGTCGATCGTGTGTTCGGGAGCTTTTAAGGGATTACTGACCGTGCCGCGTGTAAGAATCATGCCGCCACGCGGACCGCGAAGCGTTTTATGTGTTGTGGTTGTCATAATGTGAAAATCGTCATCAAAAGGATTGCGCAACACTCCAGCGGCAATGAGTCCTGCGATATGTGCCATATCGGCCATGGCGACAGCTCCGACTCCATCAGCAATCTCTTTGAAGGCTTTGTAATTGAGTTCCCGAGGATAGGCGGAAAAGCCTGCAAGAATGATCTTGGGTTGTTCTTTTTTGG
Source organism: Candidatus Peribacteria bacterium RIFCSPHIGHO2_02_FULL_49_16 (assembly GCA_001788955.1). Classification (GTDB taxonomy): domain Bacteria; phylum Patescibacteriota; class Gracilibacteria; order Peribacterales; family Peribacteraceae; genus 2-02-FULL-49-16. Next base: position 10,515 of record MFXT01000005.1, on the reverse strand, counting down.
CAATATCATGCATCTGGTCGAAGTCAATTTCTCCGGTTTCCGTATCTTTCATTTTATAGCGTACAAAATTGAATATCTTTGCCATGGCGGTGACGGGAGATCCATGTGTCAGATGTCCTCCATGCGTGAGATCCATTCCAAGAATAGTATCTCCGGGTTTCATCCAAGCGAGATAGACCGCAATGTTTGCCGGAGCACCGGAGAGAGGCTGGACATTGGCATGATCACAACGAAACAGAGTTTTTGCCCGCTCAATCGCCAATGTTTCTATGCTATCAGTGAACTGTTGTCCGCCGTAGTATCTCTTTCCCGGAAATCCTTCGGCGTACTTATTCGTCATGATACTTCCCAATGCTTCCAGAACGGCGCCGGAGGTATAATTTTCTGATGCAATGAGTTCCACGCCGTCCAGTTGTCGCTGTTTTTCTCCTTCAATTGCTGTAAAAACTTCTGCATCTGCTTTGAGATACGGCAATTGTCCTGCGCCTGCGAATGTATCGGTGTGCGTCATGGTGTTGTGAATCATATCACCTTCATACCGTTAAAAAACTTCTCTTGCTGCTTTGGCAAGATCTACCGCAGAGTATGGCTTTATTGGAATATCAGTTCGTTCTTTTTTTACTATGCAGCGTATGCGTACAGGATAATCTATCTGCTTTTGCAGGAGATTCTGCATAGTGTGCATCGCTTCCGGCTGTATCACTTTTTGATGATGGAATGCGGAGGGAAAGCAGATGGTGAGTATATGTTTTTTACAAGAGAGCAATTGACCGGTTTTCAGAGACATTTTTGCGGATGGTGGCAACATCTGTTCCACAACTCGCGGCCAACAGTGCTGAATCTGTTCAAGTTCTGGATCGTCTCCCTCATCTTGATTTACAACAGGCTCCACCTTGGCGGAGGCTGATGCGTCGTCTGACTGTGATTCACACAATGCAATCAATGCCGCCTCTACAGTCAATGCCGGCAGGGGAGATGTGCGTATTGCACGCAGAGTATTGAGTATCGCATGAAGCATATGCAATGTGCGACGCGTATCATTGCCTTTCTGCAGGTCCATGTGCAATTGCGTACGGAGTTTCGTGAGCATTTCACGAAGAATATTGTCGAAGGGAACCGCTGCCTGCTCGATTGCTTGAAGAGCAGTAAGAATGGTTACTGTGTCGTGATGCATGAGAGCAGTGAATATGTTCTCTAGAGAAACGTCTTTTCCTGTTCCCAGACGATTATGTACGATGTCTTCGGTAATGTGTCCTTCTGTACGCAATTGATCAAGGAGTGTGATGCCATCACGCATACTCCCGTTCGCATGATGTGCAATCTTCTTGAGTGCACTTTCGTCGATCGAGATTATCTCCTGATGAGCAATAGAAGCGAGTTGCATAACAACGTCTTCCTCCGTATGCATATTGAATGAAAATCGCTGACAGCGTGACTGGATGGTATTGGGAATTTTCCAAAGCTCTGTCGTAGCCAAAATAAAATATGCATGTGATGGGGGTTCCTCCAGAGTTTTAAGGAGCGCATCGCATGCCGATTTTGAGAGCATGTGTGCTTCATCGATAATGGTAACTTTCGCGCTTGCGAGAATCGGAGGGAAATACATATTTTCCAGAATGGAGCGAATTTCGTCAATTCCTCCGTTGCTTGCGGCGTCGATTTCGAGGAGGTCAATCATATTTCCCTCCTGCAGCGCCCGGAGAATCTGCTCTTTTCGGACACCCTCTTCTAGAGATCGAATGAAAATCGCTTTTGCCAGTATGCGTGCAATAGATGTTTTCCCTGTTCCGCGTGAACCGGAAAAAAGATATGCATGTGCGATACGATCCTGATCAACGGCGTTTTGGAGCGTTTCTGTAATGTGTTTCTGGCCAATGACCTCTGCAAAGGATTGAGGTCGATAGGTGCGGTAAAGGGTCATGGATGTAGATTACAGGTTATAGATTATGAGTGGAACTTGCATAAGGGTTGTGCGGCTGTCATTCTTGTTTACATGAATTATTTTGCCCCTCTTGCCGTCATTTTCACCATTTTTCTTACTGCCTGTACGAGTACAACGGGAATTTCCGGGGAGTCGTTGAAAGGTCCGCATCCCGATACGAATCCGTCTGCTGCCGTGATTGTTCATGAATTTGCCGATTTTCAATGTCCTGCCTGTCGCGCGGCACATTCACAAATTATGCAGCCTCTTCTTGAGAAGTACGGTTTACGTATTCGCTACGAATTTAAGCATTTCCCACTTCGTTCCATTCATCGTTACGCATTAATTGCCGCGGAAGGGAGTGAATGTGCTGCAGATCAAAATCAGCAGAAATTCTGGGAGTTTGTCGATATCGCCTTTCTGAACCAACCGGAAATGAATCGAGAGAAAATTTCTGCATGGGCGGAGGAACTCGAGCTTAATATGGATCATTTTGAGCGTTGTATGAAGTCTCACATCAAAAAGGATGTTATCTTGGAAGATTATGCAGAAGGACAAGATGCCGGTGTAAAAGGGACGCCGACATTCTTTGTGAACGGACAACAGGTAGAAAGCACGCTGAAGGCGATTACAACTGCAATTGATAAGGGGTTGAGCAGCGTGCAACAGAAGCTGTAAACAGATTTACAAAGAATGTAATTGTCCAAAACCGTGAAGACGTTCGAGAGCCTTGTCCCAAAGAACAATACTGCGCATACGGAGCGCTCCTGTCATGGAGGCAGGTAATGCATAACTTTGGTGGCCGTATGCACTCTGTACTATGCCGAGGTCTACTGCGGTTTCATCAGGAAAGGTTACATCTCGCGGATCTACTGTTTCCGTAAGAAAAACATGAAGTTCCACACCGGGAATGATTTCGAATTCAGAGGAAAAGAAGAGGTGTGTATCCGTGAGGAGGACAATTCCCTTTGTATATGTTTCCATGCTTATCAGTGCAGCAGTCTTTCCTGTATTCTGGACGGAATTTGCCTTTTTCGCGTTTTCGAGACCCTCTTTTCGCGTTCGTTCGATGAGTCGTTTTTTTTGCGGATCATGTGCAAGAGGATTTTCATAAATCTCAATCTCTACCATGTTTTCGACAAGCTCATCGTAATAACGTTCCGCAAAAAGAGGATTTTCAAGCTGATCATCGAGCATTCGCGTGCGAGTCGGCACTGCAGGAGAGCATGCCATGAGCAGAAAAAGAGAACTTACTGCTGCACATGTTATTGTTCGTTTTTTCGTGATCATGAGCTGTATGATGATCATTCGATTGCTATTTGTCAAATAGCAATTGTATGTTGTTGTGCTTCTTTAGGATTGAATGGTTTTCGTTCAAGTTCTTCCATGTCGTGCAGAAGAGATGTGTGAATCTGCGATACGATGATGGCATGCGATTGATAAGAAATATTTTTGGGAATAAAGGCAGCATGACGATCTTGTGATTGTTCTAAAAGCGTTTGTAGTGTGTCACGTGTTGCATGGGCTGTCAGATCAGCGTCGACGATGAGAAGGGGCGTTCCATTTTGATGTGCGTTTTTGCGGGTCTTCATAAGCACATGAAGTTTCTGCATGGCACTCCGGCCGTCAGCTATTGCCACTCGATAGAGAGGAATAAGTTGGTCAGGGAGCTGTTCTACGGTGATTGCAAGATGTTGCCGATATTTCTCCCTTTTTTGTTTTTGCTGCTGATCGATTGTATTTTGTTTTATCTCTTCCTGCTCTTTGCGCAGTTTTTCCTGTCTCTTCTTCTCCATATGGTCTTTCTCATACGTGCGTTTTTCCGTGTGAAGAAGCTGCTCTGCTTTATGCAGTTGCGTGCGGCGTTGATGAACTGGAAGTTCCCGGAATTTTTTCCATTCGAGAAGTTTTGGTACAGATGAGGATGGATACTGTTCTGCTTCTTGAGAGAGACGTAAACGCTGTTTTTCGAGTGCTTCATACAGCAGAGTTTTTTTCTGCAGTGCCTCAAGCTCTGTTTTCTTTTTTTCGAATGAAATATCGGTGTCATCAAAAAATGTGTGCATTGCATGATGTTCCGTATGAGTCCAAATCTGTGTTTTATTCAGGAGAAGAGTGATATCTCGTTTAAGTTCCCGTGCAGAGTAGAGGAGTGTGGGAACGAGTCGCCGGAAGTGTTCCCACTGTGCAATCACTTCTTCTTTGAGCTCCATTGCAAGAAGCGGTATACGCAGCGCCTCGGTTTCTTCCTTAGAAGCAAGGCGCAGCACGTCATGCGTCACGTGCATGTACCTACGAAATTCTTCAATAAGTTCCCGTTGTATCTTTCGTAGATATTGCTGCTTTTCCACAGAAAAATCCCGTTCCTGCTTCTTGTGTTCCGGTGTGGTTTCCTTTTTTGGCATGGGTGTCTCATGGTGAACTTTTTGTACGTTGGATACAAGGGATCGGTCTGCTAGTCTCCTCTTCATGATTCTTTCTGATCGAGATATCCGTCGCGCCATTGCCGATGGACGGGTGCGCATCGAAAGCGAACTTCCAAAGGAGCAGTGGCATATTCATGCAAGTTCTATGGATTTGCACATGGGGAACACATTCAAGCTCTATGAGCATAGCCGTTTTGCGGTACTCGATCCCAAAAAACCGGAGACATTTATCGGGAATATGCGAACGATTGTTGTGGAGAACGGTGATCCTTTTATTGTACAACCGGGAGAATTTATCCTCGGTGTCACTCGGGAAACAATTTCCGTTCCCGATGATCTGGTCGTGCGCGTCGAAGGAAGGAGTTCTCTGGGGAGACTTGGAATTATCGTGCATTCAACGGCGGGATTCGTGGATCCGGGGTTCTCGGGCACAATCACGCTCGAGATCAGTAACCTGAATCGCATGCCCGTTTTATTGTATTCAGGAATGCGTATTTGTCAGATTGCTTTTGAACAAATGAGCAGTCCTGCAGAAATGCCGTACCACAAGAAACCGGGCAGTAAATATCAAGGTCAGGTACTTCCGGAAGAGAGCCGTTTGGCAATGGATATGGAATTCGCGTCTCCACCGGCGTAAAAGGACGAAGACCCTTGATTTTTATCCATTTTTCTGTTAAAAAGGCTGGCCTTTCTAAGGTCTGCCTTGGAGGGGGCTGTGGTCTTTTTCATGATCGGTTTTTGAATAAAAGGAGTCGTACACATGTTGTGGTTGTTTCTGGCTGTGGTGGTGTTGGGAGTCATCGTCTCGACGTCGCTGTTCATCGAACAGCTCTGGAAAAAAGTTCTGATTTTTTTGGGAGTCGGCGCTCTGACTGCGGGTGGACTTTGGGCATTCGGTGGAGACAGCGCGCATCACGTGATCCATCATGTCTATGTGGTGGATTACCCACAGTTCATCTTCATTCCGCTTGCGACAGTGATTATTGCGAGTCTCGGACTGTTTATCGTGCGAGCAAAGGACGGTGCGGGATTGGGATGGTTTCTTCTCGTCGCTTGTCCTATTGCCGCGAATTTCGCGACGACGTGGGCAATGGTGCCGATTGGATTAAGCTTGATGCCGGTACTCAAACGACAATATCCCAATCGGTGGTGTCGCATTCTTGTGGCAACATGCATCTTTTCAATGAACATGTTGGCATTGGGAACGCTTGCTGCAGATCCGCCGCAAGCCATGTGGGCGGTGAAAGCTGCAGTGAAAGGAGAACCTCTTAGCTTTTTCTTTCCACTGACCCAATTCTGGCCGTTCATGATGGTGACGTGGATGGTATATTACGTCGCACTGCGACGCTTTGGAGTGCGATTCGGTTCACCACAAAATCTCTTTGCGATTCTTCCGGCCAACTGGCTGAAGGCGGCGTATGGGTTGCTCATTGCTGCCTGTCTCGCTATCGCACTCACAAAGCTTCGAGGATACGAGGTAACGATGTTCCTCGGAGGAGTGTGTGCTATTGGCGTCATGTCCTCATTCTTTTTTGGACATGCAGCTCGTCATGACACGATACATTGGTGTATCGAATGTGCAGCGATTTTCATCGCGTTCTTTGCGGTGGTTTGTCTTGCACATACGGGACTACACGATGTGCATATCAGCGATCAAGGAATGATTATTCCGGTGATTGGCATGACATTGGGAGCTGACAATGCGGCAGCATTCGCAGCTGCGTATCCCATGTATGAACAGATGGATCAGGTCTATCAAACATGGTTCAATCTGTTTAATAGTGTTGTGTATGGCGGCCTCTCTCCATTGGGAAATGGCCCCCAGATCACGTTGTTTCTGATCATTCTCGTGGCACTGAAACAGACCACATCAAAAGAAGTTTTTGTCATCTGGTTCAGAGAAGCAGCGGCATTCGGCCCATATCTTCTGGTATGGACGCTTGGAATGTCGACGCTGATAGTCTACGGTTTCGCACCAATTATCAGCATCCAGCTTCTGATTGGAATTGTTGGAGCCATTGTCTGTTTTGAATGTATGGATATTCAGCGGCTGTGGCGTGCGCACGTTGATGATGAAGCATAAGACCACTTTGCCGCAGTGCATCTTGCACCGCGGCTTTTCTATTGCTTATATTTTTGTAATGATAAGAGTCTGGACGATTAGCTCAGTTGGTTAGAGCGTGCGACTCACATTCGCAAGGTCAGTGGTTCGACTCCACTATCGTCCACCACCTCCTTCTTGTCGAGTTGTGACAGAGAGCGTTTTATTTTGGGCGCCTAAAAATGGTAATTTGTAGCTTGTCTTAGCTGCATTCTCCCAATTGGAACAGAGATTTTTCCACCATGCAAGATTCGATGTTGGCGAACCAATCGCAAGATTCTCCTTGAGGCCTTCCTTCGTTGAGAATTTGCTGTCGGGCGAGTGTAGCATGATGCGACGATTAAGTCGCATCCATGCTCTCCAAGTCAAGTATGCATTCATTCATTTTTGTTGCCCACAGTTTCACTGTGCTACAATCTCCTTATGAGTACTCGAGAACTGCGACAGAAGGTACAGAAGGCAATCCCACACATGCCCAAGGGAGATTGCGTGAAGAGTCTCGCGCTCTTCGGTTCCCGGCTACATGGGGATAGTGGTAGGGATAGTGACATCGATCTTCTGGTGGAGTTCCAGGGAACAGTTACTCTTTTCGATATGTCCCATATGATCCACTTCTTGGAAAAATGTCTTGGAGAAAAGGTGGATCTCGTCACCACAAAGCAACTCAGTCCCTACTTCCGAGACGAAGTCCTTGCCGAAGCGCAGTCGCTGTATGCCGCGTCATGATGCTGTCTACCTTCGGCATATTCGTGAGGCAATCCAGAATATTCAGGAGTTCACGGATGGGATGACGTATAACACTTTTAAGGCAGACAAGAAGACGACTGCTGCGGTACAGCGACAGCTCGAAATCATGGGCGAGGCGATGGCACAATTGTCCGAGGAATTCCGGAAGAAGCACGCGGACTTCCCGTTTGCCGATGCTATCAGTATGCGGAATATCCTTATCCATGAGTACTTCGGTGTGGATTCAAAGGTGGTATGGGATACATGCCAGGTTGATCTTCCATCACTGCTCATAGTAATCGAGAAAGGATTGGAAAATGAAGAAAACGCTAAGCGGAAAGCTGGCTGATGTGTACAGCCCACACAAAAATAAGCTGCTCCAAGCGGTTTGAACTTTTACGTATCATGTCCACCACGCCTCAAAACGGGCGTTTTCAACGTGTTTGTCAACTTTTTGGCATGCAGATGCACACCATCTAGGATCATTACCCTCGGATGATGTGCATCTGTAGCTATTTTTCTTGTCATTCCGGTTTAACTCTCGGGCTCTACCTTTTCCGGTGACGCCTTCGTTCTCGAAATAATCGTCGAGCGCGTCGAGGCAGATACTTCTTGGCTTTCTTGAGGAAACGTTTCGATGGGACGATGGTGAATTTCACCGATCAAGAATATCATCGAACAGCGCCTTTGAAGAGGCATATCTTTTTGCTTTGCCTTTCCTATGCTGATGTCGCAGACTATCGGCCTCCTTGCCAAGGGCAGCCAGGTATTCGGGCGGGTGTTGTGTTACTCCGATCTGAACCGTCCCTTCCATAAAGGCGTACAGAAGAAGATGAACGACGCTCGTGAAATTGAGACCAATCTTCTCGGCTTCCCGAACGGTCTCCCGATAGAGATTCTGCTCGATCCGAATGGTAGTGGGGTGTTTGGGCACAGTTCTATTGTATATCAAATGTAATACATATGCAATACATTGTATGGCCTCGATGGCCGCTTATTACTATTGTGTTGCAGCGTGAATTCCACGAAGAACTCAAGGACCTCGACACGAGGTCTAACTGAATGATGTTCGATGGAGAATGGGCTCGCGATCCACTGAAAAACTTCTATTCGGCAATCTCCACATCCTTCGTAGACACATTGCATTGCAGAGCAACGAAGTTTCGTATCCGCGTTTCCTCCATCTTCTGCGGCACGTGCCATGTCAGTCCACTGTACTTCACGATGCTGCCCGGCGCAAATGTTACGGGCTCCACAAAGAGATTTCCAAGCGGTTTCCGGCGCATGAACATGGTTGGGCAGCTGTCATAGATGGTATAAATCGTCGTGGATAAACTGTCTTTCGGAATTCGCGGCACATCCTGATGCGGCTGACCGCCGAACCTGTGGTAGTATCCTTTTCTCACCAGGCACGCATCAATAGCCATACGGATGCGCATGTGGAGCCACAATGGATGAGACCGTTCAAACCCCGTAAGCAGTTTCGCGACGGAAAGGAAGCGTTGCAGATCGGTCGGAAAGCGCATGTCCAATTCCCCGGGATGCTTCAGCCACACCGTCGTTTTGTGCCTTGGTCGTGGCAGAACCGACTGCTTTGAGAACTCTACAAACATTTCCGGATCCAGCATGCCCACTTTTGCCACGGTATCCGCACGGAGCGTAGAAATGCGTCTATGGGAGAGCGGAGGACGCCCATAGGAGAGTTCGAGATATTCCAATTCCTTCAGAAGCGGCTGAACTTCCACGTATTCCACAAGGCCAGGGTATGTTCGCGGTTCAAGATTTGCCTTCGGCATAGACAAGCTCATCAGGATAAACTCGTCTTTGACGAAGCACAAGCAGCAGTCTGGAACTGGCTTCCTAACAGGAGTTCTACGCGCGAACAAGCGTGTTGTGGAACATATTCTTCAAAAACCCTCCCCTTCACCCCTCCCTCCAGCCGTCGCTAAAGCTTCCCACTTCGCCAAGGCTACCAGGGACAAGATGGCCGGAAAGCAAGGGAGGGGTACATGCCAGAAGTGTATCAAAAGTATGTCCAAGATATGGGGTGCATGCCATATTTGATTCTTTTTCAAAAGCATATATGATACGTTCCTTCTAGCACTGTGCCAGGAGGAAAGCATCGATTGTGTTCTTTTTACAACGGAGGTATGAAAATGAGAAAGAACATCTGGAATCCTGTAATCGCCCTTCTTCTCTTTCTGTTTTTCGGGAGTCTTGTGATCTTTACCGTCATGGCACTAAGACAAACAGATCGCATTCGTGAAAATGAAGAGAAACGAGCCTGTCCTTACGAAGAGTACTTCGAGAATCAGGGTGGTGGGGTCTACCACCTGGAACTCGACGAGTTCTTCAATGAGGAGGGGAAGGAGGAGAGAAAGGAGCTGGATACGACTCGCACCATCGCAAAAATCATTGCGTGCTGGCGGGAAGCGCACCGGAAGGAATTTCGGATTGTCGGAGTCTCCTATATGCTCGACCTCCGGTATCCACCGTTCATCATCATCACAGAACCGGTACGGTGATGTTCATGGAAAAGAACGCAAGGCTGTTCCTTCACCGGAGTAGCCTTTTATCGATTCCCCCCTTTGCTGATTGTCGTCACCCAAACAGATTCTCATGCGTATCCGTTGCGTGAAAGATGACCATCTTCCTGCCATCGTGATCTGTGCCGAGTTCGTAGAGCAGCAGCCAATCTCCTTCGATATGGCAATCGCGGAGGTTGTGGTACACACCTTTGAGTGCATGATCTTTGTATCTGGCGGGAAGGGTATCACCGCGGATCAATAGTTTCATCACTGCTTCCAGTTTCGCAATGTTGTTGCCTGATCGACTCATTTTGACGTACTGACGGCGAAACTGCTTTGTTGTCTTGGGGATTCTCATGATTTCTAAGAATGCAGCGAATCAAACAGCTCTTTTGCATTCCTATAAGTCTTCACTCCCTTTCCCTTGGCAGCATCCCGCAGTTCTTTTTGCAAACGGACATTGGGGATTTCGGACGACGAGACGGGCGATGGCTTGAACGGCAAACCTCGGGATCGTTTCACTTCGGTGTAGAAGAGAATAATTGCCTGGGATGGCTTGATGCCTTGTGTGGCAAGAATGGCCTCGGCCTCCTGGCGGAGATCGGGGTCGATGCGTTGTTGAATGCGTTCGGCAGCCATAGGGATTGGGGAGAATGTACTATAATTGTACTCCTCTTGTCAGAATGGCGCAAACACACAGGCTGAAGCAGTTGACGCCGCAAAGCGGACGGCTAGGCGTGAGCGTACTGAGCTTTTTATCCATGGACGCGACGGCAGGATTCGTGAGCGCAGTTCGTATGGCGATTTGCGAGG
>MFXT01000004.1:1745-5039 GCA_001788955.1 Candidatus Peribacteria bacterium RIFCSPHIGHO2_02_FULL_49_16 | reverse complement strand
TGAATGCGATCATCCGATGCGCGAAGATGAGATGCTCGCTCCTAAGAGCCCGTATGCGTGCTCTAAGGCCGCTGGTTCACTTATGCGAACCGCATACGAAAACACATATCCAAATTTGAGCACTAAGACGGTCGAAATTCGTCCGTGCAACGCTTTTGGCCCAAGGCAAGATACGCCGAAGATCCTTGCGCGTATCAAACACAGCGTGAAAACGGGAACGCCGGTGCCTCTGCACAATGAAGGTAGAGGATATCGCGAATTTCTCTATGTAAAAAATATTCCTTCCGCCGTCGACCTTGTGCTTGAAAAAGGCGAGGGTGTTTACAATATCGGGTCGGGACAGGGCTTTACCATCATTGAATTGATACAGAAGGTGGAGGCGCTTACGAAAAAAAGAATTGCAACTGCCCCGCACCATCGCTCCGGAATGGACATGAAATATCAGACGGATTCATCACGTATACACGCATTAGGATGGAAGCCCGAATACTCATTTGCAGAGGGTCTCGAGGAATACTTGTCGCTTCCCGAAGATAAACCATGGAAAGAAAGATAAAGGTACTTTTCTCCGTGCCGCGATTCAGCGTTGGTGGTGCCGAGAAATTTCTCGTTCACCATCTTGCACATATAGACAGGAACGCGTACGAGGTGACAATGGTCACGATCTTTGATGAACAGCAAGGTGCTTCCTGTGCAGATCAAGCGCGTATCGACCGTTGCTTTCATGCGCGTTCGATAGGGGACATATCGGCATTCTTCAAAATGTTGGCATTTGTACGGCGCGGGCATTTCGACGTGGTCGTCACGCACCTTTTCACCGGAAATCTACTCGTTCGCATTGCAGCAATTTTGGCACGCGTGCCAGTGATCATCAGTTATGAACACAATATATATCCCAACAAAAGATGGTGGCAGATCTTCGTCGATAAAATACTCTCTTTGTGGACCGACCGCATTATCGTCGATTCAGATGCCGCAAGACGCTTCACTGCGCAGCAGGAATTCATCCCGCTCGATAAATTCCTTACCATCGTAATTCCGCCGCTTTTAGACAAAAGGCAAAGGCGCACGAGAGAGCAAGTGCTCTCCGAACTCCGCATCCAGCCTGACTCGTTGATAGTGGTGACCGTCAGTCGGCTTGTTGTGGACAAGGGTCACAAATATCTTGTCGAAGCGGCACCGCAGGTGCTTGAAAAGCATCCGAATGCGTATTTCCTCATCGGTGGGTGGGGGCCTCTCAAGGAGGAACTTGAGGCGCAGGTGAAGCGCCTCGGTATTAGCGAGCATGTGCGGATCTTGGGAAGAGTAGACGGGCAGGAATTCATGTCGCTCGCTGACCTCTATGTTGATCCGTCCATCTCGACGGACCTTCCCATAGGGATCATGGAGGCCATGACAATGAGTAAGGCGATAGTGGCAACGATCGTCGGAGAGATACCGAACTTCGTACAAAATGAGAAAACGGGACTGGTAGTTCCGCCGGGAGATATGCATGCGCTAGTCGCAGCAATAGACAGAGTGCTGGGCGATGAGTCCTTGCGAAAACAATATGGCGAGGCAGGCAAGAGAAAAGTTGGCGAGTATTCCATGGAGAATTACACTCGGACGTTCGATGAACTCATACATGCACTGGTTGAAAATAAGTAAACCTATACGTTCGGTTTTCGAGCTCCTCGGCTCGGAAATGCGAAAGCGAACTTTCGCATTTCGCTCGCTCTATGTCGCCCGTAAGAATTATATTAGGAAAGAGTGGGTGCTCTTGTGCATACTCCTTCTCGCGTTCTTTCTTCGCGCCGTAGGAGTGGGTTACGGCTTGCCGCTTTCCGTTGTCTACGATGAAGCTCCCTATACACTCGGGGCACTTCTCATGATCAAACTGCACACGATACTGCCGTCGCTTCACGCAGCCGATTTTCAGACTGTGCTCTACTATCCGCCATACATATCATATGTACTACTCGCGCCGTTCGTGGCGATCCTCGGTCTCCAATACCTGCTCTGGAGTGGCGATCCTGCGCTTTTTCAATACCACATACTTCAGGACCTCTCGCCCTTTTTTATTGCGGCGCGACTCCTCAATGTCCTCCTCGGTACACTTTCGGTATTTCTCGTCTATCGCATTACGGAATCTCTCTTCCGCTCGCGAGTAGCGGCAGCAGCGGCTGCTTTTTTACTTGCCACAAGCGTATTACATATCGCACTCTCAATGGTCGGCAGGCAGTGGGTGCCGGTCGGAACCGTACTCCTCATCGTTCTCTACCTGTTATTGAAAGGCGAATGGAGTTTGAAAAAGCGGTATCTCACGGCGTTCTTTGCAGCTGGCATCGGAATGGGAATTTCCTCGATATCAGCGCTTGCCGTGCCTCTTATCGGCGTCCATTACCTTTGTTTTGGTGCGCCACGGCTCCGGAACATTCTGCGCGACACCCCACTCTTTTTCATTGGAACGCTTATTTTTTTCACTCTAGCAGCGCTCGCGTGGCTTCTGTACCACAGTGGGAATACTTTCACCGGCAGCATAACGCTCTATCAGTCAAAGTCGCTTATAGATCTTCTTGTAAGTCCATGGTCTGCGCTATCTACCATTTTCTTTTCGGAACCAGTACTTTCCGCGTTAGCCGTTCTCGGTCTCGGGCTATTTGCATTCAAGTTCAGGAAAGTCGGATTATTCCTCGCGGCTTTTTTCATTGTGTATATCGTCGTGTTCTACGTCCTCTTCAGATTCGAGGCTCGCTTCGTTCTTCCCCTCATACCATTTCTCGCTATAGCAGGTGGCTATGCAGTAGCGACCCTCGTGAATCGTCGCGGGGCAGTACTCGTTCTCATTCTACTTGCTCTCCCTCTTTTCGTAGCTCTGCGTCTTTCATATCTCTCCGTGCATGGCGAGACGCATCAAAGTGCGCGCACGTGGGCCCTCGAGAACCTAAGGCCGGACGACAAAGTACTCGTGTATTCTTCAGCCTTGCATGTGCCCACGCAAAAAGCCGCCGTGACGGAATTGCGATCTATTGACCCGCGTGCGCTCCATAAAGTGGATGAGGCGGACGAAGCCTTTGATGACCATACACTGCCTCATGTACTCAATAACCTTACATCACTAATAGGGACGCCATTTACGGAAGACCTTCCACAGTATGCTCGCTTGCATGAATATGAATATCTCATACTTGAACCGCGCTCTCTCCCTTCTGCGGGCACTACAACGCAAGAAGTATTCGCGTCAATGATCAAAGATGCGACAGAGGTGGCCCGCTTCGACGGATTTGGGTACGCCATGTCTCTGGACGAGAGTCA
>MFXT01000004.1:0-1672 GCA_001788955.1 Candidatus Peribacteria bacterium RIFCSPHIGHO2_02_FULL_49_16 | reverse complement strand
AGGGAGTGGTTCACCGTGTTATTCCAGCATAAATTGCTCGGCTCAGATATTGTGATATACCGATTACACTAATGCGTATCTCCGTCATCATTCCGACGTACAACGAAGCCAGGACCATTGGCGCTCTGCTCGATGAGGTTCTCTCCTCGTTAAAGGAAATGCCGCAGCATGAATGGTCTGTGCTCGTCGTCGATGGTCACTCAAGCGACGGTACGGGCGATATAGTTCGTGAGAAGGTGAGCAAGATCGGGACCATTCACCTCATTGAAGAACAGGCAAAACGCGGGATAGCACTCGCATATCTGACCGGCATTGATCACGTGCTCCATGTATTGTATGCAGATGCATTCATCGAATTTGATGGAGATGGCCAGCATGATCCACGCGATATAACAAGGTTGGTCGAAAAATTCGAGCAAGGATTTGACTACGTCATCGGTTCTCGGTATGTCGAAGGAGGAAGTGTGCCGAAAGATTGGGCATGGCATCGCAAATTTCTCAGCCGGTTCGGCAGCATGTACGCACGACTTCTCCTTCGGTTGCCGGTGCATGATGTGACTTCAGGCTTCAAGCTCACACGGACCAAAGATCTCGAGCGCCGGATACCGCTCACTCCCGATGGACTTTTGTCGCGTCACTATGCCTACAAGATCCACTTGCTTACGGCGATGGTGCGAAGCGGTGCACGAGTGATGGAAGTGCCCATTACATTTCGCTCGCGCGAACATGATGCGTCAAAAAGCACGTGGCGCGACATAGTGGAGTCACTCAAAGTGACGACCATTCTCTGGTGGCGAAAAGGTAGCAATATGAGCTTAGGGGCCGTTCACAAATAACATCCCCGTTATTTGGGATTACGGCCCCTTGTGCCACGGCCATAACTGTAGAACTAACTTATGGACGGGGCCTAGTTATTTGAACATTTTCATGACTACGAAATCGTCGGGGATGCGGAGCAGCCCTCTTTCGATAAACATTTCTACTTTCGCATAGACTGTTTCAGCCAGAGCTTTATATTCGTGATCAAATCGTACGTGACGCCCACGATCATTTGATAGAACGAATTTTGCGATCCCCGATTGCTCTTTGAGATACGCTCCATCGATCGAAAGTACATGACCACCCTGCTTGAGCAGTTTTTTAGCCGATGCAAGCATTTTGGATACCTCTATATCCTTCAGGTGATGCAACACGCCGATGAGTAAGATCACGTCGAATTCGTTTTCCCCAAGATGCAGTTCATCGACGGAATTCAGGTCATAGCACAAAAAAGTACCGCGATGACCGTACCGTTTTTTGGCCGCATCGATGTAGTCGTTGTTGTTGTCAATTCCGGTGTAATGTATCTTTTTTGGCAAATAATCGAGCAATTCGCCCGTGCCGGAGCCCAAATCGAGCACTTTGCAATTTTCCTCAAAGTTCATATAGCGGGAAGCAATGTGCTTGCGAAATTTCTTTGTTCCCACGAGCCATTGGACGGTGTTGTACACAAATGGTCTCTCCAATAACCTATCCCGTATCTTCGGCAGAGCTATGTACATACCGAAAATGCCCAGCAAGAGAAGGAATGGCTCCGTGGGCAGTCGATAGCGAGTGGTATCACTTGAGGGTCCCGTCATGAACGCGATCGCGTTTAGAGTGAGAAATGCGCAGATTATCCACGATGCATGTG
>MFXT01000003.1 GCA_001788955.1 Candidatus Peribacteria bacterium RIFCSPHIGHO2_02_FULL_49_16 | reverse complement strand
AGATACTCCCATTGGAAAGGCGCCATCGAGAAAATGAAATGTCCGTAACTCACAAGGAGCCGAGGTCGGTTCAGATAACTTCCCAAATCATCCCATCCGATCGGGAACGGACGAATGACGCTAAGGAAATTGAATGCAAGATAGCTTAAAAGCAGCCAGCCAACGATCAGGGCGCCGCTCCAAAGTGGTCCTTTTACTTCCCATTTTGCACACACAAAACAACGTGCCCAATAGCACACATGTCGAAAACAGAGAAGAGGAACAACAAACATCAACGCTCGCCCAATTGCCATGATCAACAAAGAAGAGATGCTTAAACTCCACAGAAGCACAATCCATCCGCACGCTCCAAGAGCGGCGCAAACTATTGTCTCAAGGAGAAGATTTTTAGGGCGGATACGCAGCAGAGAAAGAAGCGCGCGCCCCAGCACAAGAAATTCAAAGAGGAGTACGAACACAAATGCGACGTGCGGCAGGCCGCGCGTGACAAATGACATTTGAATACATCGATGCTTTAACAGGTGAATATTGACCCCATTACCACCGCGACCGGCATACGTGAGACAATTGCGTTTCTGAAGATCTTCGAAATTTTCCTGAAGAACCTCCATCTGCTGATCTTTTGTATCGGGATATAATTCGGGAGTCGGTTCGGCCAAACGACGAAAATTTGATGATGCTCCTCCCAACGTCATAAAGAGCACCCAGAGAGACAAGAGAAAGAGAAGAAGCACATTCCACGGCGTAAACGTCACTTGAAACTCCGGCTTTTTCCATCGCCACCATTGCCACGTGCTGAAGAGGATACCGACGCCGACACTCACAAGGAGATATCCCAAAAAAGGCTGCAGACGAGCACTCAATGTGAATTGCACAAATCCGACAAATCCATTCAATCCTCGACAGAAAAATGCGTCATTGCCACAAGCAGCACCCACTATCTCCCGAACCGGCCCCGGAAAAAGGACGGCACCATGTACCGGTACACCGAGATAGACAAGAAGAGTATACCCGCCCCACACAATCACAGAAAAAGGCAGAAGTATGCCGAGAATCCATTCAATATGCATGCGCACGGGCAAATGATAGAGGAAATGCTACGCTATTCATATGTTGGATCCAAAAGCCATTCGCAGCCAATTTCCTCTCCTATTGCGAGAAATCTCCGGGGAGCCGATCGTGTATCTCGACAGTGCCGCAACATCACAAAAACCCGACGCCGTATTGGAAGCCATGATGAATGTGTATCGAACATCCAATGCCAATGCACATCGCGGCATGCATCCGCTTGCGGAAGAAGCGACACAACAATATGAAAAGGCGCGAGCGACTGTCCAGAAATTCCTGAACGCGAAATATGCCGAAGAAATCGTCTTCACAAAAAGCTGCACCGAAGCAATCAATCTTGTCGCCCATACTGTTTCTCAACAAGATCATATCGTCCTCTCTCTCCTCGAACACCACAGTAACATCATCCCATGGATGCAGCGCGATGCACACATCCATTGGACAAATCTCTCTGACCTCGAAGAAATTCTTCGCACGCATACGATTTCTCTTGTAGCGATCACCGGACAAAGCAATGTCCTCGGCATCCGACCGCCGATCGAAGAGATTATTCAATTATCACATGCTGCAGGCGCAAAAGTACTTGTTGATGCCGCGCAACTCGTCGCACATCATCCGATTCATGTTCAAAAACTCGATTGTGATTTTCTCACGTTCTCGAGTCACAAGCTCTACGGTCCTACGGGCATCGGCGTGCTCTATGCAAAACGCGAATGTTTGGAAGAGATGTCCCCGATGCTCGGCGGAGGCGGCATGGTATACAGCATTGCGGAACAATCCTTCACGCCTCTCGGCATCCCCGAAAAATTCGAAGCCGGCACACCACCCGTTGCCGACGCCATCGGCCTCGCTACTGCCATTGACTGGCTTGCACACTACGATTGGAAAGACATTGAAGAGTATGAGCAGCATCTTCTTCGTCATGCTGAAGAAGTGCTTACAACCATCCCCGGTCTCACTATTCTCAACTTGCAACCCCACTCCGCCAAGGCTCCGCGGGGCGACCTACAACCTCAAAGCGGCTGTATCAGTTTTACTCTCGCCGCAGTCCACCCACACGACCTTACAGAAATTCTTGGCCGCCAAGGCATCTGTCTCCGCGCCGGTCATCACTGCGCACAGCCGATTCACAAGCACCTCGGCATCGCTGCCAGCACCCGCCTCTCCGTCGGCATCTATAATACCATCGAAGAAATCAACCTTCTCCCTTCTGCCATCGAACACGCCCAACACGTACTTGCTACAACCTAACATGGATATTTACGCCGAAAACATCCTCGATCACTATCGCAATCCACGAAACCGTTCCCCCCTCTCCCCGCAAGAAAGGATTGGGAAAGACCGCCCAGAGGATCATCAGTTTATGCAATACACCGAAAACAATCCCGCCTGTGGCGATGAGATCACTGTCGGTCTCGACATCCAAAATACTCATGTCTGTACAATCTCCTGGGATGGTACCGGCTGTGCGATCTCACAGGCAGCCATGTCGATGCTCTCTGAACAATTCACAGGAAAATCTGTTGAAGACATCGAGAATTTCTCCACGGAAGACATGCTCGCACTTCTCGGTGTCAACCTCGGCCCCCGTCGCCTGAAGTGCGCTCTTCTGGGATTGGATGCTTTGAAGAAGGCAATGAAGAGTCATGGAGCCGCCGACGAGGATTGAACTCGTGACCCCCTCCTTACCATGGAGGTGCTCTACCACTGAGCTACGGCGGCACAAGAAGTTTTTAGCACAGGAATGATACGAAGGGTAACCAACCACTGCCTGTCGACCGTAGCCCCATATACGCGGGGCGAAGGCTGGAGCTACGGCAGCACGAAAAACAATTCAAGAAATCCACCCAAACGAAAACAGTCCCACAAAAAGCGTCATCATAAGCAGCACTCCCTGCACAATGCCAAAAACCCATCCTGTAAGCAATGGAATGGGGAGGAAGGATTCGAAAAGAAGAAGCCCCAGAAGAATAAACGGACCATAGTGCATGAATCGTTCATACGCGAGTTCGTGACGTAATGGGATGAATCCTGCAAGAACTTTGGATCCGTCGAGAGGCGCAATCGGGAGTAGATTAAAAGCCATGAGTGCAAGATTGACGAAAAGTGCGCCACTGAAAAGCTGAATAAGGAATATGTGAATCACCGAACCCGTTGTTTGAAGGTGTAAAAGAGCAGAGATGGAAGTAAATTCAGTCGGTGCAATAAAGAGAAGCCCAAGAAATGCAAGAAATGCGAGAAGAAGATTAGAGACGGGTCCGGCAATGGCCACGAGCGCGTTGTCTCGCTTCGGGTGACGGAAGTAGGCGGGATTTACCGGAACGGGCTTCGCCCAGCCAAACCCCACAACGAGAAAGAGGATTGTCCCGATGGGGTCGAGATGGGCAAGCGGATTAAGGGTCAGTCTCCCCGCATTCTCTGCCGTTGGATCGCCTAATTTCCGCGCGACGAACGCATGAGCACATTCATGGACACTCAACGCAATGAGAATGGCGATGATAAAGGTGGGATTCAAAAAACGCATAAATAATTGATAATTAGTAATTGATCATGAATAATGACACATATAAGATGCTGAATCTTATTCTGACATAGATGTCTCGCATATGCATCAAAACTGGCAAAAAAACGAGATTCGGAAATACCCGGAGCCATTCTCTGCGCCATTCGCGCAGGACATACCAGGTCAATCTGCAAAAAAAACGGGTTTTTGACCCTGTAGCCGGAACATACAAAACCATAAAAGTATCCACCTCATACCTGCGCACATTGGCAAAAAGGCTGCAGGAAGGGAAGAGAGTTTAGAGAGGCTTGCGTAATTTCTTCATCTCTCCCCGCATTTTTTTCTCTTTGAGCACGCCTTCTTGAGAAGAACGCGAACGTCGTCTTTTCTGCTGACGTTTCACATAATCTTCATGCTGCTGTTGCTGCTCCTGATCTTTCAAGTATTGCGCCACTTTCTCGATGAGCAGCGTCCATGCTTCAACGCGATTCTGATGCTGTTCCCGATGCTCCTGATATTTTACTATGAGTCCTGTAGGCAGATGTTGCAGATAGACGCAACTGGAAGTTTTGTTCACCTTCTGTCCACCATGACCGTGACCTTTGATGAACTGCTCTTCAACATCCTCTGCAACAAATTCACACGCTCTCGCGAGTTCTGTGATATACGCGGGAAGTTCTACAGGAAAATTCATTGCAACAAGCATAGCAAATCTCATCACATACTGGACCCTTGACGAAAAAAAAGCGTCATCTACCCTTTACATCCTCTGTCGATGTCTATCCTCGACATGAAGAACGCGATCCTTCACATCTTCTACAAAAAGGAGGCCAACCATGGCCAAACAGAAATGGGGAAAGAGGCCATGGGTCTTCTTTCCAAAACTCGACGGCTGGAAGAAGATCGGATTCTGGGCGGTGGGATGGATGCTCTGGATTCCCTTCCTTATCTTTCGTGGGAAACTCATGTGGCTCGGAATCATTCGTCGCACCTTCGATGATGAAGCAAGGAGGCAGGATGTGCCTCTCTGGCACTACAGCAACTGGATCATGGCATGGACCATTATGATCCTTGGACCGATCCTGTGGGGAATTGATCAACTCTTTGAGGTTGATCCCGTTTCGCTCAACTGGACATTCTTCACGGCGATCTTCCTCTTTCTTCTTGCGGTCGTTCCGGAGAAGTTTACTGCACTCCATTGCTTCATCTACGGCCTCATCATCAGTCTCTATGTTGCAATAGGAGGAATGCTGTACTTCATGGATGGCACGAACATTTTCCTGCCCATCCGAAATTATTTTTCGGATGTCGAAACGGCATTCTCGGGACGGCTGTTTCTGAAGATCAGCGGGCTCCTGGCCATGATCATCATGCCCCTCACTTGGTTCTGGGCTTATTGGTCTGGGCGATGGGTTGTCACGGCCAACGGCATCTACCGCAAACGTGTGTTAGGTCGGACGACCTTGTACAAACACACGCAGATCCGCCTCGAGGAAGATTTCGAAGATATTCCGCGATGGATACTTCTCTTTGGCGGAGGAAATCTCCGCATCATGCGAACAGACGGAAGTCTGCTCGATGAGATTAGAAACATCCCATTCTTTGCAACCCGCTGGCCACGCATTCTCAAATTGTGGGAAGCAATTCAGGCGCAGGAGAGTATTTCGTCTCCTGCAGGCAATCACGAAGACGCCGAAGCCGTGGCAGAAGCAGAGTAGGAAAGGATCCAAACCGGATGACCTTGTGTCATCCGGTTTCTTTTATGTAGAGTACTTTCCTGACTATCTTCCCTCTATATCTTCTCTTTATTCCCCATGCCAAATCCGTTATCTCTCCACGAACAAGAAACGAGCAATCGAACGATAAAGCTTCCTTCCGGAGTCACAGGATATGCTATTGCAGGTGTTCTTAATCCAAACAAAGCTGAAAGTGTTATTCTCTATCAACACGGTATTCCCGGTACACGCTACGAAGCACTCCTTGCTCATCAAAAAGCAATTAAGGAGCACGTATCCGTTATTTGTACGGAACGATCAGGCATCGGTCTTTCTGAACCAAATACACGACGGAAAATTCTCGATCACCCAAAAGACATGGAGGCGCTTTGCCATGAACTTCAACTTGAGAAGAAACCAGAAATACTTGCGACATCCGGCGGCGCCCCATACGCACTTGCCACTGCTATACATATACCGAAAAAAATCGGTGATGTGGTCATCGTAAATGGCATGGGTCCGTATGATATGGAGAATTCTACAAATGGAATGGACTTCAAAAAAAAATTCCTCCTGTGGTCGGGAAATCACCTCCCGGAAGTTGCAAATCGTTTTTGGCTGAAGCTTGCCCAGTGGTATATTAAACTCAAACCAAAAGGAACAATGAAGAAGATGCATATCGGAGAAAACCTCAAGAGCGAAGAATTGATTCGTGAATATCGAACACTTGTTCGGGAATTCATGTTAGAAGCAACGCGCAAAGGCGTGGGAGGCATTGCCCATGATATTACGCTCCTCTCCAATGAATGGGGATTTGATCTCGAAGATGTTCCTAAAGACAAAGTAACATTCTTTGCAGGACTCGCTGACGACGTCGTCCCATCATTCAACAGCGACAATATGGCAAGATGTATCGAAGATGCTGAAGTGCATAAGAAACAAGGACAAGGTCATATGATGCTTTTGAGTATCATGGGGCATGTTCTTGGTCACTTTCGCCATCTCAATCTCACCCATCTTCTCGATTCTGAAAAAGACCTCCTCCTCAAAATTCGTCAGTACCGTAATGGGGGTCTCCTTTCACACGAAGAGATTCAAAAAATATTGCGAGAAATATAAGAAGTCTATCTTCGCTTCACGAAGCATGGCTGCGCCACGTGGGCTCGCGAAGCGCGCCTTTACGTGGCGGTGGGACAGGGATTTGAACCCTGGAACCTCTTTCGAGATTACACGCTTTCCAAGCGTGCGCCTTAAGCCACTCGGCCATCCCACCTTTTCATCAAAAATATAACAAAAAGCGACCGTGCGCAAAACGAGCATCTTCGTTTGACCAAGTCGGAAATTACTTCCCTTTACCACATCCGCAGCAGCACACCATGCACTTCATCCAGAAAACGACCGTAACGGAAAATGCGAGGATGGCGAGTGATCCGCTGGTCGTGCCAAACACCGCGCCGCTCGAAAGAAAATGTGCTTTATACACACCCATAAGCGCGGCCAGACTTGTGAGAAAGAGAAGGAGGCATACAAGCCACCCAACAACGCTGCACGGACCGCAGGATGAAGATTTTTTGAAACTGCAAAACATAAAAAGAGAATAAGGAAACATGTTCACATTACGATTTATGTTCTGTAAAGCAAGCGAGTAGGCTTGCATTATACAGATTGACAAGGTTTTGATACCGTACATCTATGAAACTCTCTCTCGATTGGCTATCAGATTTTGTGCAATTTACGGAAAAGAGTCCGTGGAAGATTGCGGATTCTCTATCCGTTCAGGTTGCAGAAATTGATAAAGTGGAACTACAGGGAGTACTTCTCGAACACTGCTGTATCGGGAAAGTGCTTTCTGTTAAAAAACATCCCAATGCCGACAAACTTTCCCTTTGTGACGTTCAAACGAATAATGGAAAAAGGCGCGTTGTTTGCGGAGGAACGAATCTGCGTGAAGGAATGAACGTAGCTTTTGCCCACGTTGGTGCGCAGGTTCAATGGCATGGAAAAGAAACAATGTTTCTGAAGAAGACAAGCATCCGTGGCGAAGAGAGTGAAGGAATGATCTGTGCAGCGGAAGAATTGGGACTGGAATCTCTTTTTCCCGAATGTACAGGACACAACATTATTGATTTGAAGTCCTACAACCTCGCCATAGGCACACCTCTTCGGGAAACCTTCGATCTCACCGACACCATTTTGCATGTAGATAATCACGCGATTACGCATCGTCCTGACCTCTTCTCACACATAGGGTTTGCGCGCGAATGTGTGGCAATCGGTCTTGCAAAATGGAAAAAAGAACCCGTATATCAACTTCCAAAATTCCCGAAAAATACGCTCCCTTTCAACATTCATGTGGAAGATACAACAATCGTTCCACGCTACCTGGGGTGCACAGTACATTTGGATGACCTTCCCAAATCACCTCTGTGGATGAAGAAGCGATTGGAAGCAACCGGCTGGCGGAGCATCAATCTCCCCATCGATATTACAAACTACGTCATGATGGAAATCGGCATGCCGCTCCATAGTTTTGATATTGCCGATCTGCATGGCAATGTTCAAATTCGTAGAGCAAAAAAGGGAGAAAAGATCCGCACGCTTGATGACATCGAACGAACACTTTCCGAAGGCGCGATCGTGATCAGCGACGACAAGGGGATCTTCGATCTTCTCGGCATTATGGGCGGGCTTCGCAGTTCCACGAAGGACACTACGAAAAATATTTTTCTCCATGCCGCCATTGTTGATCACAAAATCATTCGCAAGACCATTCTCGAAACCGGTCATCGAACCGATGCCGCAACAGTGTATGAAAAAGGCATCCCACACATCATTGCCGAACACGGCTTTGCTCGCGCCCTTGAGCTTTTTCAAACACTCATTCCCGGTTGCGCAGTCACATCAAAGCTCGAATCTTCCGGAGAAAACGGAACACCACCCACCATCCACCTCTCTCTGCAAAAAATACACAGTCTCCTCGGCATCAACATTCCTGAAAAAAGAGTAACCGGCATTCTTACAACACTGGGCTGCTCACTTCGCCCAACTCTTTCTCACAAAGAGCCGGTCTGCGAGGGGCAAGCCTATGAACCCCCGCTCTGGCGCTCCGATCTCACGATCGAACCCGATCTCATCGAAGAAATCGGCCGAATCGTTGGCTACAACGAAATTCCGCCAACTCTTCCCTCTGCACCGTGCCTACTCCCCAAGCGCGACCTTCGCGTGCGTTTCATTCGACATGCGCTCAAGGAGCAGAATTATGTGGAGATTCTTCCATTATCCATCATCGGACCCGAACTGCTTATAGCAAGCAACATGGATCCGCATGATGCGCCTGTTATTGAAAATGCATTCGGCAAACATGAATCTCTTCTGCAGCCATCGACTCTCCCGCAACTTTTCGTTCATGCACGGAAGAATCTTCGTCTTGCAGGAAATACTCTTTCTCTCTTCACCATTGGTCATATTTTTACGAGTACACAGGAAGAACATACGAAACTTGGACTGCTATTCCTACAGAAACAAAACAAAGCTGATCTGAAGAACAACCCCGCGCTTCTTCTTAAAAAACATCTCTTCACAGCAATCGGTTCTCGTATACTGAAAGTCAAAAATACGAAAAAGGGGCCGCATGCTTCGCATTCGGGACAATGCGTCGATCTCTTACTTGGAAAGACAGTGATTGGAAATCTCTTCACTCTCCATCTTGATGTATGCGCACATTTCGGTCTCCCGGAGAATAGTGCTGCAGCAGAACTCGATCTTGATCGTCTTCTTCAGGAAATGCCGCAAAAAAATACCTATGCGCCGCTTTCCATCTATCCCGCCATCACCTACGACGAAACCGTCGCCCGATCACATACAGATTCTGTACAAGACATGCTAGAGAAATTTCATAAACAATCCGCATTACTCGAGAACGTATCAGTTGCCGACATCTATGAAGGACCACATCTGAAAAATAGACAATATCATCTGACGCTCCGCTTTATATACCGTGCAAAAGATCGAACCCTAAAAGAGGAGGAAGCAAAGAAAGAACATGAGAAGCTCATGAAATTGTTGCATACCTCATGACATCTATCGTCACAAAAACCGGCGATGCTGGCATGACCGGCATCATCGGAGGCAAACGCCTCTCAAAAACGAATCCTTGTTTCCACGCTTGCGGAACGGTAGACGAACTGAATGCGCTTATCGGCGTGACGCTTGCCGAGGAGCATGTGCCGCTTCATATTCGTGAACAACTTGAATGCACGCAACACCTTCTTTTTCAAATCGGCGCCGATCTCGCAACACCGCTCGAAAGTGGATTCACGCTTGAACGCATGCGTCCATCACAAATAGAAATCGTGGAAGAGTGGATTTGTACACTCGAAGAAAGTCTTCCTCCCATCACCTATTTCATCCTTCCAAGCGGCTCCCGTCCCGGCGCGCTTCTCCACCAGGCCCGCACGATTTGTCGCCGCGCTGAACGCTGGGTCGTCGCATTTTCGCAGGAGGAAAATATCAACAAATACATACAGATCTATCTTAATCGCTTCAGCGATTATCTTTTTTTGGCGGCACGAAAGGTCAACATGGAAAATACTGCTCTGGAAATGCGTGCGCTCTTCTCATCTTCATGACAATATTCGCCGTCCAGTGAGCGCTTCTTTTAATGTTATCTGATCGGCAAATTCAATATCCGCACCCATAGGAAGTCCATGGGCAAGGCGGGTGATTTTGGGTATATGGTCTTTGAGTTTCTGTTGCAGAAACGACGCCGTCGCTTCTCCCTCGATATCCGGATCCGTTGCGACAATCACTTCATCAATTCCACCCTGCTTTACACGCTCCACAAGCTCATTGATCTTGAGTTGTTCCGGTCCCATGCCATCAATCGGCGAGAGGACGCCATGAAGCACGTGATACACGCCATCGTATGACGTCTTCTCGAATGCCACAACTTCGAGCGGTTTTTCGACAACAAGAATCATCGAATGGTTCCGCTGTGAATCTTCACAAATCTGACACACCTCCCGCACCGTCACCATTTGGCACTTACTACAGTACTGCAGATTGTTTTTGAGATGTAAGAGTGATTTTCCCAAACTCTCGGGTGATGCCCTGCCACCTCGAAGCAAATGAAACGTCAGCCGCTCGGCGGACTTGGGTCCGATACCCGGTAACTTTGCAAATTCTTCAATAACCCGTTCAATGGACTGCGGCAAGAGAGACATGGGAGAGATTCATCATACTTAAATTTCTTCACCGCGTCGTAATTTTCTTTCAATACTCTTTTCCTTCTTCTTCTGCCTCTTATCATACTTTTTCTGACCACGACCCATACCGAGAAGAATTTTGATGTACGCTCCCGCCCGAACTTCGAGGGGAATAATCGTAAAACCTTTCTGCTTTGCTGCTTCTTCTAAATGAACACGTTCCACTTTTTTAAGAAGCAGAGATCGATCACGTGAGGGAGAGTATCCCTCTAATCCTGAAGCATACCTGTATGGTGCAATTTTGGCTTCTTTAAGGACCGGCTGACCTGACACGAAGGAAACATATGCTCCGGAAAGATTCATACCGCCGATTCGACACGATTTCACCTCCTGACCAGTCAGTTGCATTCCTGCCTCAATAGTCTCAAGAATATCATAATCGTGCCGTGCCCGCCGATTTTTTGCGACAACAATCGATACCATAAGCCGATAGTGTACTACGGCAATACAAGCACTGCATAAGTTCAGAAACATTTGGCACTCCTCATAACTGAGGAGCAATGAAGCAATTCAACA
>MFXT01000002.1 GCA_001788955.1 Candidatus Peribacteria bacterium RIFCSPHIGHO2_02_FULL_49_16 | reverse complement strand
TACACGCTCTGGGCAGATACGGACGGTGATGGCGCCGTGGATACCATTCTCGAGAAGGGAGTTGCATCGGCGAGCAGCAAAGTCTCCTTCCAAAAATTAGCCGGTGGCGGATACGTCATTCCGGCGGAGACGACCATTGTGTTCGAAGTGCATTCGGATATCGCCGCATCGATCACGAACGATGATCTTATGCTGAAATTCGCCACGGGTACGTCCGATCAAGCGACCTATCTCGAAGCGGAAGAAGTCGATGACGGTTCCAATTTGAGCGGCATCAAATCCAACGGAACCTGTCAAACGGATACCGATACGACGGCAGAATCCAACTGTACGATTATTGTGACGACCAATTCATCCACACGGTGGTCTCTCACAAATCAGGGCGATCTCTTCGTCATTCTGGATACGACTCCTGTTCGTCAGAGGCAGCTCCTTGGTGGAGACTTGGGTGAAGCGATACTTCGTCTCCAGTTCCGCGCACAAAATGAGGACGTCGATGTGACGGATCTTCAATTCACCTCTTCCGGAGGTCAGGCGCTCTCCGTTGATCGTCTTGAACTCTACAAGGAAGGTGAGACGACGAAATTTGGCGAAGCCACAATTGGAGGCTGCGGAAGCGATGATACCCTGACACATGATCAACAGGGCAATACGGCGAAGACGTTCTGTGCCAATATGGAGAGCCGACAACTTATCGTAAAAGAAGGGCAAAATCTAAACGTCATCGTTCGCCCGCGCATCAAGACTGACTTGCAGGGCGCCACATCCAGTGGAAAGATTGCCTTCTTCATTTCGAAGCAAGCGGTCAGTAATGAATCAAGCGGTTCCGGCGCCGTTCGCGCCCGCGGAATGCAGTCGAATAACAACCTCGATAAAAACGGCGGAGACGCGACTGCGGCAGGTGAAGTCTTTATCGGACGCTCTTCTGCCAATGCGACGAACCTCGATATTGTCGGTGTAAGAAACACGATTGTTCTTGCGAAATTGGCTTCGCTTACCAATGCGAATCCCGATCCGGACAACACGAACGTGCCGACGGGCATCACGCCATTCGGTCAGTTTAAATTCACCGCCGCGAGCGCCAATAACACGCTCAATGGCGTGAACAAGTTTGTTCTCTCCGGTGTGATCTTCAATGTGAATGCCTCGCAGGTGGCGCTGTCTACCAGCGGCTTCTACATTTACAACAAGAACAATGCAACGTCGAAGAAGCAATGTCTTGCATTCCGTCCGAATTCGACCACGATGCTCGCCGCCGGAGACAACCATGCATCCGGATCGATCGTTGTGGAATGTCACAGTCTTGACGGATCTGTGGTGGATACCACAGTTGACCCAGGCGCTTCTGTAACGCTCGTTCTTGAAGGAAATGTGAATAATGCCAAGATCGGCAGCGTGGCGTCATCGCTGCAGGCATCCATTCAAGCCTTCACAACGCAGAAGTTTGAGAACTTTGGTACATCAAGCGATGAAAACCACATGACATGGCTTGATAAAGACACGACATTCATAGAGTTCTTCTGGGTTGAGTATCCAGAGACTGTTGTGAATTCGACGAGTTACAAGAGCTAATGATGAGTTTTGGCACTATCGCTTGATGGCGATACAAAAACCCCGCTCGAAAGAGCGGGGTTTTTTGTTATGTCATGAGGAGAACCTAGGTTCTCCTCATGGGCTCCTCTCCTGCAGTAGTGTCACTCCAGCGTGGCGGAGCCACGCTTCGTGACAATATTTATTAGAAAAATTTTCTTTTTAGCCCTACTAGTTTTTTTAGTATTGGTCTGAACACGATCTCCTGCTCTGGTGGATACGTGATGACTTCGCCGCCGAATTTTTCTTTAAACTGCGATACTCCAGACCATGGGTGATTCGCTCCTCCGGGAGGAGCGATACCGAGGAGATCGTACTTGTTACACCCTTCCCTTTTGCAGTACTGCATCGCTTCCCACTGCAGTAGATACGACGCCATGAGATTGCGGTATTCGTACGATGATGCGCCATAGTAGTAGTAACCGGTGGTGTTCCAGATCACTCCCATGAGACCGGCAACAGGTTGTTCATTTGCATGTGCAATCAACAAAAAACTTCCCTCCAGTTTCTCCAAAAATATCTCATACTCTCTTTTTGGTTTAATACGGAAGCCATCCCTTCCACCTGTTTGCTGAAGAAGAGAATAGAAGGCATCAATGTCATTGGATTCTTTTACAATGATGCCATGTTTCTCTGCAACCCCGATGTTATATCGTCCCTTCGGTTTCATCTGGGCAAGAAGCTCCGATTCAGAGCATGTCAGGTCAATAATTCTGGTTGCTTCTGGTTGTTCATGTCGGGTGGTAGGTATGAGGTGGCAGGAAAGGGCTGGGCGAAGTGGGGTGATAGGTGATATGGGTTTTATTGGTGACAGAAAAAAGGAAAAGCATTTGTCTTGCTTTGCATCTGCAATAATCTTCTCAAGAAGGTGTTCTCTATTGTTCCCAATGGGCCCTCTGGGAATGTCCCATGCACTCCAGCCACCGACTGTGCGGTCAATCACCACTTGGGCAAATGTGTCGTCGTTCTCGTAGATGCGTATTTCTCGTCCGAGAGCTTCCTGGTAATGTTTCCATGCCGGTGATTGCCAGAGCGGCACATCCATGGTTGGAATCATATGGTCTACAGGATACTATCCCTATACTTCCTTATTCTCATTCTATGCCCCACACACTCCCCGACCTCCCGTACGATTACTCCGCTCTGGAACCCCATATCGATGCGCGCACGATGGAAATTCACCATACCAAGCACCATAGCGGCTACGTGACAAAAGTGAATGCCGCTTTGGAGGGGACGGCATTCGCAGACAAGCCCATAGAGGAGGTGATAGCGAATCTTGATCAGATTCCCGACAACAAACGCACAGCCGTTCGCAATAATGGGGGCGGACACGCGAATCACAGCCTTTTCTGGACAATTCTTAATCCTGATGGTGGAGGAGATCCTGCGGGAGAGTTTGGCGAGGCAATACATAGTGCATTTGGTTCATTCGAGGCATTCAAAGAGGAATTCAGTAATGCGGCAGCTCTGCGTTTCGGTTCCGGATGGGCATGGCTTGTCGTAAGAGATGGAAGACTTTCTCTTTGCTCGACGCCCAATCAGGATTCTCCTCTCATGGGCGAGTCTGTTGCCGGCTGCAACGGAACGCCAATTCTGGGTTTAGACGTCTGGGAACATGCCTACTATCTCCATTATCAGAACCGCCGCCCCGACTACATTGCCGCCTTCTGGAATATTGTGCATTGGGAAGAGGTGGAGAGAAGGTGGAAGGAGGCGATGAATGTATCAGCGAATGCGTAGTGCCAAAATGTGATTGACTCTCCCAGAGGATTCCTTACAATCCACCGTAACAGCGAGCTCCGATTGTGTTTTGAGCGCTGCTTTCGTCCCTTTGTAGGCGAGCAGCGTTGTTGTGTGTGTTTCCCCCTTTCTTTCTATGGCTTCCAAAAAAAAATCTCCTCAAAAGAAAAAAATCCATCCAAACCGAAAAACATCCGGGCGGGTGAAAAGGAGCACAAAGAAGATCGTGAAAAAAGTGGCAAAGAAAAAAGCATCCCATCCGCATAAAAAAACGTCTGATCGGGCCCGTCCGACAAGAGGATCATCCGGTGGGACAAAAAAAGTCGCACCAAATGTTGCAAAGCAAAGCAAACAAACGCCACCGTCTGCATCCAAGAAGAATGTTGCCAAAACGTTTGCAAAAAAGGAGGTGCAAAAATACGCATTGGATGTTGATCGGATCATCTTGCCCGATCTCATTCCTCATGTTCTTCCGCCGAAGCAGAAGGCGAAAGTGATTGCTGCGAATGTGGAGCCGCTCTATCTGCAGAATAATCGGTGTTATTTCTCCGATGATGAAGCGGTGGGAAGCATCGTTCCTTCGCTTATTGCGATGCAGATCGAGAGTTATCGGTGGTTTTTAACGGAAGGTTTGAAGGAACTCCTTCAGGAAATCACTCCCATTACCGATTTTTCGGGGAAAAAGATGGAGTTGCGTATTCTGGGCCACACATTCGATCCGCCCAAATACGATCCCGAAACGTGCCGCCGACGCAACCTCAATTACGAATCCGCTTTAAAGGGCTATGTGCAGCTTATTAACAAGGAAACGGGAGAGATTAAAGAACAAGATGTCTTTTTGGGCTCGATCCCCCTTATGACAGATGAGGGAACATTCATCATCGGAGGAATCGAGCGTGTGGTTGTGCATCAGCTTGTGCGTTCCCCCGGCGCGTTCTTTTCGATCATGGCGGATAATCCCAAGTATCATGCGGCAAAAATTATCCCGAAGCGCGGCGTATGGATTGAGATCGAGACGGACCGACGCGGCATCATCTCCTGCAAAATCGATCGAAAGAGAAAAATACCGGTCACGCAGATGCTGCGCGTGTTTGGATATGAGACCGACGAAGAGATTCGCAGTCTCTGCGGCGACCTCACGGAAGAGAAAGATTTTCTTGCGACAACGCTGGAAAAAGATCCGGTGACGACCGTCGAAGACGCCTATCAAAGCATCTACCGCCGCATTCGTCCGGGTGATTACGCGACACCCGAGAATGCAAAGCAGTTGATCGACAGTCTCTTCTTCGATTTTAAGAAGTACGATATGGGAGCGATCGCACGATATAAGCTGAATCGCCGTTTCAGTTTTGATACGCCGAATGATGAAGAATATCGCGTTTTTCAGGTGAAGGATTTTGTGGAAATTCTGCGTGAACTCATTCGACTTAATTCGGGGCAGGGAGTGCCGGATGACATTGATCACTTGAGCAATCGCCGCATTCGCTCCGTGGGTGAACTTGTGCAGAATAAATTCCGCGTCGGTCTTGCGCGCACGGAGCGCATTATCAAAGATCGCATGACGGTGATGGATCTCGAGACCGTGACGCCTGTACAGCTCATCAATTGCAGGCCGATTACTGCGGCGATGCGTGAATTTTTTGCAAGCTCACAGTTATCGCAATTCATGGATCAGACGAACCCGTTGGCCGAACTCGGACACAAACGCAGGCTTTCTGCCATGGGGCCCGGAGGACTCTCTCGTGAGCGTGCGAGCTTCGATGTGCGCGACGTGCATCCGAGTCATTACGGACGCATTTGCCCCATTGCCACTCCTGAAGGACCGAATATCGGACTTGTGGTGCATTTGGCAGGATTTTCTAAAGTGAATGCATTCGGATTCCTCGAGGCCCCATACAAAGAACTGGCACACAGCGTTCCTCTGGATCCGGACAAATTGCTCGGGCGCATGATCGATATCACTGTCAAAGACGGGCGCAAAGTGGTTGCGAAGGAAGGAGAAAAAATTGAAAAGAAAGAATTGGCACGAAAAGTGGTTTCTCTTTTGAAGAAAGAAAAGTACGACCATGTTCCCGTGCGCGCATACATCACGGATAAGGTGTTCTATCTTGATGCGGAACAGGAACGGCGTCTCGTTATCGCGCAAGCACAGACAAAGAATACTGTGAGTGAACATGGAGAACTTCTCACGACGCGCGTATCGGCACGTAAAGGAGGAGAGCCGGAACTGGCGCATGTGCGCGACGTCACGCATGTCGATGTATCCCCGAAGCAGATTCTCTCTCTGACGACATCGCTCATTCCTTTTCTGGAGCACGATGATAACACGCGCGCATCAATGGGAACGAACATGCAACGGCAAGCCGTTCCTCTCGTGCAGCCACAATCACCTATCGTGGGAACGGGGCTGGAGGGCCTGGTTGCAAGTGCATCCGGTGCGGCAATTCTCGCGGAAGAAGAAGGAGAAGTGATCTACGTGGATGCATTGCAGGTATCTGTCATTTATGGATCGGGACGAAAGAAGTCCTATCCTCTTAAAAGTTTTGTGCGCAGTAATCATGGAACGTGTTTTCATACCCGCCCACGCGTTTGCAAGGGACAGCGTGTGAGCAAAGGAGATGTCCTTGCGGATGGTTCATCCGTCGAAAATGGCGAGCTTGGCTTGGGACAAAATCTCCTTGTTGCCTATATGTCCTGGCAGGGATACAACTTTGAAGATGCAATCATTATTTCCGATCGTCTTGTGGAAAGGGGATCCTATGATTCGATTCATATCGAATCGTATACAACCGATGTGCGTGAGACGAAATTGGGTCCGGAACTCGTGACGCGCGATATTTCCAATGTGGGAGAACTCAAACTCAAAGATCTCGACGAAGAGGGCATTGTTCGTATCGGTGCCACCGTGCATGAAGGAGATATTCTTGTCGGAAAGATCACGCCGAAAGGAGAAAGTGAACTCACACCGGAAGAGCGTCTTTTGCAGGCGATCTTTGGAGACAAAGCAAAAGATGTAAAAGACAGTTCGCTGCGTCTTCCCGGTGGTGCGGGCGGAAAAGTGGTCGGTGTACATGTATTTGATCGTGCAGAGGGAGATGAGCTCCCGACAGGAGTCATGAAACAGATCGAAGTCTTTGTTGCACAAACCCGCAAAATGCAGGTGGGAGATAAAATGGCCGGTCGTCATGGAAACAAGGGAGTCATTTCCCGCATTGCTGCAAAAGAAGATATGCCATTCCTTGCGGATGGAACGCCTGTGGATATCATCTTGAATCCGCTTGGTGTGACATCCCGTATGAATGTCGGTCAGATTCTTGAAACGCATCTTGGGTGGGCATGTAAAGAACTCGGCATAAAGGTTGCCACGCCTGCACTCAATGGAATACCGATAGGATGCATAGAGCAGCTCCTTGAAGCGGCGGGTTTGCCCCGTGATGGCAAAGTGCAGCTCTTTGACGGGGAAACGGGTGAACCATTCAAGCAAAAGACAACGGTTGGCATCGCGTACATGCTCAAACTTCTGCATCTTGTTGAAGACAAGATTCACGCGCGCTCCGTTGGGCCGTACTCACTCGTGACACAGCAGCCTCTCGGAGGAAAAGCTCAACATGGAGGTCAGCGATTTGGGGAAATGGAAGTGTGGGCGCTCGAGGCATATGGCGCTGCTTACACATTGCAGGAAATGCTTACGATCAAATCGGACGATGTCATCGGTCGAGCAAAGGCATATGAAGCAATCGTAAAGGGAGAGACCATCCAAAGGCCGTCAATTCCGGAATCCTTCAATGTGCTTGTCAAAGAATTGCAGGCATTGGGAATGAAAGTGGAACTTTTACATTTCCACAAAGAGGAAGGAGTGCAAGAATCAATGGAGCTGGCAGGACATACGGAAGAAGAGATTGAGGAAGGAAGTATTCCCGCAACCGACAGTATCGTGGAACTTGCTGAAGAGAGTTCGGAAACTTCCGATGAGATCAAGAAAGGCATAGAAGGAGAATCCGTTGACGCACAGGGTGTAACTGCGAAAGAAGAAACGAAAGAGGCATCAAGTGAAGAAGCGATGTACAATGCATAATCCTTTATTCACTACATGTACTTTCTCCTTTCTCTCGTATGAAATCTGTGAACAAAGTGATGTTACTGGGTAACGTGACGCGTGATCCGGAACTCAAGGCAACAACGAGTGGACAGTCGGTATGC
Organism: Candidatus Peribacteria bacterium RIFCSPHIGHO2_02_FULL_49_16; assembly: GCA_001788955.1. Classification (GTDB taxonomy): domain Bacteria; phylum Patescibacteriota; class Gracilibacteria; order Peribacterales; family Peribacteraceae; genus 2-02-FULL-49-16. Next base: position 3,588 of record MFXT01000002.1, on the reverse strand, counting down.
ACGTTCGGACTCGCAACCAATCGCGTATGGAAAGATGCGGCAGGACAGAAACAAAGTTTACCGGAGTATCACAATCTCGTCGCATGGGGGGCATTGGCGGAGTTCTGTCATCAAAATGTTCGGAAAGGAAAACCGCTCTTCGTTGAAGGATATTTAAAGACACGGAGTTGGGAAAGTCCGGAAGGAGCAAAAGTTTTTCGAACAGAGATTGTCATGGATAATATCGTCCTTTTGGGTCCGAAGGATTCATCGGTCATCAAGAGTGATGAAACTGCGCAGTCCAATAAGACGGTGGATGAGATGGTGGTCCTTTAAAGAAGGAGATTGCCGCTTTTTTCCTTGACCCCGCCTATGGAAAATTTACAATGGCCTTCACATATGAAGAAAAGCGCCCACCCGCAGGATTAGTAAATCGATACAAGTACTAGTTCTGCGGGTGAGCGTGAGCCACCCGCTTTTTCATTTTGCACAGCAAAATGACCCTGAATGAATTCGCAGAAGGGTTCGGATGGCCCACCTCGCCGGTGCTGAAAAAGATCTTTCACAGCATCGGCAAATGTGTGAATTTTTTATCACGTATACGTGAGTGAGTATATTCTGCTCGCTTTCGTGATACGTGAACAGTACAACTAGAAAAACGTTACTCAGCGCAATACATGGATGCCTTTAGACTCTATGCTCCGATGAAGGACGTAGCCAGCTGCGATAAGCCTCGGTGAGCCGCTAGGCAGGCGATATCAACCGGGGATGTCCGAATGAGGTAACTCTTCCACCGTTATGGGTGGAAACGCGCACCGCTTTGCGGTACGCGAGGTCACTCCGCGAACTGAAACATCTCACTACCGGAGGAAAAGAAATCAAACAGAGATTCCCTAAGTAGTGGCGAGCGAACAGGGAACAGCCCAAAGTACGCACCGCTCTGCGGTGCGTGCGGTTGCAGGACCTCAATATGTCATTTTTCTTCTATAGGCGAACGACCCTGGAACGGGCGGCCATAGAGGGTGAGAGCCCCGTAGACGAAATAGAAGAAAAAGACTCGAGGTTTCCTAAGTAGGGTCGGACACGTGAAATCCGGCCTGAATCCGGGTGGACCACCATCCAAGGCTAAATAGGCATAGAGATCGATAGCGGATAGTACCGTGAGGGAAAGGTGAAAAGCACCCCGGAAGGGGGATGAAATAGTCTCTGAAATGTATTGCGTACAAATAAGTCGGAGCGCCCTGCTCTGCATAGCGAAGAAATTGATCATGAAACATTGATCATTTCGCTCTGTGGAGCAGGGCGTGACGGCGTGCCTTTTGCATAATGAGCCAACGAGTTCGTCCTCAGTGGCAGGCTAAAGCAGATTTAGCTGGAGCCAGAGCGAAAGCGAGTCCGAATCCCGAAAGGGACCCCTTTGGGGCAGGGCGTCAAAGTCGCTGGGGCGAGACCCGAAACCGGGTGAGCTATCCATGGGCAGGGTGAAGGGCGCCGAAAGGCGTCTGGAGGCCCGAACCATAACGTGTCGCAAGACGTTGGGATGACCTGTGGATTGGAGTGAAAAGCTTATCGAACCCGGAGATAGCTGGTTCTCCTCGAAATGCCTTTAGGGGCAGCCTCGTCGCACACATCAGGGGGTAGAGCTACTGTTTGGATGCGGGAGTCTTTCTGACTTACCAAATCCTGACAAACTCCGAATACCTGACTCAAAGGCGACGGGAGTGAGACGGTGACAGCGAAGTGCCATCGTCGAAAGGGAAAGAGCCCAGATCATTCGCTAAGGTCCCTAAATACCGTTCAGTGGAAAAGGAAGTGCAAATGCATAGACAACCAGGAGGTTGGCTTAGAAGCAGCCATCCTTTAAAGAAAGCGTAACAGCTCACTGGTCTACGCATCTGTGCGCCGAAAATGTATCGGGGCGAAACGGTATACCGAAGCGGTGAGTGTGACGAAGTCGCACAGAGTTGAAACTATGAATCTGGATAATTGATACTTGAGAAGTATTCCCTGAAGGAATTTTCCTTTTATCAATGTTCAATTTTGAATGTTCAATTCTGTGCGGCTCCGTCGCGCGGTAGAGGAGCGTTCCGTTCAGCAGCGAAGCCGCATCGCGAGGTGCGGTGGAGCGGACGGAAGCGAGAATGTTGGCATGAGTAACTACTAGGCAGGTGAAAACCCTGCCCGCCGAATCCCCAAGGTTTCCCACGCAACGTCAATCGGCGTGGGGTTAGTCGGTCCTAAGGTCAGGCCGAAAGGCGTAGCCGATGGACAACAGGTCAATATTCCTGTACCTCGTACATATCGTCAGAGGATGAGAGTTGAGAGTTCCGTTAGCCTCTTGCCTGTACCACACTGTGTTTGTAGCGAATATAGTGTGGTATAGGCAATGTTCATGGAAAAGGATTCTTTCATTCTAGGGGCGGCGTGACGGAGTGGGAAGATTGGAGCGTGTGCATTGAATGCACGTGGAACATGTAAAACGTTGATTTCCGCAGGTAAATCCGCGGGAAGAGTTGAGCATGGATCCCAAATGTCCGCCTTCGGGCGGGTGAGTCCATCCCTTTCTGTTTCCAAGAAAATCGTCGCGCCCGAGAGATGTACGAGACCGTACCGTAAACCAACACCGGTGGGGTGGTCGAGTAGACCAAGGCGAACGGGTGATATCGCGTTAAGGAACTCGGCAATAAAGCGTCCGTAACTTCGGAATAAGGACTGCCGTGCGAAAGCACGGTTGCAACAAAAGAGCTCAGGCGACTGTTTATCAAAAACACAGGTCCCTGCCAAGCCGCAAGGCGCAGTATAGGGGCTGATGCCTGGCCAGTGCCAGAAGGTCACGGAAGGGGGTTTACGCTCCCGACTTAAGCCCTGGTGAACGCCGGCGATAACTATAATCGTCCTATGGTAGCGAAATTCCTTGTCGGGTAAGTTCCGACCCGCACGAATGGTATAACGGTCTGAGCACTGTCTCGACGCGATGCCCGGTGAAATTTCAATGGCGGTGCAAATGCCGCCTTAATCACGGAAAGACGAAAAGACCCTATGAAGCTTTACTGCATGCTGGTATTGCATTATTAATCTGTATGTGCAGGATAGGTGGGAGACTATGAAGCGGGGGCGTTAGCCCTCGTGGAGTCATCGTTGAGATACCACCCTTGCATTTTGATGATGCTCACCCGGCCCTTGTACACAAGGACTGGGAACAGTGCTTGCTGGGCAGTTTAACTGGGGCGGTTGCCTCCTAAAATGTAACGGAGGCGCGCAATGGTCGACTAACGCCGGATGGAAATCGGCGTGATAGTGCAATCGCATACGTCGGCCTGACTGTGAGGCTCACAAGCCGAGCAGAGACGAAAGTCGGTGATAGTGATCCGGTATCTAGAAACATGCTTTACAGTGTGTTTCATTCCACGTGGGTGGGATATCGCTCAACGGATAAAAGTTACTCTAGGGATAACAGGCTGATCGCTTCCAAGCGCCCATAGCGACGAAGCGGTTTGGCACCTCGATGTCGGCTCATCACATCCTGGGGGTGAAGAAGCTCCCAAGGGTTCGGCTGTTCGCCGATTAAAGTGGGCTCCCAAGGGTTCGGCTGTTCGCCGATTAAAGTGG
>MFXT01000001.1 GCA_001788955.1 Candidatus Peribacteria bacterium RIFCSPHIGHO2_02_FULL_49_16 | reverse complement strand
CGCAAGTCGTTCCGTGGACGCTCTTGAACACGCCGGATGCGATAGACAAATTGTCTTCGACAATCGGCCGGATGGAGCGTCAATTTAGCAACGGAACGGCTGTTGGGGCGGCACTCGAGTGTTCCGCTCGTCTTATAGCGGAAGCACCGTTTCAGTCGATGCACTCCGTCATCGACATCTCGGGTGATGGATTTGATCATGATCCTGTCGTGCGACGCGAAAAGACCGTGCCTCTTGCGACGATTCGTGATGAAATTGTAGGGCAGGGAATCACGATCAACGCACTCCCACTTTTGGGAGATCGTATCGCTGTTCCATACGGGACGTATACCAACGTCGCGGAAATGTATGAGGCCGAAGCCATCGGCGGTCCCGGCAATTTCATGGTCGTGGTCGAGAATCCCGACCGTGCCGACCTCTTTATCGAGTGCCTCATCAATAAACTCCATTTGGAGATCGCCTAATGGTCGTCGGCGATTTGCCGCGACTTTGCGGCCCGGTGCTTTGCACTCGGGCCGCGTTCTTTTTCAGGCTGTCGGACACTGTGGTATTGTGGGAACGCTATGCCACAAGGAAGCGAATTTTCGGCTCTCTTTCATCAAATCTCTAAGAAATCAAGGGGTAAAATTCCGCATGACTCAGCAAAATGGCCTGCAGAGTGGACAACGATCCAATACAAGAGCTATCCGCGATTTCCAAAGATTGCACTCGATAAACAAACATTGACGGTGCATCTTTCTGATGTGCTGCAAAAACGCGGTAGCAGCCGCGATTTTACGGGAAAGTCAATAACGAAAGAACAGGTGTCAACCTTACTTCAATACGCATGCGGTATAAGAAATGAGAACGAGACATACAGAGTCCATCCGTCTGCGGGTGCGCGCTACCCGCTTGAGTACTACCCAGTCGTGTTTGCGGGCAATGCATCACTCCCCGCGGGTCTCTATCACTACAATATAGAAGGGCATTCGCTCGATGTTTTATTGCCGCAGGAACCCACAAAAGATCAGCTTGCCGACTGGTTTACTTATCCGTGGGCAAAGGACGCTTCAATGGCCGTCATTATCACAGCAGTATTCTCCCGCACCATCAATAAGTACGGGGATCGAGGCTACCGCAACATTTTGATAGAGGCTGGCCATGTGGGGCAAAATTTGTATCTTGTCTCCGAATCTCTTGGACTCAAATGTACTGCAATCGCAGGAACAAAGGACGAGGAAATTGAACGTTTTCTGGATATAGATGGCGTTACTGAATCCGTTGTCTACGCTCTTCTTTTTGATTGATCATGTTCCGTTTCCTACAAGATCGGACGCAAGTGAGAGAATTCTTTTCTTGGGCAAGCGATATCGTGGGACCTGACGACGTTATTCTTGTTGAAAACGGCACGCAAAAGGATTTTTATCGCTTCAAATTTCCCATGCGTGCCGGCTGCATGCCGCGTAAAGTTTTTCGACCTCAAGAAACCGATGCTACATTCATTGTCCATTTTTTTAACTCGCAGGAATATCGGCGGAATGTATCGGAAGAATGGACACATCTCTTTCGATCACCGACCCTTGGCATTTGGGAAAAGAAAAGCAGGATACGTGAGGAGACACCGCTTCGACATGGCCTGACTGCTGCCGAGCGTATGCGGCTCGCAGAGATTGCTAGAAAATCAATCTCTGCATATGTGGTGCATGGAGAAATTACACGACTGGAGCGAAGCAGCCTCTTACCGCGTTTTACGTTGCCTGCCAATGTTGATGTGGCGCTCTGGGTAGATGGTCATATTCGCGGGTCGATTTTTGTTGAAGGTGCGCCGCTTGCAGAGGGGGTCGCAAAAGCGGCGAGACTCGCGTGTGCAGATAATCGTCACAAACCCATTCGCGACGAAGATATAGATCGCATCGCTGTCCAAATCACCGTCATGAGTGACATGAGATTTACACTTACGCCAGAAGAGATTTCGAGCAATAGCATTTATGCGGACAAAGGCTATGTGATACAAACGAAAGATAAGAAGGGATTTTTTCTCCCGAGTACATTCAATGTGCAGAAATTTGCGAACCTCTCAGGATTCTTGCAAAATCTTGCGACAGAAAAGGCGCGGCTGAGCTCGCTCTCGCGCGATGCGCGTGTATTGATTTTTGAGGTGCATGATTTCATCGCGCTTCCCAAGGAATCGACGACGCATTCGCTCACTGGCCCGAGCAGCAAGAAACCTGTGGCAGCTTTTTCATTTGGAGCGATGGGGCATGCGGCGGCTGAATGGCTGCTGCGTATTCAAGAGCCAGACGGCAACCTGCCGCCAATCATAAGTCCCGTGAGAGCAATTGGACCACGCGTCGATTGGATTCGGCTCCCGTGTACAGCGTGGGCGCTTGCAGAGTTTGGGCACGTCACTGGCCACAGCGAATATGTAGCATCTGCCCAAAAGTCGCTGGATTTTGTAAAGAAATACATGTTTGAACACTCGCTTCCACAGGTCAACATTCCTCCGGTCCTCGCCTATACGGGGCAGTTAGCCCGTACCTTGGGAGATCGAGACGCAATACAGATGATCGTTTCGCGCCTCGTGAAATCTTTTGATTTTGCTACTGCCGATACGATCACGGTCGGACAAGTGGTGGGATGCCTTTCGTACGCCGATGAGCATGATCTCGACATTGCTTCTAAGCTTCGTGATATGCGAGTGATATCGCATGAGCGATTCGTGCGAGCACAGGCGAGTGGCGAGTCGATGAATCTCGCGATATATGCGGAGCTCGTGCGTGCGTTCGAAAAATCCGACCCAGCTTTTTCAGAGCGGATTGCTCAGTGGCTCTCCAAGATGCAGCAAGACGACGGTTCGTTTCCGCAATCTACAACCTCATCGTTTGCATACACACGAAGCACGGGGAAGGTATTTGAGGTGCTTGCGCTCGAGGCTGTTGCGCATGCAAAAGAACTCAAGCGTGCAGGACAATGGCTTTTTGACAGGCAGTATGATGAAAATAATCTTTTTTTCGTCACAAAAAGTATGCGTGATATGCTTCGGGGCGGTTTTCGTCACGATCACCAAAATAGCGATGCGTGGATTGATGCGGCAGGGCACATGCTGCTCGGAGTCGCGCGAATCATGAAATCATAAAGATATGCCAGAAAACGGACGCACAGAGACATCTAAAAAAGGGGAGACGGCTGCTCACTATTTTCTCCCGAATATGCAATCATATCTTCGCGCATTCGATGAGGTCCCCACGTCAGCTGGCAGATATACGATCCCACTCACGATGCGTGAATCTCTTTTGATCAAACTGCGCAATAACGTATCATCTCATCGATCAGAATTGTTTCGAAAGACGCCCGTTGTTTTTGAAGACCCACTCTATCCTGTGCCGATGGAGTGGCAGGCAATTATTGAATACCTTTATCAGACAGGTACCTTGCGAGTGCCTCATGCAACGTTCGACAACATCATCCCGGATGAGCCAAAAATTTATGCGCTCCGATTGTGGGCCGCACCCTCGCCGGGGGATGGGGGGAACAGCATTGTCGAGGGTGGATATAGTCGCGGCGTTTCGCATGACTTTACGGAGGCCATATCTAAGGTGATCGGGGAATTTCTTGAACGATACACTCAAACTGTTTATCGCAACAAAGATTTATACAGAGCGTCGATTGCCGATATGCGCAAGAAGAAAAAATATTTTCTTGATCTTTCGGTGGCAGATCAGTGGTCAGACTGGCAGAAGAATCGCTTTCCGTCACGACGGTTCGATGACTGCAGCATCTTTCAGTGGGTACAGGGAAGATCCTTGACCCGCAAAAAGAGTGCATACATCCCTGCACAGATGGTCTACATGAATTACCGCTTTATTGAAAATGAGCCGATCGTTCGCCGGCCGATAAGCAATGGCGCCGGTGGCATGTTTACCTATGAAGAGGCGGTTTTATCCGGACTCCATGAATTGATTCAACGAGACGCCTTTCTTTTTCATTGGCTGACCAAACAAGCTCCCGCAAAGATTGATCCAAAATCACTTCGCAATGCTGAGATCATGAAATGTCTCGCTGATTTCGCGCGCTACAAATTGGAATGTGTGATACTCGATACGACACATGACCTATGCGCACCGTCGTTTGTCGCCGTACTGCTTGATCGCACGGGAGTGGGGCCCGCCGTGACTTTGGGCGGTGGATGCGGATTCGATCAAGAAAAAGCGATTCTTCGTGCAATGACCGAAGCGATCGGTGTGAGGAGTTGGCTGCGAACGACCAGACAAAAAAGAGCGGAGCCTCTGCCTCGGATGTCTGATCGCGAACCATTTACCGAAGATTGGGGGCCCACCAATCGACTCTTACTCTGGTATGGATTAGAGACCATACCACTCATCGAGCCTTTTTTGGCCGGAAAGGAAGGTGCACTCGATAGGTCGCGCAACAAGTCCTTTGTTTCTCCGCAGGAAGAAATCGATTATCTCGTAGAGGAATTTAAAAAGCGCGGTGATGGATATGAGATATTTGTTTACAAAGCAAAACACAAGATACTCGATGATTTGGGATACGTTTCGGTACGGGTCTGTGTCCCGGCAATCCTACCCCTCTACTTGATGGAAACGTATGCCCCTATAGGATCGAAGAGATTGGAAGGGTATGAAGTGAATACGCTGCCGCAGCCGTTTCCCTGATGTGTGGATAAACGCCTTCTTCATTGCTCCTCATGAGTGTATACTTCAAGCATGAGAGAGCTTTCGTATTCGGTGCTGAGGATTCTTTCGTTGATTGGTTTAGCCGCATCGGTGTTTTTGCTCAGTATTTTCAACTTTAATTGGAGGACCACTGATCAGAAAGGTGCCACTGATTCCAGCTCGAATCATCGTGGACAATTTTCAATGAACGTTGCCTTTGCCGATGCGCCAACTGCCGAGAGCGCCGAAAGCTATTCAGAAAGCGGCGAGTCTGCCTGCGAATCTTCCACAGGTGACGGTACAGGTGAAGGTACCGGTGAATGCTAGCCGATAGGTGACCAGCTCTATGCCTCCACAAGAACAACCACACGGCTCCGCGCACAAATTGTATCTCATCGGCGGTGTATTACTTATATTGGCAGCTCTCGCTGTGATTGGGTGGTACTATGGTGGCGTGTCTCTCAGTCCCTTCACATCAAATTTGCAGAAAGCAATGGATTTTCATCGGGGTCAGGATCACTCTGCAGCTATAGAAGATTTTAAGGCAGCTCTTGAACAGGCTCCGAATCCTGAAGCGGCAGCTCAGATGAAGGAGATGATCGCTTTCAACCTCTTCCAACGAAATGAGAACAATGATCGTGCTGAGGCGGTAAACCTCTTTAAGGAGATCATCGGTGATGAGTCATTGGCACCGAAAGTGAGAGCGCTCGCGCTTGCGGACCTTACTTTGCTGGCCCTTAGTCAAGATAAAACATTTGCTCAGCAGCATTTTTCTGAAGCTCCATTTGATTACTACGATTCATCTGCCACCACATTGAACGTGACAAGGACAGCTATCAATATGTTTAAAGCTTCGGATGAGGTGTATCCAAACTCGCTTGCTGAATACGGCATCGCGTATCAATATGCGGTTTTGAGTGTGAATAACGGCCTCGGTTCGATAACGCCGAAAGAGGCTGCTCAGATAATGCAGTCGTATATAGAAAAAGGCGACCAAAATTATCCGAATGAACAATATTTGCCCAGTAACAGCGCGCGACAATACATGTATCGCGCGATCGCAATGGACGCAAGTGCCTATATATTAAGCGACAACATCTCACTCGCCGACCGAGAGGCCGCGTATAAGCTTGCGTTGTCTCAAGGCGGTCCCAAGGAAATTGATGATGCACAGTTGCGCGCGGCCATCATGGATACCCGGTTTTATTATGCGAATTTCCTCCTCATTCACTTTGGTGAGAGTCGATACGAAGATATAAAGCAAATTCTCCAACCGTTCGAATTAATGAGCGGCGGGGACTCGGGTTCTGATATATATGTGCGTGCCCGATTTATAAAATATGGCAAGGCCTCTGCCGGTAGTTATACCAAAAATCAAGCGATTAAGCTTGCGGCTATATCGATAGATTTTAAAAACTTCCTCCTGAGTCTCGGTTGGAAGCTATAATGGTTTTCCGTTTTTTTAATTTTCTTCGTACTGAGAAGCGGCGGCCTTCGGAGAGCGGAAATTGTTACGGAGTATTTCAAGCCAATTTTCCTGTAGACCGATCAAAAGTTTTTTTAGAGCTCGAAAACGGCGAGCAGTACAGCTTCAACGATCTTGAGAGGATATCAGGGCGTTTCATGCATCTATTGGAGAATCTCGGTATTCAATCGGGAGATCGCATTGTTGTCGATGTCGGAAAATCAGCAGAAGCCCTATTTTTTTACATAGCGTGCCTACGATTTGGTGTCGTATATGTACCAATCAGGCCGCAAATGCCTGTCGCTGAGGTCGAATATATATTAAAAGACATAGCGCCTGCGCTTGTTGTCTGTCAACCTGCTGATGAAGTAAAATTTTCAAAACTTACGCAGGCTTTAGAAATTAAGCATATGCGGACACTTGGATTACGCAGCGATGGTTCGCTTATGGAAGAAAGTGTTTTTTTACCTCCGCGCTCCGACACCATACCCGTACCTCCGGACAGTGTTGCCTGTATTCTATATACTTCTGGCACAACGGGGCAGCAGAAGGGTGTAATGTTGACTTATAAAAACCTTATCGCCAATGCGGAAGCGCTTCAGCAAATATTCCCATTTCGCTCTAACGAGATCCTTTTGCACACCTTGTCGCTGTATCACCTGACCGGGCTTTTGACTTCGATCAATCACGCACTCTATGCGGGTATTAAAATAATACTATTGGCGCGAGTTACCCCGGACACGATTGCGAAATTTCTACCTCGCGCAACTATTTTTATTGCGGCACCTGCGACGTACGCAAGCTTGCTAGAACTTTCCGATGCGAACGACAGTTCTTGGCAAAGTGTTCGCTTTGCTTTTTGTGCTACAGCCCCACTTCATCGAGATTTAGCCGATCGTTTTCGTAAACATACAGGACGAACAATCGTAGATAGGTATGGCATGAGTGAGGCCATGACCATGGCTGCTAATTCCATAGGCGAGCGGTCGGGAAGTGTTGGGAAGGCGGTTCCAAGCGTGAATATTCGTATAACTGACGAGTATGGTCGAAAGCTTAAACCTGGAGAAGTTGGCAATATAGAAATAGAAGGGCCTCAGGTATTTAAAGGATATTGGAATGACGAGCAAAAAACGAAAGAATCGTTTCGTGCTGACGGTTTTTTTATCACAGGCGATCTCGGTAAACTTGATTCCGATGGATACTTATCGCTCTCTGGTCGTGCTAAGGACGTAATTGTCACTGCAAGTGGAGGCAATATATATCCTCAGGAAGTCGAGAGACATTTAAATGCCATTGAAGGTATTGAAGACTCAGTAGTCTTCGGCGTTCCCCACCTCACACTCGGCGAATACCCAATCGCTTTGTTAAAAAAAAATGATCACGCAAGTGGTTTGGATGCGAAGCTGATTATTTCAAAACTTAAGCAAAGCATTTCTGCATACAAACTGCCGAAGAAATTTTTATTCGTTGATGAAATACCCAAGAGTCAAGCAGGTAAAATCAGCAGAAAGCTTTTGAGTGAACGGTATAAAAATCTATAGATCCGTCAAAGAAATGACTTTTTGTAGTATAATTCGTAGGATCCCACGATTTTTTTATAGTATCTCAGCCAGATGGGCAATAAATAAACAGATCGAGAACCGTTCGTTGAGTATGCCGAATATGATTAAAACAAGTCCAACTGCTGAATTGATGGCATATTTTCGTGGCCATTCAGACATTCCCTGGGCGCGGGACATTGCTGATGCTTCTGGATCAGAGCATGTGGCACGGAATATGCTAAAGGATCGATTTTCAGAAGCCGGATTTCTTGCTGTAGTTGCTGAGGGGCGATTCAAGAAATGTAATGCTTATGCGCGTAAATTTAAGAGCGTCGTGGAGATTGCGGCCGGGCTTTCGCCGCGCGGTCTTATTCTCACAGAAGATCCGCATCTTACCTATGTGTCAACCGATCTGCCTGAGATGCTTGGTAAGGCCCGAGTCATCACGGATCGATTGCTTGAACAGCGACAATTAAAACGCCCAAATCTAAAGTGGATCGGATTTGACGCACTCACATCGGATGAATCAGCGGTCAATCAAGTTTTAGAGTCGCTTCCAATTACCCCGCTGGCGGTCATCTCAGAGGGGTTCATGATGTATCTAGATATCGAAGAAAAAAAAGCATTCTTGCGCAATATCCACAGGATGTTGAAGGAGCGAGGAGGCGCCCTTATTACAACAGATGTTCTGCATTTCGACAGGGAAAGAAAAAATCGCAACCATGTGCTGCAAGCGATTGCAGATGCTACAGGCAGAGATATGCGCACATTAAATAATATGACACGTCGCGAAGCATCAGAATTCTTTATGCAAGCAGGGTTTTATTCAGAGATTCTAAATCCCGCTATTAAAATTTCCTCTTTGAGTTCGCTTCGCCTTACGAGCGATCCGCTTTCGCTCGAAGTAGCAAGCTTGCCGGTTTGGGTACTGACTCCCTGCGTACCGACTTCTCCTAATGTGAGGGTAAATTAAGAAAGGGGGCTGCCCCGGATAAACCGAGGCTGCCCCCGCAATCGCCCAACGGGCATTTGCTTAGCGACTCGACGCCTGCTGCTCCCCGATTTCCCGCATATCCAGATTATATGTGCAGGTGCTCACGGGGTACACCACGTGGAGCTCGAGAAGAATGGTCGCGCCCCGCAGCCATCCGCTGCTGTTGTACACCGCACCATCGGCATGGCACTGGCCGCGTATGTGGCCGTCGGCGGCGATAATGGGGCCGCTACAGGTGCGAGGCATGTTGGAGAGCGTATTGCCCTCAACCCGCAGCCTGAGCGGGTTCCGCGCCATCGTCAGGCAGAAATCCTGGCGCCCGGTGAATTCCGTCAGCCGCTTCATGCCTTCGAAATACCGTTCGCCAGCGGTCTGCGCGCCGGCAGTCGCAATCATTGCGGCCATTGCGATGGCCGACAAGAGTGGAACTTGCTGTTTCATGGTCGCCCTCCTTTAGCGACAGAGCCATTTACTGAGCGCAGTGCGCAGCTTCATGGCGCTATTTTTGATACTACCTTAAAATTCATGAATTGTCAATGATGACTCAGATCACCCTGTGGATAGTGGCATGTCTTCCTCTATAAACAGCTGTGCATATATAATCCGTCCATGAGGTCTCAAATAGCAGAAGGAGCTGTGCTCGAATTTCAGAAGCTTTTGGGAGTTCAATCCGTTATATTCAAAAAAACTGCTGAAGAATTATACGGAACCTCAACTCTCGGACTTCATGCAGCTATCCCAATCGCTCTCAAGCCCCACGATAGAGGTGAGGTTATAGGAATTATTCGGATAGCATCAAAGTACAAGATTTCGCTCTATCCAATCAGCACGGGTAATAATTGGGGCTATGGAAGCGCCAACCCGGTGTCTCCGGGATCAGTCGTGGTCGATTTGTCGCAGCTCAATCGCATTATTGCTTTTGATAAGCAGCTCGGTCTTGTCACGCTCGAACCAGGAGTCACGCAGTCGCAGTTAAGACAATTTCTCGATAAAGAAGGGCATCGGTTTCTCGTCGAAGTTACCGGCGGCGGCGGCGGGTGCAGCATCATAGGAAATGCACTCGAGCGTGGACACGGAGCAAGCGGGTACGTGGACAGGTTTGATTCGATACGGTCCTTGGAGGTTGTGCTCGCAGACGGGACGCTCTATCGCTCGTCTTTTGCCGATCAGGGTTCAGGATATTTCAAATGGGGGACGGGACCGTATCTCGACGGCCTCTTTGCGCAAAGTAATTTGGGTATTGTCGTTTCAGCAACGATCGCGCTTACACGCAAGTCTGAGCGGATTGAAGTATGTGCCTTGGCTTTGAAAAGGGGGAAATCGCTACGCGATCTTATTGATGTTTCGAGCACACTTTTGTCGGAACTTGGCGATAGCGTTGTGAGCATACGCATACAGCACATCGCACTGCTTTCGACCCGAATCGTGAAATATCCAAAGGAAGCTCTTGTCGATGGCATGATTCCGGAATCCTTTTTTAAAATCATCGCGAAAGACCGCCACCTGACCGATTGGTTTGTTTTGATAGCGATTCGCGGCAATCGATACACGATGCCTGGCGTCCGGACAACGCTTCGAAAGCGCATGTGGGGAATGACGGGATGGCCGATTATTTTTTGGAATCGTTCATGGGTCACAAGAACGCAACGATTACTCGATCGAATATCTTTTTTGCACACATACGCCAGAATGTTACGCGTTTTGGGGTCGTCCCTCGCTGGCGCCGAAGGAGCGACATCGTCGGATCGACCTGGCAGATTGCCCTATTGGAAATTGTTGGGTGGGATGAGTGCTTCAGAGTACCGGGCATTCATGGGTCGGTATAGCCTCGATCCGGACGATGAGGCTCGTTGCGGACTCATCTTCTACTCGGGAGTTGTCGCGTTGAAAGGCGCGTCTGTCGAACAAGCCGTTGAGAGTATCGAGGCTATTTGTCGAGCGCAGGGATTCGATCCATTGATTGGTTTCAGTACATTCACCGAACATTCCTTATATCTTGCGCTACCGCTCCTCTTCGACCGTCAGAATGACGCCGAGACGAAACGAGCGCATGCATGTTATCGAGCGCTCGCAGTTGCGGGAAACACACACGGGTATCCGCTGTATCGCGCTGGCATTCACGCGATGGATATGGTGGTGGATATGGACCATCCGTTTTGGCAGACGGCGGAGAAGATCAAGAAGGCACTTGATCCTGATAACATCATGTCGCCGGGGAGATATTCAAAATACAAGGCTCCTCATGAGGACCAGCTTTAGATCATTCTGTGCTGTAGGACGGTTCATTGGCCATACATACGTATGTTATACTCTCACCATCATATGGCTTCCAAAAAACAAGCCAAATCTAAGGAGGGATATTCCATACGTGAAGTCCGATCCCTTACCAGCGGTGCCGTACAGGAAGCGGTGGAGGATCTGCGCGCGCGTCTCAGAGCAGCATGGAAGAAACGGGCGGCAGCGGAGCGCAGAATCCGTCATGGAGCTGCGGTTTAGAGAATCAGCAGTTGTCGATGTGAGAACTTTCGTCACGAGTTATATTGAGGGTTTTTTCGAATTGTACAGCGACACTGGTATATGGAGTGAGGATGCGATTTTGCAGAATGTATTTTCTAACGGCGAGAAACTTTTTCGCGACCTGTATGACGCGATCGAAATGCAGCTCTCAGGCAGCCGCGTATTAGGCCGGAAGAAACTTGATCGCGGATGGTACGAATGTCGTTTTCGCTCGGGAACTCGTCTCATCATCGTCTACTATTCCGAGGACAAAAAGGCACGAATCCGCTGGATCGAATCAATGCACATTGAGCGGAAACCAATTATCTTTTAGCGCTCATTACCAAAGAAAAACCCCCGGCAGGCACGTAACCTGCAAGGGTTTTTTCTGATTAAAGGCAGTATATATGCGCCATCGTGAATGTCAAATGAAGCGTGGGTGTAGTAAACTATTGGCATGAAAAGCACCCATGCGATTTTGATCGTTGTTGTAGCCACTGCAATTGCGGTCATGCTTGCGATCTACCTGACGCCGCTCAAGCACTTAAATCTTGTTGCGCCGGAGACCAAAGACATTGACCCTGCGGAATTTTGGGCAGATTACAGTGCGAATCCTGAGAAATACATGTTTATCGACGTGCGGCAGACGGCTGACTACGACGAAAACCATGCGAAGGGATCTATCAATATTCCCATTCAAAAGTTATTTGAACAGCACGGCGAACTTCCCAAAAGCGGCAAAACGATCGTGCTGATCTGTACGGGCGGTAGCCTCTCTGGCGTTGCGTACGGATACCTTGAGCATCAGGGCTTTTTGAATCTCTTGCGCATAAAAGGAGGGCTCCGTAACTGGATTATAGAGGGTATGCCCATTGAGAACGCTTCCACAAGTCCCGATGTCGAGAGCGGGACATAATGTGCTCAGATGAAAAAGAAGAAACTTTCTTATAAGAATTCGCACTGGATTTTTAGTGGCATTGCAGTTGTGTTTGTTCTGTTCATCATCATGACGCAAACGTCTGCTGCACTGTCCGCTCAAGTGGT